>JBKHKH010000115.1:0-6077 GCA_046537735.1 Archaeoglobaceae archaeon | reverse complement strand
GACCCTTATCACACCATCTTTCATTTCCATCCCCGCCCAATTCCTCACATTGCCTTCTACCGTTATGGTACATCCATTGTTCTTCTTTCCCACGCAGTTGCTCATATTCCCTCTGGCCAGGATCTCTCCACCAGTAGCTTCAGCACCCAAGTATAAGGCCCGGTGTCCATTGACTTCCAGCTTGCCCTGGGCATGCCTGAAACCCAATCCTGAAACACTATAATAGTTGAAGAGATCGAGAACGATCTTATTATCTCTTTTCAAGATCCCGGAATACATTCCGGAGATAAATGCTCCCAGGAATCCTCCTTTGACGTAATTGAACAAAACCCGGTTAAATAATCTCTCCACTTCTTCTAGGGAAACAGCGTATTCTTCTCCCATTTTGCTGCCGTAGTCGAACATCTGGTTCAAGTATTTGGTCTCCCATTGAGGAAGATCCTTGACCTTTTTCACGTATCGCTTGGAGATCTCGTGTGACTTATCGAAATGGGAATCGATCTTTTCATCGTATTTCTTCTTTCTCTTTTTTTGTCCTCTTTCAGCTTTAATGTCCAGCAGATGGGGGTTTTGGTGAAGCAATTTTTTAATGTCGGTCATAAACCTTGTCCACCAGACTCCTGGTGTTGATGAGGTTCTTATCCAGTGCCAGCTCTTCTGGGCTTAATCCTATGGCCATACCCACGAGTTGGGTCACATGTATAACCGGTATTTTCTCCTCCTTTAGCGAGAATTGGCTGGTCTCCAGAGCATAGTGACATAGAGGACAGATAGTGGAAATGCAATCGGCACCACTTTCTCTAACTTCCTGCAGGATCTTCTCCACCATGGACTGCATCATTTGACCCTCGGTTAGAGTTAGAGGGGCACCACAGCAATCTATCTTTCGGGGATAATCGGCCACTTCACAACCGATAGTTTTCAGCAGCCTCTCCAGAGTCGTGGGATTCTCTGGATCATCGAAATTGGTTATTTCAGGCGGTCTCAGGAGTTGGCATCCATAATAAGGAGCCACTTTAATGCCCAGCTCCCTCTTCACAAAACCCCTCAGTCTTTCCAGGCCGAAATCATATACTAGAACGCCCAGAATGTGCTTTACCTTTTTGTTTCCTGAATACTCTTTGTTTATCTCCTTTAGTATCTTGTTGGTCTCTTTTTTCACTTTTTGGCTATTTTCCAGAGTTTTTTGGGCTTTTTTGGTGGTCAAAAAGCACCCTGAACATATGGTCACCAGATCTGCTTCCAGTTTCTCGGCAATAGCTAGATTTCTGGCGTTGAGAGCCAGCCAGATGTCCTCATTATAGTCCTCAACGTTGTGAGTTCCGCAGCAGTTTTCCTCTTCCATATCCAGTAACTCTATGCCTAACTTGCTGGCAACTTTCAGGGTAGAAATGTGATACTCAATTGATGTCGATTTAGAGGAACAGCCGGGAAAATAAGCATATCTAAAATTGGTCTCACTCATCAGCATCACCGGCGATTTCAAATATTTTCTTTACTTCATCGGCGCCAGGAGATTTTTTGGGGATGAAGTTTATTTTACCCTTTTTTAGCATCTCCATGACCACAGAGAAAGGAGTAGTATTTATGGCCTTTATACCCTTAACTTCCATAGCCAGCCTTATTTCTGGCAATTCTCCATATTTCTTGACCAGTTGCGCAAATGATTTGGTTACTTTTGGTGTGTTCCCTTTTTTGACGGAGAGCTTCCTGACAACACTCAGGATCTCGGCGGGATTAACGTCTCTGGGGCACCTGTAGCATTTATAACAGGTTGCACATAACCATACAGGAAGTGAATCAACTGACTCGCTATTTTGGGTAGTAGCGAGGACTATTTTTCTGGGATTGAATCGGGAATCGATTTGAGCTACCGGACAGTCACCAGTACAAGTTCCGCACTGGTAGCATTTGTCCGAATCAAGTCCAAATTTTTTAAGTCGCTCTGAAAGACTTTCCATTCACATTCCTCCTATCGGTTAAACGGAATCAGGTTATAACCTTTCTGTCTGATCGGTATTTTTCCAAACACTTTTAAACAGTTCCTTTCCTCCCTACCAAAACTTTTTAAAGTCATATTAAACTTTCATGATTTATGGTGATGGATAAACTCCTATTTAAATCTAAAGTTGAAGAGGGCAATATTCACTTTGAACGAAAGTCACATCTCACCACAAGGACTTTAAACTATTGGAAAGAACTTTGCTCAGGTTGTGGGATGTGTGCAGAAGTATGTCCCCAGGAATGTATTCAGCTTAACCCTCCATCTTCAAAAGATAAGAATCCATTAATAGTTATCAATCTGGATGAATGCCTATTATGTGGGGTATGCAGTGAAGTCTGCCTTTTCAACGCCATAGAGGTCTCGGAAAATGGGGAGCCGATAAAAAATTTTGAAGGTAATCCTCGTTATTCCTTGATCTATGAGGTTGACACCAATAAGTGCCCTCCAGATTGCAATGAATGCGAAAAAGCCTGTCCCAGAGGAGCCATAAACTGCCAAAATGGCTTTAAAAGGGATAGTACAAGGTGTGTTTATTGTACCAGCTGTGCTATAGCCTGCCCTGAGGATGCAATAATCGTAGAAAAGGTGTTTTCAGGAGAGATCGATATAAACTCGGATGAGTGCCAGGCCTGTGGCGTGTGCGTAGAAGTATGTCCTACAGGTGCTATTTACTTTCCTAAACTGGAATTGGGGCAGGATGTAGAGAGGATCAAAGTAGATGAAAAAATGTGTATATATTGTGGTGCCTGTGAGCAGGCATGTCCAGTAGATGTGATAACTGTATCCAGAAGGAATGCCAGTTACTCCGTAAAGGAGAAGAATCCCTGGACGAAAACTCATGAAGAAGCTTTTAAGAAACTCATCAAGAGGTGACTCATGGAGCTTATAGTTGATGAAGACCTGTGCACTGGTTGCGGTAACTGCGCAATCGTGTGTCCGGTTAATTTTCCCATGCACTATAACGACAAAAAAGAGATAAAGGTAGAAGGAGGTAAGATCAGAGTAATCGGAGGTCTATGCAACGGCTGCGGTTTATGCGTAGAATCGTGTCCCTTTAAGGCTCTTTCTTTGAACATCATGGAATCAGAGGAGCTAGAATGGTCGCAGAATATTTTCGAATCTGTAGAGAGCGCTGAAACAGTGGTCAAGGAAACCAAGCTGGACTTAAACCCCAGGTTGAACGAGATATACGATAATACTGTTAGGCCCTTCTCTACTGGTTTGCTGAGGTGGATATTCGAAGGAGAGGACGTAAATATCGACCAGATACGGAACTTCATCCTGGATTATGACGAGAAGGGTAATGTATTCGAGATACTCAGTGATCTGATCATCCAGAAGGACCTCTGCTCACTTTGTGGCGCTTGTGTCGCTGTTTGCGATGAGAACGCCATAGAGATTATCGATTATACTCCCCAGCTGGTGGGGGAGTGTGTGAACTGTGCTTCTTGCTACTTCATCTGTCCCAAGACCAGGATCTTCAAAGAGTACAAATCCATGAAACCCATGGAAGAAGAGCGAATACTCTCTATCAGAAGCCTGAAGAAGAGTATTTTAACAGCGACCACTCATGGTGGAGGTACCAGCACGTTACTCATTTATGCCCTGGAAAAGGGAATTATAGATTGTGCTATTGTGATGAAGGATAATACTCCTGCTCTGGCTACAAAACCTCAAGACATAATAGAAGCTGCGGGAATAAAATTCGGTATTTCTCCCAACGTTTCTATGCTTCATGAGGCAGTGGATAAGGGATATAAGAAAATTGCTCTGGTAGGGGTGCCCTGTAATGTTACTGCTGCCAGAACGATCCAGTCCATCGGGCTGGAGGAGCTAAAGCTGATAATTGGTGTTTTCTGCCCTAGAGGAACCCATCCCGAGATGGACACTCCTCTGGCGTGCCAATTCTGTACCGATCTGACCGCAGATCTGAGCGATATCTCTATAGGGAGTATAGGGTCTTCCAGAGGATGGAGAACTGTAATTGTCAGGACTGAGATCGGGGAGGAGTTGCTTCAGGATGCCACCAGAGAGGGATATATTCAAACCACAGAGGTCTCTGCTGAGGGTATAGGAAAAATAGAGAAGATGTCACGGAAAAAGAAGGTCAAAGGAGAAGAAAAGATGGAAGCATCTCAAGAAGCATCTCAAGAAGCATCTCATAAAAAGAGCAAGGTGGAGAGTGGTTGATATGAGCTCAAGTGGAAATGGAGATGGCTCTCCTCGGGTGGGTGTTTTTGTCTGCCATTGCGGTAAGAACATCGGGGAGTCGGTAGATGTGAAGAGTGTGGCAGAGTACGCAAAAACTCTGAATAACGTTGTCTTCGCTAAGGACAGCTCATATACTTGCTCTAAAACCGGTCAGGATGAGATAAAAGATGCTATTAAAGAACATGACCTCAACAGAATTGTGGTTGCGGCCTGCTCCCCCCGCATGCACGAATCGACCTTCAGAAAAGCCATAGAAGAAGCTGGATTGAATCCATTTCTCCTGGAATTCGCCAATATCAGAGAGCAGTGCTCGTGGGTGCACATGAGGGACCCCTATGCCACGGAAAAGGCTAAAGCACTGATACGGATGTCTGTGGCAAAATCAAGGTTTTTAGTCCCGGTGGAGAGGAGGAGGTTGACGGTAAACTCCACAGCACTCATTGTCGGTGGTGGGGTCACCGGTATTCAGGCTGCTCTTGATCTTGCCGAGCAGGGAATAGAAGTCTATCTGGTAGAAAGATCGACCTCACTGGGAGGCCATATGGCTCAGCTGGACAAAACATTTCCTACCATGGACTGCTCTATCTGTATTCTGGGACCCAAGATGGTGGACGTCAGCAAGCATGAAAATATCCACGTTCTTTCTTATTCAGAAATAGAGGATATTAGAGGCTATGTGGGCAACTTCAAGGTCAAGGTGAGGAAGAAGGCCCGCTACGTCAAGGACAATTGCACTGGATGTGGAGTGTGCAGCAATTTTTGCCCTATAGAAGTGCCCAGCGAGTTCGATTTGGGGGTATCCAGTAGGAAAGCCATTTACGTTCCTTTCCCTCAGGCCGTTCCCCTGATATATACTATCGATTCCGATCACTGCATCGGCTGCGGTCTTTGTGAAAGTGTGTGTGACCCGGAAGCGATAGACTTCACTCAGAAGGACGAGATCCTGGACATTGAAGCGGGAGCCATAATACTGGCTACTGGCTATGACATTTACGACATCAGCAAGGTAACCGAATACGGCTATGGTAGATACCAGAATGTGATCAACTCCATGGAATTCGAGAGGATGGTGAACGCTTCTGGACCTACCGAAGGAAGGGTAGTGAGGAACTCGGACAAGAAAGAACCCCAGAGAATAGCCTTTATCCAGTGCGTGGGCAGTAGAAGTGAGAAACATAACAAATACTGCTCTGGGATCTGCTGTATGTACTCCTTAAAGCATACCCACCAGATAAAGGAAAAGAATCCTGATGCTGAAGTCTACGTATTTTATATGGACTTGAGGGCAGTCGGAAAGGGTTATGAGGAATTCTACTGGGCGGCAAAGGAGAACGGAGTAAATTTTGTGAGGGGAAGACCCAGCAGGATAGTGGAAGATAAAAATACCGGGAACCTCCGCATCTCCGTTGAAGACACTCTGGAGGGTGTGAGCAAGGAGATGGGGTTCGAAATGGTAGTTCTCGCTCCCGCCATAGTTCCCTCTGACGTGGAAAAGATCAAAAGATTGCTTAATGTGTCTACCTCCGCAGATAATTTCTTTATGGAAGCTCACCCCAAGCTCAGACCTGTGGATTCCATCACCTCGGGTGTTTTTCTGGCGGGGTGTTCACAGGCACCGAAGGATATTCCTGCTAGTGTTGCCCAGGGAAGTGCTGCGGCAAGCAGAGCGATGACCTTACTGGGTAAAGAAGTGGAAATAGATCCTTTAACTGCTTACATCGATCCCGAGAAGTGCATAAAATGTGATATCTGTAAAGAAATTTGCGACTTCAATGCTATAGAGATGACCTGGAAGGATGTTAAGGTTAAGGAACCGGTGTGTACAGGTTGTGGCGCATGTGCCGCAGCCTGCACGTCAAAA
>JBKHKH010000039.1:0-15460 GCA_046537735.1 Archaeoglobaceae archaeon | reverse complement strand
GGTGTGTTCGAAGTGAAGGCTACCAACGGTGACACCCAGCTGGGAGGCGGTGACATTGATAGGACACTGGTTAACCACTTCCTCAACAGGTTCAAAGAGGATACGGGCATAGACCTCAGCCAGAACAGAGAGGCCATGCAGAGGCTGACCGAAGCCGCAGAAAAAGCCAAGATAGAGCTGTCCACCATGAAGAAGACCAACATTAACCTCCCGTTCATCTACGCAGACGATAGTGGACCCAAACACATGAACTACGACCTCACCAGAGCCAAGATGGAAGAGCTGGTGAGGCCAGTAATAGAGAAGGTCAGAGAACCATGTGAAAGCTGTATAAAGGATGCAGGAGTATCCAAGCAGGACATAGACCACGTAATACTGGTTGGTGGGTCCACCAGAATGCCTATGATGAGAGAAATAGTGAAAGACATATTTGGCAAAGAATCGGAGAGAGGAGTTGACCCCATGGAGTGTGTCGCTGCGGGAGCAGCCATTCAGGCAGGAGTAATATCGGGAGAAGTAACAGACATCTTGCTGCTGGACGTTACACCCCTCACACTGAGCGTGGAGACAGCAGGCGGAGTTGCTACCCCACTGATAGAGAGGAATACTACCATACCCACCAAGATAACCAAGACCTTCACTACCGCTGCAGACAATCAGACCGCTGTCACCATCAATGTCCTGCAGGGAGAGAGACCCATGGCGAAGGATAACGTATCTCTGGGCCAGTTCAACCTGGAAGGCATTCCGCCAGCACCCCGGGGAGTGCCGCAGATCGACGTCACCTTCGATATCGATGCCAACGGTATTCTTAACGTCAATGCCAAGGACAAGGGCACAGGCAAGGAGAACCACATAACCATCACTGGCTCCACCAGATTGTCTCAGGATGATATCGACAAGATGGTCAAAGAGGCCAAGGAGCATGAGGAAGAGGACAAGAGGAAGAAAGAAGAGATAGAGACAAGGAACGAAGCGGACTCACTGGTGTACACTACGGAGAAGATGCTGGATGACTACAAGGACCAGATATCCCAGGATGTTCACGACAGGATCAAGGAGAAGGTCGATGCTCTCAAGAAGGCTCTGGAAGGTGAGGACATAGAAGAGATAAAGAAGAAGCAGGAAGAGCTAAGCAACGAAGTGCAGGAGATCGGAAAACAGATGTACGAACAGGCGGCTCAAGCCCAGGCTCAGGCCGGACAGCAGGCAGGCCAGACAGGACAGCAGGGAGGTCCTGGGTCTGGCGGAACCTACGATGCGGATTATGAAGTGAAGAAGTAATTAAACTTCAGGAGTAATAATGGCCGAGCAGGATTACTACGAGATACTGGGCGTTGACAGGAACGCTTCGAAGGACGAGATCAAGAAAGCGTACCGCAAACTTGCCATGCAGTACCATCCGGACCGAAATAAGGATCCGGAAGCAGAAGAAAAGTTCAAGAAGATCTCCGAAGCATATGCAGTGCTATCAGACGACGAAAAGAGGGCACAGTATGACAGATTCGGGCATGCAGGGATAAGCGGCCAGTACTCCTACGAAGACATTTTCAGAGGTGCTAACTTCGAGGACATCTTCAAAGAAGCCGGATTCGGTTTCGGCGGATTTGAAGATATCTTTAACCATTTTTTTGGTGGAGGATTCGGGAGTGGATTTGGCAGAGGTAGAAGAGCTGAAAGAGGCTCTGACCTCGAATACAGGCTCAATATAACTCTTGAAGAAGTCGCCGCCGGTGCCAATAAGGATATCAAGATAAAGAAGAAAGTTAAATGTGAGGAGTGCGACGGCACCGGAGCAGAAGACAATAGCTCCCGAAAGACTTGCCCCGATTGCGGTGGCGTAGGCCAGATAAGGAAAGAGAGCGGCAACATGTTCACCCGCTTCGTGCAGGTAGTTCCCTGCAGCAAGTGCAGAGGCTCTGGAACTATAATAGAAAACCCGTGCAAGAAATGTAAGGGAACAGGAACAGTCATGGGTGAAAGAACGATCTCTGTTAACGTACCTGCTGGCGTAAAATCAGGAACAGTGCTCCGGGTTGCTGGGGAAGGCGAATACGGGAGAGATGGCTCAGGGGACCTTTACGTCCTCATAAACGTCAAACCTCACGACACATTCCACAGAGAAGGAGACGATATAATCGTAGATATGCCCGTGAATATAGTGCAGGCTTCACTGGGGACCAAGATCGAAGTGCCGACGCTCAACGGCAACAAGAAGATCAAGATAGAGTCGGGAACCCAGAGCGGGGAAATGATAAAGCTCAAGGGCGAAGGAATACCTCACCTGGAAGGAAGAGGCAAAGGCGATGAATACGTCCGGGTCCAGGTACAGACCCCCAAGAAACTATCCAGAAAAGCCAAAAAGCTGCTGGAAGAGTTGGAACAGGAAATAGCCTGACTCATTTTATTGAGACCTCACCATTTTTATTATTCTTTATGGTTATATATTGGAGATCGCAGACGTAAGAAACAGATGTAAAATAATTGTCAGGTATTGTCTAAGTTAATATATTTATACAGCATAGTACAACGCTGTGAGGATATGAGAACAGCATGGTTGAAGATAAGAATGGGACTTAGTGTAGTCCTGTTATTTGCTATAATTTACGGATTAATGGTATTCATAGCCACAGTTGCGGGAGTAGGTACACCTATCGTTTATGCTCTACTTGCCTTCTTGATCGTGGCTGGGCAGTTCTTCCTGGGCCCCAAGATGGTAGAGAGAGTGATGAAGATAAAGTACGTTTCAGAGAGCGAAGCACCTGAACTGCACGGCATGGTGACTGAGCTTGCCATGAGGGCCGGGATCCCCAAGCCCAAGGTAGGGATCTCAGAGGTCCCAATACCCAATGCTTTCGCTTTCGGCACTTCCAAGGGCAACGCCAGAGTTTGTGTTACCAGAGAGCTGATGAACATTCTGAACAAGGATGAGCTGGAAGGTGTTCTGGCCCACGAGATATCCCACGTGAGGCACAGGGATATGGTTGTCATCACTGCCTTAAGTGCAATACCCATGATAGCCTACATGGTTTACTTCAGCTTCCTCTTCTCTGGAATATTCGGTGGTGGAGGGGATGATGAGTCATCCATCCCTGCGCTGGCGATAGCCATTGTAGCATTCATCATATACTTCTTGACCAACTTAGTAGTCCTTTATGCTTCCCGTATAAGAGAGTATTACGCTGACGCAGGCAGTGTGGAGCTGACCACCAAACCCCAGGCGCTCGCCTCAGCGCTTTATAAGCTGACCAATGCAAACGCCAGAGTGAACAAGAAGAAAGTGAAGAAAGAGATGGAGAGTATGAGAGCGTTCTTCGCTACAGACCCTATGAAAGCCAGCGATGAAATAAAGAACCTGCAGGATGCGGATAGGGACAGGAACGGAAGAATAGACAGGGATGAGCTGGAATATTTTGCCCAAAGAGCTGAGATTAAGACCACGGATAGGATAATGGAGTTCTTCTCCACCCACCCCAACCCCGTGAGCAGAGTAAAGAGATTAGGCGGCTACCTCTAATCCTCTTTTTTGTTATTCTCAATACCGGCTATGGATATTGGCTATTGTGAAGAATGCGGCTATTTTGAAGGTGAATGCAGTTGTGGGAAAGGCAAGATCATTTTGATGGGCTGGAGTCAAAGAGATTGAAGCTCTGGCCGAATTGGACAAAAAGGGCAGGTTCCAGGTTAGGAAGGGGATCATAAGGGCCAGATACGGTCACAGCATAGAAGTAAGAGCAGACTGGACGGAGAACGAGGAAATACCACCCATACTGTATCATGCTACCGATCCCCGCCGTTTGAACGCTATTTTTGAAAAAGGATTACTGCCCATGAGCAGGAGAGAAGTGCACATGTGCATCGACCCCTAACCCTCAATAAGGGATACACGTCTCGGTAAACCGCATTATCCATACATCAATCAAGATATACTACATCAACATTCACCATCCAACCAGAAATTGAAGTGGGAAGTCATAATGGGTTTAAAGAAAAGCATAATTAGGCTAGAGGAACCAGTTAGGTGTAGAGGTGAGACTATGGGTTCAAAATTGGATTCAAACTGGAAATTTATAATAGTCATTTTGCTGTCTATTTCATTACTGGGCTGTGCAGAGCAGGCTGGTCTGGGTAAACCCCAGATAAAAGGCTCAACTAACCAGTGGGGCGAGGTAACAGACTCCACAACGGAAGTGATCACCAAAGTGGACGTATATAACCCAAACCCTGTTCCTCTTCCCTTGAAAAACGTTCTTACCACCATATACATGAACGATATAATGATGGGTAATGGCTCTGCCGTAAAATCGGAGATAGACACCAACTCAAATTCCACCATAGTCATATCCACTGACATCCAGAATGACAGGATATCTGAATGGTGGATCAGCCACATAAAAAATGATGAAGAATCTTCCATGGTCATGAAAGGTGATCTGGTCTTTGATTTGAAGGTAACTGAATTCAAGTACCCTATAGAAAAAACCAGGCAGGTGAATACCGATATACTGAGCGGGCTGAGTGTTAGCTCCCAGAGAGTGGACTCAACTGGACCGGGGTCTATTACCATAGAATCCGCTGAATCTCAATGGGGAGAAGTGAACCACGACTATACCCAAGTGGTGACCACAGTGAAGGTCCAGAACGATTATCCTGTGGACATATCTATAGAAGAAGTAAATTATGTGGTGGAAATGAATGGGATCAGGCTCGCTGAAGATACCAGTGATGTGACCAGAGTTATAGAAGCAAACTCGGAAGCAGAGCTCTCTTCAACTACAAAAATGATGAATGATAAGCTTGAAGAGTGGTGGGTGACCCATATAGAAAATAATGAAAGCTCAACGCTAAACACCACTGTACAGGCGGTTGTAGAGGCGGAAGACCAACGATTTGAGCTCAATCTCCTAGAACAGAGGTCACAGTTCACTACCAGCCTCTTGGGATAGATCATAAGGACATATGGATTTGATCGCTAGGAACTGCTAGAATCTAAAGCATCTGAGAAGCATTTGAATTTGGGTTTCGATAGTCAGGTGTGCTCAGGTGCTTTAACAAATATTTATTACGTTATAAAATATTATTTTTTGAGACCTCTCAAGTGAATTCTTAGGATATTTAAGTATAACAGAGGTGGATTTACTGTTATATTCTCTCAAATTTACTTGAAAAGCTGTTAATAGGACCTACCTCGTGTATCTCTTAACTCGCAAATCCTGTTGGTACATGATAACCTAACCAGTGTGGAGTGATAAATTGCTCTCATTACTCTGTACAGGACCTATATCAATGACACCTGACGTCGTTGATTAACATATGAACGGGAAATGCTCGCCCTTTCGATTTGAAAATTTGGGGTGTATAAACCGTAAAACACTTAAACAAAGCATCTGAGAGGGAAAATAGGTGTAAATATGGATGCCAATAAAGAACAGGATTTCGGCTCAGATCCCATAGCTGTCCGCGAAACGGATCACTACATTGACGAATACGTAGGCAGCTTTGCTGAAAGGTGGGATGAGCTCATCGATTGGGAAAGTAGAGGCGAGAGTGAAGAGAGGTTTTTTATTGATGCTTTGAAAGAGAGAGGAGCCAAAAAGATACTGGATGTAGCTACGGGCACAGGCTATCACTCTGTTAGGTTAATGCAGGAAGGTTTCGATGTCACCAGCGTAGATGGAAGCTCGGCTATGCTGGCCAAAGCATTTGAAAATGGGAAAAAATATGGTTTAATATTGCGAACGGTCAACGCAGACTGGCGGTGGCTGAGCAGGGACATCCATGAAGAGTTCGACGCCATAATCTGTCTGGGCAACTCATTCACCCATCTTTTCAGGGAATGGGATAGAAGAAGGTCTTTGGCCGAGTTCTACTCCAGATTGAAGCACAACGGAATTCTCATTCTGGACCAGAGAAATTACGATGCCATCATGGATGATCAGGAGCTGGACGTTAAAAAATTGAAACACGGATGCTCCGCCAACTTTGTGGGTTATTCGGACAACAAGCACACCTATTATTACTGTGGAAAAAGGGTTTCGGCATTCCCTGAGTATGTGGACAGTGGCCTGTGCCGCTTCAGGTATGAATTCCCCGGTGGGGATGTCTTTTACCTCAACATGTATCCCCTGAGAAAGCAGTATCTCAAGAATTTGATGAGAGAAGTAGGATTCCAGACAGTTAATACCTACGGTGATTTTAAAGAAACTTATGCGGATGAGGAGCCGGACTTTTTCATCCATATCGCTGAAAAAGAGTATATAGAATAGGAAGGGAGAATAAGAGAGAATAGAAGATGATTAATACTAATACTAAATAGGTATAAGGAGGTAATATTATGAGCGAGGAGAATAAGGCGGTGGAATCTGCCAAGAGTTATTATGACAGCAATGATGCAGACACTTTTTACTACACCATCTGGGGTGGTGAAGACCTGCATCTTGGTATATACAAAACCCCTGACGAACCCATCTTTGATGCCAGCAGAAGAACAGTGGAGAGAATGGCTTCAAAGCTCACCAACCTTGATGAAAACGCCAGGGTAATAGACCTTGGATCTGGCTATGGTGGAGTGGCAAGGTATCTGGCCCGAACCTATGGGTGTAAGGTTGTAGCTCTGAACCTCAGTGAAAAAGAGAATGAAAGAAACAGGGAGAAGAACAGGGAACAGGGGTTGGAACACCTTATAGAAGTTGTAGACGGTAATTTTGAGGAGCTTCCATATCCCGATGGGCACTTTGACGTGGTATGGTCGGAGGACTCTTTCCTGCACTCTGGTAACAGGGAAAAGGTTCTTCAAGAGGCTGTTCGTGTTCTGAAGAGCGGGGGAGAGTTCGTTTTCACCGATCCCATGATGGTCGACGACTGCCCCCAAGGCGTTCTTCAGCCTATACTGGAGCGGATTAACCTATCGACCATGGGATACCCTTCTTTCTACAGAGAAACTGCCAAAAAATTGGGTTTAGAGGAAATTGGGTTTGAAGAGCTGACAGAACACCTCATCAATCACTACAGCAGAGTTCATGATGAGACCGAGAGGAGAGAGGATGAGCTAAGGCAACATGGTGTGAGCCAGGCATACATCGACCACATGAAGAAAGGCCTCAAGAACTGGGTCGATGGTGGGAAAAAAGGATATTTGGTGTGGGGCATCTTCCATTTCAGGAAGAAATAATTTCATTTAATTGGCTACATATTTTTTCTCTCCAGAAAGCATTTCTAGTAATTGAAGTTATTTATCAGCTTTTGGACTGAAATTTTCGGGGAATATCTCTGATACTGGGTCAGAATATTTTAATAGTTATTTATAAACTTATAAAATATTGGTTTTTTCGAGCTTTTAAATGGAATAGTAAAATATATATGTATAATGAGGGTAAATAACGGATATAAGGCGGTCGAAAAAGTATCACAAGTGGGTATAATTGCCTTTTCTGTGAGACGCTGGAGAAAGGAAACCTGCTAAACTCTGACAGCCTAACCAGAGGGGATGTATTAATCGATATCATTACTTGGTATAAGAGTTACAATAGTCTTACATGGTGTCGTTGATTAACATATGAACGGGAAATGCACGCCCTTTCGATTTGAAAACTTGGGGTGTACAAACCGTTAAATACTTAAACAATTCCTCTGGGAGGAAATATTAATGGTGGTAATATGACTGGTGAAAATGAAAAAATTATTGAAGAAATAGAACAAGCAATACTGGAGTTCGATAAAGATAAAGCAACCCAGGTGGCTCAAAAGGCCGTAGATAATGGGGTTGATCCCGTCAAAGCCTTAAACGAGGGGGTTAGACCTGCTCTTGATACTGTAGGTAAAAAATTTGAGGAAGGAGAATTCTTCATCATACATTTAGCTGCGGCTGGTGAAGCTGCCAGCGAAGTGATAAATAAAGTTCTCAGACCTGAAATCGAGAAGAAGGGAGAACATATCACTGTTTCTGGAAAATATTTGATAGGAACAGTTGCTGGAGACATTCACGAGATCGGCAAGACTATTGTGAAGGCCATGTTGCTCTCAAACGGTTTTGATGTGGTTGATATTGGTATGGATATACCTACTGAAACTTTTGTAGAGGAAGTAAAGAAGCAGAAACCGGATATACTTGGTCTATCTGCTCTATTGAGCACAACCATTCCTGCTCAGAAGGATGTTATTGAAGCGTTGAAGGAAGCAGGTTTAAGAGACCAGGTAAAGATCATGGTAGGTGGAGCTCCTGTTACTCAGGAGTGGGCAGATCAGATAGGAGCAGATGCTTACGGTGCTGACGCCATAGACGCAGTGGAAAAGGCCAAGAAGCTGATGGGACAGGTATAATAACAAATTGAGATGATACTATGAAAAGAGGTCCCAAAATAAAGATACATCAGTTGCTCTCTCCAGATGAAGTTGAAGCTGTTCATAACGCTGCCCTGGATGTTCTAAGAGATACGGGAGTGGATTGCTACTCCAACAAGATCATGGATGTGTTTGAAGAAGCAGGTGCAGATGTGGATCGAGAAAAAAGGAGAGTAAGGATCCCTGAACATCTCATCACTGAGGCAATCAGAAAAGCTCCTTCAAAGATACTCTTTTGTGGGAGAAACCCTGAAAATGATATCTTGCTGGAAACAGGCAGGATATATTATGGGTACGGTGGTACACCCACTCCCATGATCCTGGACCACCGCACGGATGAGTACAGGAGACCCACCAAGCAGGACATGACAGAGAGTACCCTAGTGGGAGATGCATTACCCAACATGGATTTCATGATGTCCAATGCGGGGGTTTTTGATGTTCCCTATGAAGTGGAGTATCTTCATGAATTCGATGTTCTGTTCAACTATACGGAAAAACCCATCCTTTATTCTGCTCCCAATGCTCACCTGGCCAGGAAATTTCTGGAGATGGGAACGGAAATAGCGGGAAGTCTGGAAGAGCTTCAGAAGAGGCCTTTCATGAGCCTGTATACCGAGCCAGCTTCCCCATTGATGCTTACAGAATCTCAGGAGAATATAATTGATTTTGCAGAGGCGAACATTCCCATAGCCTTGGGTCCGATGCCTACCTCTGGTGGAACCGCTCCAGGAACTGCTATTGGCAGCTCAGTGATAGGAACTTCTGAGACACTGGCTGGATTAACACTGGCTCAGCTGGCAAATCCACATGCACCCGTCATATACGGGGGATGGGGATTGCCCATGGATCCCAAGACCGGTGTCTGTGCTTACGGCTCACCAGAATTTGCAATGGGAGCCAATACCATAACTTCACAGATGGCAGAGTTTTATGGCATGCCTTCCTATGGATTTGGCGGGTGCTCGGACGGAAAAGCGATCGATTCCCAATCAGGAGCTGAGGCGATGTTGAACATTATAGTGTCTGGGTATGCTGGTATCAACCTCATCCACGATTGCGGTTACCTTGCCGGAGGAATGGTGGGTTCAGCTGAACAGGCAGTGATCACGGATGAAATGATCAATTTTGCCAAAAGACTGTTCAGAGGTGTTCAGGTAGATGATGACCATCTGGCCGTAGATGTCATAAACGAGATCGGTCCCGGCGGTTATTTCATATCTCACAAGCATACAATTGAGCATGTTCACGAATTCTTAACTGCTGATCTGTTTGATAGGGGTTCTTTCGACTCATGGAAGAATAAAGGGAAGAAGAGCACCCGGGACAGCGCCAAAGAGAGAGTGGAAAAGATACTGAAAGAGCATAAGCCTCAACCCCTCTCCAAAGAAGTAAAAGAGAAATTCGCTCAGATTATCAAGGAAGAAGAAAAAAGGCTTGTGAAGGCGTGAAAAAGAAGGAAAAGGTGTGAAAATGAGACCTGTTGTTGATGGCGGAACACTAAAACTCTTATCAGATGAGCAACTGGAGGCTATGCACCTCGGTGCCCTGGAGATCCTGAGGGATGTTGGAGTTAAAGTTGAGGATGAAGAAGCGCTGAAAGTTCTAGGGAGCGGGGGCGCAGAGGTGGACCATCAGAAGATGGTGGCCAAAATACCAGAACATCTGGTACTGGATAGCCTGCAAAAGGCACCGAAGAATGTCACATTCTATGGCAGAGACCCCGAACAGAGTTTCACTGTGAAAGGAGGTAAGGGCGTTTACTTCGGTCCATGCTCGGGACCACCATATTTTATTGATGAAAAGGGAGAGAGAAGAAGGGGACGGCTGGAAGACATTAAGAAAGTGTCCAGAGTGGCTGATGCTCTCCCCAACATAGATTTCGTGAACGGTCTATCATCCGCTTCGGATATAGCTCCCAATGTGCTCGATCTTCATGAACAGTACGCTGCCATGTCCAATACCAGTAAACATGTTTATGCCTTCGTTTTCGAGGGCGGAAAGGACATGATAAATGCTCAGATAGAGATCGCAGCTTTGCTTGCGGGAGGAATGGATGAGCTTAGAGAGAGACCCATATTCAGCTTTTA
Source organism: Archaeoglobaceae archaeon (assembly GCA_046537735.1). Taxonomy (GTDB): domain Archaea; phylum Halobacteriota; class Archaeoglobi; order Archaeoglobales; family Archaeoglobaceae; genus JdFR-22. Next base: position 5,030 of record JBKHKH010000039.1, on the reverse strand, counting down.
CGTGGAGCCCACTTCCCCGTTCTTCGTGGGAAAAGGGCTGGGAGAGGCCGTAGTTGAAGCTGCAAAGCTCAAACTACCGGTAATATATACTCCAATCCCATCATCAGGAGCCACCAACCCCGCGACAATAGCAGGAACTGTAATGCAGAGTGTGGCCGAATCTTTAGTGGGTAATGTAATAGCTCAGCTTACGAATCCCGGTACCCCTATTGTTCTCGGTCCAGTAAATCTCACCATGGAAATGAGGAGAGGTACTGCCATATACAGCAATATAGAGAGTGTGATGATGAGAGCGGCAATGGCCCAATTCATTCGTTATTATGAGCTGCCTTCATGGGGAACTGCCGGATGTACCGACTCCAAGATTATCGACGAGCAGGCGAGTGCTGATGCTATGCTTACGCTCCTGGTATCAACTCTTAGCGGTAACAACCTCAACCACGATGTCGGCTATTCCGAATCGGGTAAGAGCGGAAGTATTGCCCTGATGGTAATGTCGGATGAGATCATAGGAAGTGTGAAGAAGTTGGCCAGAGGAATAAGAGTTGACGAAGAGACTCTGGCTCTGGATATCATCAAAGAAGTTGGTATCGGTGGCTCGTTCCTGACATCCAAACACACCCTGAACACCTATACTAAAGAGTACGTTCAGGAAGAATTGTTCGATAGGATGCCATGGAACATCTGGGAGCAAAGAGGAGGCAAAACACTGGTCCAGAGGAGTTATGACAGGGTAAATAAGATATTGAATGAGCATGAAGTTGAACCTGTTCCCAGAGAAGTAGATGAACAGATAAAGGAGATCATAAAGAGATTTGAGGGATAACCTAATGCCCGTTTTGAGCGATTTTTGTTTAGGAACTCAAGAAGAGAGAATATTGAAACGTCTGGACTTCGGTTTAGGTTTAAAACCCAATTTGGATGTTCGAAAACGTCTGAAAGAATTGAATGCTGACACAGGTAACTTGATCAGTCCTTCCATAGCATATGATATCTTTGAGGTAGTGAAAATAGAACCAGAATCAATTGTACTGAAGAAAGAGAGGATCGAAGGCTCTTTACTCCCCGCTCTTTTCGAGGAATGCAAATTTCTTATGGTGGCCGTGTGTACCATAGGGCCTCAACTGGAGGAAAAGGTTGAGCAATTGATAAATGAAGGCAATCTGCTGAATGCCATGCTGATCGATGAGGTGGGGAACGCATCCATTAATGAGCTGGAAGATGAATGTTTGAGGGTCGCAAATGAAAAGGCGGACGAAGAGGGATTAAAGGCAAGTGGCTGCGTATGTCCTGGAAAAGAGGGTTTTACTCTAGATGAACAGGCAAAGATATTGAAGATGGTCAACGCCCAGGAAATAGGAGTTAGATTGACCGATTCAAGGATGATGTATCCCAGGAAATCCACATCCCTGGTCATTGGCATAGGTACGAATTTGGGTCACTGGGATATGTGCGAGTATTGTGAGATGAGAGATAGGTGTAGTTATAATAATTAAATTGTTTTTATAATTATATGATCATGTAGTCAATCGGGGGATATAAAATATGCCAAAAACATTTGAGGAGTTGCCCAGGAGAAGCGTGATAGATGCTCTTGACAGAGTAACTCAGGATGATTCTCTTCCAGAAGAAGTGAGAAAAGCATCCGAGGACCTTAAAGAAGAGCTTCTTCACTGGGTGGAAAGCCACGGCACTTATAAAGTATCCTTTGAGCCTATGGGTAAAAAAGGGAAGTTCTCATCTGATCAATCCCTGCTTAACATGACCAGAAGATTGAAGATCAATTTGATGACCACCTGCGGAGGGAACGGATTGTGCGGCAGGTGTAAAGTCCAGATAATTGAAGGTGAGGCCACACCTCCAACTCAAAAAGAGCTGGAAGAGTTGACCGAAAAGGAAGTTAACGAGGGTTATCGACTGGCATGCCAAACCTACCCCTTAAGTGATTTGATCATAAATATACCGCCAAGCTCCTTAAGCGTTTCTGAAAAGACACTTTTAGATGGTTACGAGATTTACACCAAACCAGACCCTATAGTTAAGTCCTATAGATTGAAATTGGATCCAGAGATCTCTACCTACGATGCTGAGGAATATGCTGAGCTGGTCCTGAGTTCCCTTAAAAACTGTGATGAGATCGATATAGAGGTTTTGAGAATTCTTCTGGATAGGTTAGGCTCGCTGAACTGGGAGATTGATGCTGTGGTTAGAGAAAATGAATTGATCGCCATAAATCCGCCCTCGAGCAGGAAGTTGGGGTTTGCCGTGGATCTGGGCACTACAAAAATTGCAGGATATATTGTGGACCTGGATAGTGGAAGAACTCTCGTCTCTAAAGGGATAACCAACCCCCAGATGACGTATGGAGAAGATGTGATCACCAGATTATCCATAGCAAGTCAGGGAGAGGAAGAAGCAGAAAAACTGCAGATGATAGTGGTAGAAGCACTGAACGATCTGATCGAAGAGATGTGTGATGAAATCGGTGCGGGACCGGAAGAGGTACTGGACACGGTCATAGCCAGCAACACTGCCATGCATCACCTGCTCCTGGGTCTGCCCGTGACGAAGCTCGGCCTCTCGCCATACATTCCCACTTTGAAGAGCGAGATAGACATAAAAGCCAGAGATATTGGTCTGGTCACGGCACCGGGAGCGTATATCCACTTTTTACCCAACATAGCCGGATTTGTGGGAGGGGACCATGTGGCCATGATGTTGAGCACGGAACTGGAGAAGCAAAAAGGCCCGGTAATCGCTATCGATATTGGAACCAACACAGAGATCTGTCTGTGCCATCAGCAAAGGATCACCAGCGTCTCATGTGCTTCTGGTCCTGCTTTTGAAGGTAGGAATATAAAACATGGTATGAGAGGGTCGGAAGGAGCGATTGAAAAGGTCAGGATTATAGGTGATGACGTCAAATATCATACCATTAGAGAAAAAGAGCCCATAGGTATATGCGGGTCCGGCATCCTTGATGCAGTAGCCCAGCTTTACCTCAACGGAATAATCGACTCCAGCGGAATGATGAAACCGCATAAGAGGGTCAGAAAGACTGAGGACGGTCTGGAGTTCGTGATAACAGATCTTGAGTCAGATAATCCCATCACCATCACTCAAAAAGATGTACATGAGATATTGCTGGCCAAAGGAGCTATCCACACTGGTATCCAGGTCCTTCTGGAAGCAAATAACTTGTCTGTGTATGATCTGGAAAAGGTGATCATCTCAGGGGGTTTCGGAACTTTTGTAGATATCTCAAGTGCGATTACGATCGGTATGCTCCCTCCTTTACCCCTTGATTATTTTGAACAGGTAGGGAACGCTGCGGGAGTAGGTGCAAAGATCGCTCTGGTCTCCAGAACAAAAAGAAATAAGGCAGTTGATCTGGCTAATAGGACGGATTATATAGAAATGGCTGAAGTTCCCAACTTTATGAAGGTATTCGCCCATTCTACTTTTTTGGGTTCTTTAACGGAGGTGAAACATTGAAAACTATAGTCAATCGAAAAGAAGGAAAAGAGGTAATGATTACAGATGAAGGACCTACTGTGCTCATCGGTGAGGGGATAAACCCTACCGGGAGAAAGAAAGTGGTCAACGCCCTGAAAGAGGGTAATTGGGAAGTTATCAAAGAAGACGTCACCAAGCAAGTGGAAGCCGGTGCAGATGTTCTGGATGTCAATGTCAGTATGGCAGATGCAGAGGAAGCAGATTTGCTTCCCCAGGTGATAAAGGTAGTAATGGATACTGTGGACATACCGTTATGTATAGATACCAGCAGTCAGGTTGCACTGGAAGCGGCACTGGAGGTCTATGAAGGAAGACCTATCGTGAATTCTGTTACTGGTGAAGAGAGCTCTTTGAGCACAGTTCTGCCTTTAGTGAAAAAGTATGATGCGGCCGTGATCGGTCTGGCTATGGATGAGGAAGGGATCCAGAACGATCCGGAGAAAAGGGCGGCAGTAGCCCGTAAGATAGTGGAGAGAGCAGAATCTGAAGGTATCCCTCCTGAAAACGTTATTATTGATTGTTTAACCCTCACCATCGGTACCGACACCAGGAATGCTTTGATAACCCTGGAAGCGATCAAGAAAGTTAAACAGGATCTGGGTGTGAATATGACCCTGGGTATAAGCAACATATCCTTTGGAATGCCTGACAGAGAATTGCTGAACAGCTCATTCCTGTCCATGGCAATACAGTCTGGTGTGACGTGTCCCATAGCTGATGCTGGGAGTGCTAAACCAGTCATTCTTGCAACGGATCTTCTTCTGGGAAGGGACAGGATGGCAGAAAGATATATCGCTGATTATAGAAAGAGACAGAAGTGAAAAGAGTCAGGGGCCATCTGGTTCTCTGTTCTTCCAACTGTTTTACCTTTTTTGCAAAGCTTTTTATCTCTCTCCTAATCATTTTTTACTGATCATAGTATTTAAAGGGCTAAGTCAGCAATGTTAACATATAATTGTTTACTTAAAACTGGATTAGGTGTGTTTAATGCCTGTCGAACGGCTGGAGATAACTGGTAAAAGCTTTGTTTACTTCAATCTCCTGGCCATCTTTACAGGCGTCGCTTGTGGGATAATTGCCATTGGCTTCAGGTATTTGATATTCGGATTCAATGACATATTCTTCACTAAGAGCTCTCTTCTTCTGGGTGCATTCAGCCCTTATTATATATTTTTGATCCCTGCTGTGGGCGGTTTATTCGTTGGTCTCCTGACGTTTTACTTGGCAAGTGAAGCTAAAGGACATGGCGTCCCCGAAGTTATGGCTTCCATGGCCCTCTACGGAGGGAAGATAAGGCCCAGGGTGGTAGGCGTGAAAGCTCTGGCGTCCTCCATCTGCATTGGTTCCGGGGGATCTGCAGGACGTGAGGGACCGATTGTTCAGATGGGAGCCACTACTGGCTCTACTATAGCCCAGAAACTGGGATTCAATCCCTATTATACCAAGGTGCTGGTGGCCTGTGGAGCGGCGGGAGGGATTGCAGGCACCTTCAACACCCCTATTGCGGGAGCGCT
>JBKHKH010000038.1:0-15520 GCA_046537735.1 Archaeoglobaceae archaeon | reverse complement strand
TATCCTGTCTTCTCAGAGAAACTTGTTAGAAGTTATGTACGGAGTTAGAACGCCTAACTATTTCAGGAAGGATCAAGCGGTATGGGCGTGTGCTTCAGCTTCCTTATGCTTTCCGAAGACGTTTATGATCTTAAATTCAACGTATCCCAGGTCCTTTATGTTGTATTTTCCTATCGCATCCCAGGGGATCTCCCAGTGATGTGGATGGTGGTGGTCGGACTCAAAGGAAACCTCAGCATCTGGCTGTGAAAATACTCTCATTTTGTAGTCATAACTTTTTAGAAGTATAACCTTGATCTCTTCTCCTCCCTTGATGCCCAAGTCGTCGATTACCTTTTGAGGAGGCATTACAAAGCAAATATCCCCCTCATATCTTACTTTCTCCAGAAGTATCATACTTCTGCTTATTACATCTCTAATATAATTTTTTCCATTTCAGCTTAAGGCGATACCGAGCGAAGCGAGGTATCTCATTCTGATGATCCAACTTTCTGAAGTTGGGGAGTAAGTTTTAATTATGGGAGGGATATAGTTTAATTTCTAATAGTAATTTAGTATGCAATGCCAGATTAAAGATTAAGTCTGATAAAATGGCAGGAGAATATCAGGACGACCTTTATAGGGATAAAAGAGTTAGGATGGCCAACAGGTTACTGGAGGAGTTCAATTTAAGTTTAGATGTATTTGAAGCCATGAAGAAAGTTCCTAGACATGAATTCGTTCCCTATGAGCGGCGAAATGAGGCCTATTCAGATATACCTTTGCCCATTGGGGAAGGTCAGACAATAAGCGCTCCCCATATGGTGGCTATAATGTGCAATCTTCTGGATCTACAGAAAGGGGATAAGGTTCTGGAAGTAGGGGGAGGTAGAGGTTACCATGCTGCAGTAGTGGCCGAGATTGTGGGTAAGGAAGGGAAGGTCATTGCTATGGAAATAAAATCCGAGCTGGCCAGAATTTCGCAGGAAACACTTGAGAATCTGGGATACTATAATGTCAGGGTGATAACTGGAGATGGTAGTAAGGGATATCCGCCAGAATCCCCTTTTGACAAAATTTATGTCACTGCATCGGCTCCTGAGATCCCTGAACCATTAATGGAGCAACTAAAGCCTGGAGGTAAAATGGTTATACCTATTGGAGAGTATATGCAATATCTTTATGTGGTAGAGAAAGATGACCAGGGCAATATCAATAAAAGAAACTGGGGCGGAGTTCGGTTTGTGCCTCTTGTAGGTGAATACGGAGTAAAATAGTTGGAATAGGTGGACCAAAAAATCCGATTTGTGATACAAGGCATAATTTTTTTAGCATCCTGAATTTGATTTTCTCAAAACATTGCGGGAAAAAATTTTATATCGCACAAACGGAAATTCAGCGATATTAACACGGATGAATTTAGAATGTCGCCTACCGTTCCCTTTAGAAACTGGCAAAAAAATTTATATCTGAGAAAGTGCTTTAGGGACAGGACTCGAAACCAGTACGGCCTCGCTGGTAAGTTAGTTAATAATAAACTCAATGGGCTCGTAGCTCAGCCAGGCAAGAGCAACGGCCTTTTAAGCCGTTGGTCGCGGGTTCAAATCCCGTCGAGCCCGTCTTAGGTGTTTGTGTTAAGGAAGATGCAGGGTGAAAGAATGAGCAAGACAGAGTTACAGGATCATGTAATGGTTCCCACACATGAGATATTGGATGAAGAGGAAACCCAAGAATTTCTGAAGGCTTTGGGGATTGATAAAGAGCAGTTACCAAAAATTAGAGCTGATGACCCTGTAATAAAGGAAATCGGTGCCAAAATTGGTGATGTTGTAAGGATAATACGAGAGAGCTCTACTGCAGGCAAATCTGTAGTATATAGACTTGTCGCATAATATGAAGAATATATTTGAGTTGCAGGTAAACTGGAATGCTATTAATTTAGATTATCTTTATTGAGGAGGTTTTAAAAATATGCTGGATAGAAGAACTTTGGGGAAAACTTATTTCACCCATGAAAGGTTGGTCAAGCATCAGGTAGATTCATTTAATAGATTTATTGAAGAAGGGCTGCAAAGAGTCATTAGCGAGCAGGGAAGAATAGAAATGGATATCCCTGAGACATATGTTAAATTGGGTAAGATATGGGTAGAGAGGCCACTGGCAAAAGAGGCTGATGGAAGCAGAGTACCTCAGTATCCGGCTATGGCAAGATTAAGAAACCTTACCTATGCCGCCCCCATCCATCTGCAGGCGACAGTGGTCGACGAGGGGGCAGAGCTGGACCAAGAAACTGTGGAGATAGGGATGCTTCCGGTCATGGTCAAATCCAAGGTGTGTAATCTAACGGATATTGATGATGTCACCAAGGTGGGGGAAGACCCGGTGGATACTGGCGGCTATTTCATAATAAACGGCAGTGAAAGGGCTTTGATGACCCTGGAAGACCTTGCACCCAACAAAATCCTTTTGGAAAAAGAGACGAGATACGGAGATTCAATGGAAGTGGCAAAGGTATTCAGTCAGAGAGCAGGATACAGGGCACTGGTTGTGGTTGAGAGGGGCAAGAACAATACTTTAGAAGTGTCATTCCCTCAAATACCCAAGAGCATTCAATTCATCACTCTGATCAAAGCTCTGGGAATTGAAACTGATCAGGAAATAGTTACTGTGGTCAGTGAAAATCCAGAGGTAATGAAATTCATGCTGGAGAACGTGGAGATCGCTGAGGTCGAAAATCAGGAGGAGGCTATAGAGGCTATTGGAAGAAAAGTTGCCCCTGGTCAGAGCAAAGAATACAGAGTCAATAGAGCAAATCAAGTTATAGACCAGTATTTCCTCCCTCATCTGGGCACGAGTCCAGAATCCAGAAGAGCTAAAGCATTTTTCCTGGCAAGAATGGCTGAGGCTGTTTTTGAGCTTACCTTGGGCATCAGAATGGAAGATGATAAGGACCACTACGCAAATAAAAGGCTCAAGCTGGCTGGCGATCTGATGGAGGAGATCTTCAGGGTTGCATTCCTGAGGTTGATGAAGGATGTCAAATACCAGCTGGAGAGAGCCAAAGTGAGAGGCAGAGTGCTCAAGATGTCAACTGCGGTGAGAAGTGATGTCCTTACGGACAGATTGATGCATCCCATGGCCACTGGTAATTGGGTAGGAGGAAGAACGGGTGTATCCCAGTTGATTGATAGGCACAACTGTATATCCGTCATATCCCACCTGAGAAGGGTTATCTCCCCACTATCCCGTTCTCAACCCCATTTTGAGGCCAGAGACCTGCATCCTACCCAGTGGGGAAGAATATGTCCTTCTGAAACTCCTGAAGGTCCAAACTGTGGCCTTGTCAAGAATTTCGCTCAATATGCCGAAGTTAGTGTGGGTACTGATGAGAAGGAAGTTAGAGATGTATTGTATGGATTGGGTGTTGAACCCATTAGGGGTGATTGAATGGCTGAAAGTGAATCTATGGCGGGATCAACCAGAGTCTATGTGAATGGTGACCTTGTCGGTTTTCATGAGAACGGTGGTAAGCTTGCTCACCAGATTAGAGAAATGAGAAGAAAAGGTAAACTCTCACCTCAGGTTAATATTGCCTATTATCCGGATTCTAATGAAGTGAGAATAAATACAGACGCTGGAAGAACTAGAAGGCCACTTATCACTCTAAGAGATGGGAAACCGATGATCACCAACGATCACATTGACAAGCTCAAAAAAGGAGAAATTTCAATGGAAGATGCCGCTAAACAGGGGCTGATCGAATTTCTGGATTCTGAAGAAGAGGAAAATGCTATTGTAAGCGTTGATGAAGAAACCACTCCAGATCACACTCACCTTGAACTTGATACCTCATTGATAGTGGGAATATGCACCGGTTCGGTCCCTTACCCGGAGCACAATGCCAGTCCCAGAAATACCATGGGCGCTGCAATGATCAAACAGGCTTTGGGATTGCCTTATGCAAACCATGAATGGAGAGTAGACACCAGAGGACACCTTTTGCATTACATTCAAAAACCAATAGTTACTACCGACACTCAGGCGGAGATCCAGTTTGACGAAAGGCCCGCTGGCCAGAACTTTATTGTGGCTGTTTTGAGCTACGAAGGTTACAATATTGAGGATGCTCTCATATTCAACAAGAATAGTGTAGAAAGAGGTTTGGGCAGATCTCATTTCTTTAGAACCTACGAAACAGAGGAAATGAGATATCCTGGTGGTCAAGAAGATAGATTGGAGATTCCAGGTGCTGATATTTCAGGTTTTAGGGGAGCAGAAGCATATTCACAGCTGGATGAAGATGGTCTTATCTACCCCGAGACTGATGTGGGTCCGGATGAGGTTCTGATCGGTAAGACATCTCCACCCAGGTTCCTTGAAGAGCCCACCGAGTTTGGTATCAGCCCTCAGAAAAGAAGAGAAACCTCCATCACTATGAGATCAAATGAAAAAGGGATTGTTGACTCGGTTTTCTTGATCCAGGCTGAAGGCGGTTCCAAGATCACTAAAGTGAAGATCAGGGATTTAAGAGTCCCTGAACTGGGAGACAAGTTCGCATCAAGGCATGGCCAGAAAGGTGTTATAGGTCTACTGGTTCCCGAAGAGGACCTACCTTTCACGGAGAATGGAATAGCCCCGGATATTATTGTCAACCCGCATGCAATACCTTCCAGAATGACTGTGGGACACACTCTGGAAATGATCGGAGGTAAAGTAGGCTCCGTTGGAGGAAGAAGGATAGATGGAACTGTATTCCATGGTGAAAAAGAGAAGGAACTGAGAGAAGCACTTAAAGAGCATGGATTCAGCTATTCGGGTAAAGAAGTCATGTATGATGGGATAACCGGTAAGCGTTATGAGGCTGAGGTCTTCGTAGGGACTATTTACTATCAGAAACTGTACCACATGGCGTCCAGCAAGATCCATGCCAGGAGCAGAGGACCTGTCCAGGTCCTGACTAGACAGCCCACAGAAGGAAGAGCAAGAAAGGGTGGGTTGAGATTTGGGGAGATGGAAAGAGATGTGCTTATAGGTCATGGGGCTGCTTTACTGCTGAAGGATAGATTGCTGGAAGAGTCTGATAAAGTAGAGATTTTTGTTTGTGGAACCTGTGGTCATGTAGCTACTCACGATTATAGAAGGAATACAGCATACTGTGCTGTTTGTGATGACGAAAGCAATATACATAAGGTAGAAATGAGTTACGCGTTCAAGCTGTTGCTGGATGAGCTAAAATCCATGATGGTTGCACCGCGATTACAGCTTGGCGATAAGGCTTGATGGATATGGAGGTGTATCTAGTATGATTCCCAAGAGGATCAATTCCCTTAAGTTTGAAGTTTTAAGCCCTCAAGAAACCCGCAGAATGAGTGTTGCCAAGATCATAACCCCGGAAACTTATGACGATGATGGTTTTCCCATTGAAGCCGGGTTGATGGACCCCAGGTTGGGAGTTATTGATCCCGGATTGAGGTGCAAATCCTGCGCCGGGAAGGCAGGAGAATGTCCGGGTCATTTTGGTCACATTGAGCTGGCAGCACCGGTAAATCACCCCGGATATGCAAAATTGATCGGAAAATTATTGAATGCCATTTGTAGAGAATGTGGAAGGATCTTGCTTAAAGATAAGGATCGGGACAAGTTCATAAATGAAATCGAAAGAAGAAAAGAGCTGGGCCAGGATTATGAAGATATCGTAAAGGAAGTATTTAGACTCACCAAGGGTGCGAAGAAATGCCCTCATTGTGGGGAAGACAGTATTGAGGTCAAGTTTGAGAAACCCACCTTTTTCTATGAAGGTGAGCATCGATTGACTCCCAAAGATATAAGAGAAAGATTGGAAAATATCTCGGATGAAGACCTCCCTGCATTTGGAATGAATCCCCGGGCGGTCAGACCAGAATGGATGATCTTAACTGTGCTTCCGGTCCCTCCAGTCACTGTCAGACCGTCTATTATTCTGGAAACTGGTCAAAGAAGTGAAGATGATCTGACTCACAAACTGGTAGATATTATCAGGATCAATCAGAGATTTCTGGAAAATAAAGAGGCTGGAGCTCCTCAGTTGATTCTTGAAGATCTTTGGGAGCTTCTCCAGTATCACGTAACCACTTATATGGATAATGAGGTTAGCGGTATCCCACCTGCCAGGCACAGGAGCGGGAGACCGTTGAAGACCATCGCTCAGAGATTGAAAGGGAAAGAAGGAAGGTTTAGAGGCAGTCTCTCGGGTAAGAGAGTGAATTTCTCTGCTAGAGCCGTTATATCCCCTGACCCCAATTTGAGCATAGGTGAAGTTGGTGTACCAACTTTTATGGCCGAAGAGCTGACATTTCCGTTGTTTGTTACGGATAAGAATATGGAAGAGGCAAAGGAATACATATTCAGGGACGAGCATCCTAAAGCTAATTATGTAATAAGACCTGATGGCAAGAGAATTAGAGTGATGGAATCCAATAAAGAAGAGCTTGCCGAAAAACTGGAGCCAGGAATGATAGTGGAAAGGCAGATGATGGATGGTGATGTGATACTGTTCAACAGACAGCCTTCCCTGCACAGAATGAGTATAATGGCCCACTACGTTAGGGTTTTACCCTATAATACCTTCAGGCTGAACCCGGCGGTATGCCCTCCATACAACGCTGATTTTGATGGAGATGAAATGAATATGCACCTTCCTCAGGGCCTGGAGGCTCAGGCAGAGGCCAAATTGCTCATGTCTGTGGATAGCCAGATATTGTCACCTCGCTTTGGAGGACCAATAATTGGGGGTATCCATGATCACATCTCTGGTCTCTTCATTCTTACCAGAGGAGAACAAAAGTTCACACTGGAAGAGGTGGTGGCTCTTCTCAAGTCTATAGACATAGATGAGATACCCATGGATAAAGACAAAAAGTACTGGACCGGTAAGGAAATATTCAGCCTTATATTACCTGATATCTCTATTGAGTACAGAGCAGAGATCTGTCAGGCTTGCGAAGAGTGCAAGGGTGAGGACTGTGAACACGATGCATATGTGGTCATTAGAAATGGAGAGTTGATCCAGGGCACCATCGATGAAAAATCAATTGGTGCGTTCAAGGGTATTCTGGTAGATGAAATAATGAGGAAATTTGGCAGTGTGGAGACCAAGAAGTTCATCGATAGGGTCACTCAGCTGGCTATAAGGGCCATAAGCTATAAAGGCTTCTCCTTCGGTATAGATGACGAAGAGATACCGGATGAGGCAATTGGCCAAATCAGGGATGTCCTCAACAATGCCGATAACAGAGTGGAGGAGCTGATCAACGCTTATAGAGAAGGCATACTGGAGCCCATGCCGGGAAGAAGCCTGGAAGAGACCCTGGAAATGAAGATAATGCAGGAATTGGGTAAAGCCAGGGATAGGACCGGTAAAATTGCTAATAGATTTCTGGGTATGGATAGCTCAGCAGTGATAATGGCTGTAAGCGGTGCAAGAGGCTCCATGTTGAATCTCACCCAGATGGCAGCATGTATCGGACAGCAGTCGGTTAGGGGAGAAAGGATCAAGAGAGGTTATACTTATACCAATAGAACCCTTTCTCATTTTAAGCCTGGAGAGTTAAGCTCTAAAGCAAGAGGATTTGTTAAGAGCAGTTATAAAGAAGGTTTGAGTCCTGTGGAGTATTTCTTCCACGCTGTGGGAGGTCGAGAAGGTCTGGTCGATACTGCTGTCAGGACTTCTCAGTCAGGTTACCTGCAGAGAAGACTGGTAAATGCTCTTCAGGATCTGAAGGTAGAATATGACGGTATGGTTAAGGAGCAGACTTCAGGAATCCTCGTCCAGCATAAATACGGTGAAGATGGTGTAGACCCCATGAAGAGTTACAGGGGTAGAGCCGTTGATGTTAAAAGGATTATTAATGAGGTAGTTTCTGAGCAGAAGCAAAAAGAAAAGGAAGTAGTTGCCAAGAAAGGAAAGGGGAGGAGATAAATTGAAATACGATTCTGTTCTTAATAAATTTCCCATTCCCAATACTATTAAAGAAGAAATCGCTAAAGAGCTTGAAGAGATGAAAGTTACCAAGAAGGTAGCAGAAAAGATCGTAGAAAGGTGTTACTGGGCATACTTATCCAATTTGATGGAGCCTGGTGAGGCCGCAGGGATTGTGGCAGCCCAATCCATAGGCGAGCCAGGAACTCAGATGACCATGAGGACATTTCACTATGCAGGTGTGGCGGAAATCAACGTTACTTTAGGATTACCCAGGCTCATTGAGATTCTTGATGTTAGAAAGAACCCCTCTACACCTCTGATGGCCATCAGGCTGAAGGAAGATTATTCTAAGGATAGGGAAAAAGCTAGAGAAGTGGCCAACAGAATAGAAGCTACTTACATACTGGACATTGCCGATGTGGTTACTGATATCAGGAACATGGTTATAGTGGCAACACTTGATCAAAGGGCTTTAGAAAGAAAACAGTTATCGGTAGATGAAATAAAGAAGAAGATCGAGAAATCGCTAAAAACAGAGGTGGAAGAAGAAGACGGCAAGCTCATAATTAAATCTGAGCCTTCTTACAAGACATTGATGGATATGTTCGATAAGCTCAGAAAGCTTGTTCTGGCGGGGTTAAAAGAGATCAAGAGAGTTATTATTAGAAAAGAAGATGAAGAATATGTTTTATACACAGAAGGCTCTATTCTCAAGAAGATAATGAAAATTAAAGGTGTTGATTTTACTAGAACGACCTCCAACAATATTTATGAGATATATGAGGTTTTGGGAATCGAAGCGGCCAGGAACGCTATTATTAAAGAAGCTATCTCCACTCTGGAAGAACAGGGTCTTGAAGTGGATATAAGGCATATAATGCTGGTCGCTGACGCTATGACCTCCGATGGTGAATTGAGGCAAATAGGAAGGCATGGTGTAGCTGGTGAAAAGCACAGCATTCTGGCAAGAGCCGCTTTTGAAATGACTGTAAACAACCTGCTGGAAGCTGCTATCAGAGGAGATAGCGATAAATTGAGTGGAATTTCAGAGAATATAATTGTTGGCCAGCCTATTAGGCTAGGAACAGGAGATGTGGAGCTAATAACTAGGTATGCAAAGGCTAAGAAATAAACAAATGGGGGTAAGTGCATGAAAGTAGAGATTGATAAGGCGTTAAGAAAAGCTTTGAAAACAGGTGAAGTTTGGTTGGGAAGTAAAAGAACGATTAAAGCTCTTAGAGATGGCGATGCAAAACTGGTGATGATGGCTTTTGATTGTCCCGAAGAGATCAGAGAAGAAATAAGAAAATATGATACTCCTGCGCTGGAGTATAAAGGCGATAATATGGCACTCGGGGGGGTCTGTGGCAAACCTTTTAGTGTTGCATCCCTGGCAATCCTGGAACCAGGGGAATCTGAGATCCTCAACGCTGTTGAAAAATAGCCTGGTATGAAAAATCAATTATCAAGAGAAGTGGTATTATGGGAGTGAAGCTTTCATCAGAGAGTATACGGTATCTCACTCTTTTCGAAAGTTTAACTGGAGCAAGTCTTAAGGATTGCATAGTCGAAGATGAGAAGATAGTTTTTGTAGTGAGGAAAGGAGAGATGGGTGCAGCCATCGGAAAAGGTGGAATAAACATTGAAAAAATAAAAGAGCTGGTGGGAAAAAGAGTCGAAGTTGTAGAACATTCAGATGATCCAGTAGAATTTGTCGAGAATATTTTTAAACCCATCGATGTGGATGTCAAGTTGCAGGAAAAAGATAATAAGAAGATCATTCGGGTCTCTGTAAACCCTCAGTATAAGGGTTTAATAATCGGTAAAAGCGGGAAAAATATAAATAAAGCAAAAGAGTTAGCCAAAAGGCATCATGAGATTGAAGACATCATGATAAAATGAGAGCTTGAATGAGAGCTGGATTGGATATTAAGCAACTATAGAGGTGTATTCATGACCAAAGGATTGTTTGCAGGCAGAAAGCTACTGAACAATAAAAGTAAGTTCAGGTGGAAGGACAGAAGATACGTCCGCAGGACACTTCGACTTAACATAAAGGCGGACCCACTGGAAGGAGCACCCATGGCCAGAGGTATCGTACTGGAAAAACTGGGAATAGAGGCTAGACAGCCCAACTCTGCTATTAGAAAGGCAGTTAGAGTTCAGCTGATCAAGAATGGAAGGCAGATATCCGCATTTACGCCGGGAGACGGATCTATAAACTTCATAGACGAGCACGATGAAGTGGTAGTAGAGAAGATCGGTGGTGCCATGGGCAGAAGTATGGGAGACATTCCCGGTGTCAGGTATAAAGTGGTAAAGGTCAACAATGTTTCACTGGATGAGCTGTGGAGAGGTAAAAAGGAGAAACCATTAAGGTGAGATCATGGCTTTCGGGATTGAGAAGGAAGATACACTTGTGTTCGGAAAGTACGACCCCTCAGAAGTAGAAGTAGGTGATCCTGCGTTACAGAATTATATCTCTCTTGAACCCAGACGTGTTCCCCACACTCGAGGTGTACACGCCAACGTTCCTTTTGGCAAAGAAAGGTTGTCAATTGTGGAGAGATTGATCAATAAGGTAATGAGAAAGGAACATAACACCGGTAAAAAGATTCAAGCTTATAATATCGTTAAGGAAAGTTTTGAAATCATTGAGAAGAAGACCAATACCAATCCCCTTCAGGTCCTGGTCAACGCCCTTATAAATGCGGGACCGAGAGAGGGAATTGTAAGGCTCAAATATGGAGGTATAGCTGTTCCCAAATCGATAGACATTTCCTCCATGAGAAGATTGAATCAAGCACTTCAAAATATATGTGAAGGAGCCAGAAGAACGAGCTTTAAATCCAAGAAGAGCATTTCTGTCTGTCTTGCTGAGGAGATCATGAATGCGGCCAATAATGACAGCAGGAGCTTTGCAGTCTCCAGAAAAGAGGAGATAGAGAGAGTAGCTAAAAGCGCAAGGTGATCAAGATGGCCAGAGCCAAGAAAGTAGCAGACAGGATCAGGGCTTTGATGAATTATCCCGACAGGATAAGGAATATTGGTATAGTTGCCCACATCGATCACGGTAAGACCACATTGAGTGACAATCTCCTGGCCGGTGCGGGAATGATAAGTCAAGACCTCGCCGGAAAGCAGCTCTACCTTGATTTTGATTCTCAAGAACAGGAGAGAGGTATAACCATTAACGCTGCCAACGTTACCATGGTCCACGGTTACAAGGGACAGGAATATTTGATTAATCTGATCGATACCCCCGGTCACGTTGACTTTGGTGGAGACGTCACCAGAGCAATGAGGGCTGTAGACGGAGTGGTAGTGGTTATTGATGCTGTAGAAGGGATCATGCCTCAGTCTGAAACTGTTTTGAGGCAGGCTCTGAAGGAGAAGGTTAAGCCCATACTTTTCATAAATAAAGTTGACAGGCTGATCAAGGAGTTAGAGGTAACCTCTGAAGAGATGCAGGAAAGACTGCAGAAGATCATCGCTGATGTCAACAAGCTTATCAAATCGGTTAAACCTGAAAAATATAAAGACTGGAAGCTTGACGTCAGTACTGGAAGTGTAGCTTTCGGTTCTGCTCTGTATAACTGGGCAGTAAGCGTCCCCTCCATGAAGGATACGGGAGTGGGATTCCAGGAAGTTTACGAATATATTAAGGCCGACAAGAGCAAAGAGCTTGCCAAGAAATCCAAGATAGCGGACGTGGTCCTGGAAATGGTGATCAATCACATGCCCTCACCAGTACAGGCACAGAGAGAGAGGGTTGGCGCCATCTGGAGAGGCGACATAGATAGTAAAGAAGGAACTGCAATGTCAAAGTGTGATCCCAATGGTCCCGTGATCTTGATGATCACCAAGATCGTGGGAGATATTCATGCTGGCGAAATTGCTGTGGGCAGGCTGTTCAGTGGGACACTAAAACCAGGTACTGAACTTAACATTGTAGATATGAAGAGGACCAATCGAATACAGACTACAGGACTGTTCATGGGACCCAAGAGGATCGACGTCTCAGAGATCCCTGCGGGTAATATAGTCGCGTTAGTAGGATTGAAGGATGCCGTTGCCGGTTCCACCTGCACAACTCTAGAGGGATTTGAGCCTTTTGAGCGAATAACTCACGTCAGCGAACCGGTAGTGACCATGGCTATTGAAGCAAAGCACCCCAGAGACCTCCCCAAGTTGATAGAAGTTCTGAGGTCTATTGCCAAAGAAGATCCTACCCTTCATGTTACTCTGAATGAAGAGACGGGAGAGCACCTCATAAGCGGTATGGGAGAGCTCCATTTGCAGGTCATCACCGAAAAGATCAGAAGAGAAAGACATCTGGAGATAGTTACCTCACCACCCATTGTGGTGTTCAGAGAAACTGTAACCAGACAATCAAGTCCTGTAGAAGGCAAGTCACCCAACAAGCACAACAGGTTTTACATAACTGCTGAGCCTCTGGAACCTGAAGTTGTGAAGAGATTCAAAGAAGGGGAAATACATCACAAAATGGAGAAGAGAGAAAGAAGAGCGGCACTAGAGGAAGCAGGGTTATCCAGAGAAGAAGCGAACGGATTCCAGGAATTCTTTGAAGGCAACATATTCTGTGACATGACCAAAGGTATCCAGTATCTGCACGAGACAATGGAGCTGATCCTGGAGGGCTTCAGAGAGGCTATGAGAACAGGTCCTCTATCAAGGGAACCGGTAATGAACGTCAAAGTCAAGCTGGTGGACTGTAAGCTCCACGAAGACGCCATCCACAGAGGACCGGCACAGGTCATACCCGCTGTAAGGTCAGCAACATTTGCTGCCATGCTGCTGGCCGATGCGACCCTATTGGAGCCATACCAGAAGGTCCATATCAGTGTTCCTCAGGATATGCTGGGGAGTGTCACCAGAGAGATCCAGGGAAGAAGAGGACAGGTACTGGAGATGAATCAGGATGGAGATATGGTGACGGTGGTGGCCAAAGCTCCTGTAAAGGAAATGTTCGGATTTGCAGGGGATATAAGGTCGGCGACCGCTGGCAAAGCATTCTGGAGTGTGGAGCACGCTGGCTTCGAGTTCGTGCCTCAGGGCATACTGAACGAATTCGTTATGGAAGTCAGGAAGCGAAAAGGTCTTAAAATGGAGATCCCTACCCCAGATTACTTCCTGAGCTGAAATTCAATATACCTATTTTTCTTTTTACTTTTATTTGACGGCTTAGGTTTGTTTTAGTCCAGTTCAGACCTAAAATCCGGAATATCGTAATCCCTCTGTTAATAAGATAATTGAATTCCCGTAAAATTGAATTGAGTAATAAGAATGGAGAGGTTGACTCCCTTTTTCGAGCCCTCTCTAAGACAACCCCAATCCTCTCCATGTCAGGGCTCAATACCCTGGTCCAAGCTAAATATTCAGTATTTAAATAATTTTCGGTCCACCCTGAATTATAATTATTATTAATAGAGGTTTTTTGTTTAATTGTTAAAAGGAAAAATTTATTCCTTTAGTTTCGTGTAGCTATCGCTAGAATTGGCTCTCTATATTCACGGCTCTACTTGTCCTTGCTCCGGCTTCCCTGTGGGTAGGTCATGTGTAGTATTCTGAGCAGCATTGGTCTTCCCTTGGCCAGTTTCAGTGGTTGTGTTTGCTTTACCCAACGTCTGATTGTGGGAGCCCATCTCATCGCCATTTACGCCTCTGGTCTTGTTCAGAGCTTGTGCAGCATCTTCTTGCCCGGTTTTAGACTTGTTTATCGCTTCTTCTATGGCTGATTGTGCTTGTGGCGGGACTTTTTCCAGGACATTCTTCAGGACTATCTGGTGAATTGAGGTAGCATTCTCCACCATTTTCTTTACTGCTAACGGGTTTTTACCCATTTGTGTGGACATATTGGCTATCTCTTCACCCAGTCTGGCATATTCACTATATTCTTGTGCAGCTTCAGCGGCTTCTTCTGTTTGTCCATTATGGGCAGTCTGTCTGGCCTTTTCTACTCTTCCTTTGGCAACTTCCATAGCGATTTTAGCAGCTTTTTGAGGATTATCTTTGGCCAGAGCCCTTAGAGCTTCTTGATTACCTCTCATTGAGTTTTCCCTGGCGGCATCTATACTTTCTTTTGCCTGGTCAGGCACTTGCTGTCGCACTCTCTCTAGCACCTGAATGTGTTTGGCTGTGGCATTGGCAACCAGCTCATTTACATTGGCATCTCCATTTGTGTTAGATAAGGCAAATCTATTAGCTTTCTCCACCTGGTTCTGGTATTCTTTACTCAGATCATCTATATGTTCTGTTTTCCTCTTTTCGGCCATGTTATTGGCTTCACTGAGCCTTAACTCAGCATAATGCAAATGTTTCTTTGCTTTTGCCTCTTCACCGAATGTTAATGCCATATCCACGTTCTCAAAAGCCTTTTTAAATCCATACATCCATGAATCAGGGGTTATCCCCGGGTCTGGTAATTGGGTATCCCCATCTGTTTCCTGAGCAGCAGCCCCTACGGGTATCAGTGCCAGGAATGCAAGGGCTATACAGACCACATATTTTTCGACCATTTTACATCACCTCAATCACTAATATCTCTTCTATTGTTAATAAATAAACTTGTGAAAATAATTAAGACCAATAATTCAAAAAAGGCTCAAACACTTTAGCAAACTTTACAAGTCTTTATTATACTTTTATTAGCTTTATGCTCTTTGTAAAATGTTAGAAATAAATGGCATTACACTAGAGAATATGGTAAGAGATAGTGAGCGAAGCAAGACACCTCGGTTTGATCAGCTTTCTGAAGCTGACACATTAAAAGTTTTACAATTCGAAGTAGGTATAGAGTGAAGTTGGCAGTCAATTTGGTAGATGGAGATATAAACAAATACTTTTTATGTTACTTTTTATATTGTAATGTTATCTATTGTCCCGGTCCGCGAAAATCAATAACAATTCTTCTCTATAAAACCCCCCATGATAAAGAGTGGCACAACCTGTAAGGAGATGGGGAAGGTTGTTTAGCCCTCCCGTACAATTTTAAGGGCGGCCGAAAAGTATGTTAAGAGCAGCCGAAAAGTTTTTAGTATAGGCCCTCCATGGTGCTCATGGTGAAAAAATGTTGACTAGGAGAGGTTTTTTGAAGGTTGCAGGAGGTCTGACTGCTGCTGCACTGGGAATGGGGTGCTCCGAACAGGAAGCTTCACTAACAACACCCACTCCGACAGCGGCTCCAACACAAAAACAAACACCTGAAGCCACGCCTGACCTGCCTTGGCCCTATGTAAAGCTTGATGTGGAGAAAACAAGGAAGTTAGGGCATCTAGGGTATCACAAGGGATTGCATTGTGCTGCAGGAGCTTTTTATGCAGTAGTGAGTCAGCTGAAGGAGGAAGTAGGTTATCCGTACACACAGATACCTATGGATATGGTTGCCTATGGTGCAGGAGGAGTCGCGGGTTGGGCAACCCTTTGTGGAGCAATAAATGGGGGAGCTTGTGCTATAAATCTGGTTGCAGGTCCTGAGGAACAAAAAGCACTGGTAAATGAATTGGTTGGCTACTATACTACTGCAGAGTTCCCCACTGACAAAAGCAACGATCTCGCGGA
>JBKHKH010000114.1:0-6196 GCA_046537735.1 Archaeoglobaceae archaeon | reverse complement strand
CTAAAACTGGATCCTCTTATTGACGTCACTCTCTCCTCAACAGATAAGCGGCAGTCAGTACCCCCAGTAAAGCAATTACAGCTCCAAATCCAGGGGTATCCACTTGCTCCGTCTCAGTGGGCTGGACCGTAGGTGAAGGAGTTATCACAGGCGTCTCAGTAGGCTGAGGAGACACGGTTGCCGTAGGAGTAGGCGAAGGAGTAGGCGATGCCGTGGGTGATGCCGTGGGCGTTGCTGTTGCTGTAGGTGTTACCGTAGGCGTGGGTGTGACCTGGGGGGTCTCCTTTAGGGTTACGGCTCCTTCCTGGTAGTAATTTGCTCCTGTGCTCACATTTGCTTTGATCTCATAAGTTCCGGTCTTCCAGTCCAGGGGGAACTCTATGTCCTTCTCAAAGGAACCGTCTTCTTTTACATTGGTGGAGAAAGAAGCGATTGGGCTATTGCTCCCCGGCTCATCGTAGACATCTATTCTTACAGTATTTTTCCCTATGGCTGTGTCGTCGTATTCACTGCTGGTGGGTGCGGCATTCGTTGTTCCCCAGACTTTGAGGGTCTCACCCAGTCTAATGGTATCCTTATTAGTTGATAATTGGACCTCGATACCTGTTAACTGGAACTCCACTTCTTTCTGGTCGTTGGGGTAGGCTGCGTTCCATACTTTAAGTGAATAGGTGCCGGTGTACCCTTCGCAGGAGGTGAGTATGGTGTGGGTAGGGATAGATATCTCAATATCTTTATCTTTATCGGTGATGACCGTGGCATATTCGTCCCAGGCGTTCACTGGCTGCTGATCGCCCTCTACACTAGCGTTTTGTGCCAGTTCATAGAATTTTTCCTGATTGTAGGGTCCTTCAACGGTCCACGTGTATTCTGTAGTGGTGATGGAGCCCTGCATTACCAGGTTATCTCCTTTGGCAACTTCTCTGGCCGGATTTTTGATTGAGAGGGTGATCACTGGACTCGATGGTCTGGCGAGGATGGTTATTCCCAGATCATCGGTCCTCAGCGTTTCATTGGTTTGCTCTGCATAAACTCTTAAGGTGAAGTTGGTGGCAGGAGCGTATGTGGATGCGGGTATGTTCACTATATCTTCACCTGTTGAGCTGAGGGGATACCTTTTTATGAGGTTATTGTGGTAATCCCTGTCCAATATGTCCAGATACTGGACCGACCTGGACGTAGCGGGATATACTGCTCTCACTTTTATGGGGTCGCCGTATCGTATATCTACCCGGTCATCCGATTCATCTTTGACATCCAGCAACCTGAGAGTAATGTTTCCGGATGCGAAGAGGTCAGAATTGATAGCTGCAACTCCTCCTACGACCAACAGCAGAATAATGCAGGCAAACACAATGACCCTCAAGTTTGCTCTCATATCTTTCCCAATTCTGTATTCAAATGATTATATCTACTTTTCCTCTTTATATACTCAGCCCCAAAGGCATGAAATCTTGGAATTCACTGCATTCTGGTTTATCTATAGAACGATGTTTTGCTCGTATCCGCAGTTGGGGCATTTCTTGCCTTCCAGATCTATCCTGGTCACGGAGAATCCGTCTCTATTGATCACGGTATGTCCGCAGTTGGGGCAGAAGGTGTTCTCCATTTCGTGTCTCACGTTGCCCAGATACACGTATTCTACGCCTACGTCCCTGGTTATTCTGGCGGCATTCTCCAGTGTTTCCAGGGGGGTAGATGGCTTATCACCCATCTTGTACATGGGGGTGAATCGGGAGAAATGCACCGGTATCCGCTTGTCCAGCCCGTAAACCCATTCTGCGAAATCCTTTAACTCTTCTGGAGAGTCGTTCTCCCCGGGGATGATGAGGTAGGTGGTCTCCAGAAATATTCCTTTTTTGTGCATGTGTTCTGCGGATTCCAGGACCCTGTCCAGCCTGGCGTGGCATAATTCATTATAGAACTTCTCGCTGAAGGCTTTGATATCGACATTGGCGGCATCCAGCACGTGCTGGTCGATGGACTCTGTTGAGGGGTAGCCATTGGTGACATAGACCACGTAATAGCCTTCATCTTTTTCCTTTACCAGCTTGCTGGAATCTAGGGTGAACTCATGCCATATAGCAGGCTCATTATAGGTCCAGGCGATCCCGTCAGCTCTCGACTGCACCATTTGGGCAACATCCTGAGGAGTGAGCTCACGGAGAAAAGGGAAGGTCAGATCGGCATTGACTATCTCAAAATTCTGGCAGAAAGGGCACTGGAAGTTGCAGCTAATGGTTCCAAAAGATAGAACGCTAGAACCGGGTTTGAAATTGTAAAGAGGTTTTTTCTCAATGGGATCCACAGCTATGGAAGAGGTCATACCATAATTGTAGACATTCAATACGCCATTCTCGTTTTTGCGCACGTTGCACCTGCCCCACTCGTCAGGCTTTATTCTGCATCTATGGTTGCAGGTCTTGCATCTCAATTCTCCATTAAGTTTCTCGTAAATATATGATTCCACCATCACTGCCAGCACCCCCGAACAAGAAAATCATTACCAAGAGTCTTTTTGTATTGATTTAAATTTTTGCTCCCTATCTATTGCTCAAATTCGTCCATCCCGAAACAACTTTTTATTTGCTTTGTCAAAGGGTGCTAGATGATCCGACCTGTACAGCCTTCTGAGTTTGATGACGCATTGACGATTATAAACGAAGCAGCTAAAGCTTATAAGGGCGTGATCCCTCAGGACAGGTGGAGAGAACCCTACATGCCCCCAGAAGAGCTGAAAGAAGAAGTAAAAGCAGGGGTAAACTTTTATGGCTACGCTAAAGATCAGAAATTAGTGGGTGTAGCCGGCATTCAGCCTGTTGAGGACATCACACTGATAAGGCATACTTATGTCCTTCCGGGCTATCAGAGAATGGGTATCGGCGGGAAACTGCTTGATTACCTGATAGGACAGGCGGAGACCTCACAGGTTCTGGTGGGTACCTGGGAGAACGCTTCATGGGCCATACGTTTTTATCAAAAACACGGCTTCTCCTTAGTTTCCCGGGAAGAAAAGAACAGGTTGTTGAGGAGATACTGGAACATTCCTCCAAGACAGGTAGAGAC
This sequence comes from Archaeoglobaceae archaeon, assembly GCA_046537735.1. GTDB lineage: Archaea > Halobacteriota > Archaeoglobi > Archaeoglobales > Archaeoglobaceae > JdFR-22. Next base: position 3,130 of record JBKHKH010000114.1, on the reverse strand, counting down.
ATCCGTAGTGCTAAGATTGACTAAGCGTGATTAGTTGACAGTTTGTCAGTTCATCAATAAGTGGAGTTTTATAGTACTGTATCGACTTTCCGGTATGATACCCAAAATCAGCCTCAGAGATAAGATGGAAGAGCTTACTAAGCCATTTCAACCACTTGAAGTGGCAACAGCCAATGATCAGGTGGTCAGAATGGCTTTAATCAAAGGAGAATACCACTGGCACAAACACTCCGGAGAAGACGAGCTGTTCTACGTGTTAAGTGGTGAGCTCAATATCCAGACAAAAGATGGGGATATAATCCTCACTGAAGGTGAGATGGCCGTCATTCCCCGAGGAGTGGAGCACTGTCCCAGAAGCGACAATGGGTGCTATGTGTTGATGATCGAGCCTGAAGGACTGAAAAGTGAAGGGGATTAGGAAAATTTTGGTTTTAGGGTCTTGGGGTAGCAATGGTGGGTAAACTGATGTTGTTCTTGGTCCACCTCACTGCGTAGAGGAATGGGGTGTCTATTCCGGCGATTATGAGCTTCACCACATACTGACCCACTATCAGGGGGATTACGGGCATTGCCCCGTAGAAGGCGATGGTGATGAAGATCACTGTATCCAGGAACTGGCTGGAGGATGTGGAAGCAATGTTCCTCATCCACAGGTGCCTTCCCTGCGTCCTCTCTTTGATTCGGTGGAAGACGTGTACGTCCCAGTTTTGGGATACGACATATGATACCAGACTCGCCAGCACGATCCTTTTTGTCAGGCCCAGTGTGGAGGCGAAAGCTTCCTGTCCTTCCCAGAATGCGGCGGAGGGCCAGGCGATAGCGATCTCGATGGCCATTACCAGGATAATGGAGGCCAGAAATCCGGACCAAACCGCTTCTTTAGCCTTCTTCTTTCCATGGAACTCGCACAGCACATCTGTAAGGAAAAAGGAGGTGGCGTAAACGATGACCGCAGCGGGTACAGCGAACTGCCAGAAAACCACTACCTTGTTGGCCAGTACCTGGGCCATAACTATCAGACCAGCAAAAGTTCCCACGATTATTCCCGGACCCCACCTCTCTCCAATAAATGCCACTGCGCTGCAGGCTGCCAGGGTGATTATAATCCATAAAATGATCAATTCCAGCATGAATATCTCCCCTTAAGTCTCTCCGTTCTCGTCCCTTTCTTTTTTGTCCCTGATGACCACTCTTCCGTGTTTCTCATCGATCCTGTCCATTAGATCCAGCATTTTCCTGATGGCTGTCCTTATGGCATCCGATCGATTAACGAACTTCTTACCTGGTCCAACATGACAGTCCATATCGTCAAGCAGATGTTGAGGGATCTCCACCGTTATTTTGGGCATAGTGATTAACCTCCTTATTGCAGTATTCTTCCGGTAATTCTACAGTATTCCTGTAGTATTCCTGTAGTGTTACTCTGGTCCTACCTCAGGAATATAATTTTTACTATAAGTTAGGGATATGGCTATAGAGCGATTAAGTATAGAGAGGCAGAAGGAGAATCAGAAGAGTAGGTTATGATTCTTAAAGGAGTTTTATGTTACAGGTTGGCTGTTCTTTCCCTGCTCCAGCACGTATTTAACTTCTTTGGGATCTACAAGAGTGTTTACGCAACCTGACTTCAACAAGGGTACGCACTGATGGGGTAATTTCCACATGGATAGCTTTTCGCTGGCTTCAGCAAGCTCTGTATGGCATGCTACTCCCACAGCCCCTTCAACCTTCTCTTTTCTGGTTCTGTCCTTCAGGATCTTGGCAACCAAGCTGCCACCGGGAACAATATAGATTTCTCTGTATCCCAGGTCTTCAGCAGTCTCAACTATCTCCGCGATAACGCATCTACCGCATTTCTGGCACACGTAACCCTCTTCAGTGAGCTCGGCTTCGCAATTTTTGTCCCTGAGGCAGGCCGGAAGAAAGACAGCCCGTTTGTGGAAAGGTATTTTGGAGAAGCTGTCATAGTAGGCTCTGTTCTTTACAGCTATATAGATATGGTCCACAAGGTCGCCGTCTTCAGAGATAAGTGACAGAGCTCGTTGTACTGCATTTCGTGTGCTTAGATCTGCTCCCATGGCAAAGAGTTTGGATATTATGGCATCTACTTTCATTTGTTGGCAGTTATTTATCTCTGTACTAATATATTTCCCCTTGCCAACGTTATGCACTCAAAATTGAAGGCATTTGAAATGAGATCACCAAAAGGTTAATAAAAAAACGACGTATCTTCCTCCATGAACATTGTGGGATTGGACATTGGGACCAATTACACCAAGGCTACTAAAGACGGTAAGAAAGTGATCACCTTTCCTAGTATTGTTGTTTATGGTGAGGAGAAGGACTGGAATCTAAAGGGTGAAGTTAGGGATGTCTATATTGGGGAAGATGCATTGGCTATGGTCCAGAGTATGGAAAACGTAGAAGTTCTGAGACCCTTGCATGAAGGAAGATTGATGCATGATTCTTATTTAGAACTTGCCAGATACGCTTTACAGAAACTGAACAGTAAGGGAACAGATCTGGTCATCTCTACTGGTTTACCAGTAAAATCATCCAAAAGAGAGAGAGAAGAGCTCACCAAAAATCTACAGGATCAATTGAATGCTCAAACATTTCTATTCCCCGAACCAGTAGGCACAATGGCTTTCATGGGGATCGAAACTGGTGTCTGTATCGATATCGGCTTTGGTACCACAGATATCGTAGCTTTAACTCACATGGAGTATCTTAAAGGAGACACCATGTTCATAGGTGTAGACAGACTTTATGAGAACCTGGAATTGACCATCAGAAATAAAATCGGGGTCAGTCTCACCCCTGAAGAGATGACAAAACTATTGACCACTGAAGATTATGAAATAGGGAGAATTAGGAGTGGCAAGAGGGTTTCTGTATCTCATAACGATGTGATCGATGATTACCAGCAATTAATGAAGTCATGGGTGGAAAAGATCTCCAACAGGGCCAAGATGCTGCTTGAAGGCGTGTCCACTTCCATAGTAGAGAACCTGGTGGTCACAGGTGGTGGATGTACCCTACCAGGGGTTTTTGATGAGTTCAATAAAAACTTCGAAGAGATTGTAAAGCTTAATAGACCCGATGAGCCGATCATCAGCAACTCTAAAGG
>JBKHKH010000113.1:0-6210 GCA_046537735.1 Archaeoglobaceae archaeon | reverse complement strand
TATATAAATATGCCAGTGATTAAACTCTCTCCAGTGCTTGAGCCAGGGACCCATTTTCTGGTATCAGGTAGAGCTCACACCTCACATCCTTGTCTGGGGTGTGGATCAAGCTGTTGAACAGAAAAGCATATTCATGATCTTTAGCCACTTCGCTGATTAGAGAAGTTAGCACACTTGACCCATTATCACTAACTGTGTAGGGAACGGACATATCTATCTCACTTTCTAGGAGATTCGCCCACCCATCTATGAACAAACTGGTGATAATGTTCCCCACTTCACTGATGGTGGACATATCCATTTCAGTTAAATCAACAGAACTGTTCTCTTCATCATCAGAACTGTTCTCTTCTATTCCATCCAGTAAGATGTTAGAGATCTTTTTGGCACTCCCTATGGGAAAGAGGGTGATAAAGTATCCTGAGGGCAGGCCATCCAGACAGAGGTAGACTCCTATCATCTCCTCACTGCAAACATCTTCAGGCACCTCTGGGATACTGATGATGCTTATTCTATTGATCGTCATATCAATATCAATGGATAGCATCTGAGTTAAATTGTCCGCAACGTTTCTGGAACCTTCTTTGGCAACCTCATTTAATCTGGATAACTTGTTAAGATCTAGCTTCACTCTATCCACCTAATGAAGTTATAATATCCTAATTATTTTAATTGAGTTTGTCATATTAAGCTTTGGTTATTCTCCTCATTTAATCCATAATAAGTCTAATCTCTTGGTTGAGTAAATGACTTGATTGTAGCCATTAAAGATTTGAATTTAGAATAAGGATTCAAAGATCTGTTTGGCCCACGTTCCCATGTTCCTGTCCCTGAAGCACAGTCCCAGCACTTTATGAGGGTCCGGATCTCCCTCTTCAGTTATGGAGGGGAGTATTGCAAGTAGAGTGGTCCAGTCGAACCAGATAGCCCACACTTTGGGAGCGAATGGTATAACCTTCACCATCAGATATTCCGAAAGGTCTTCCATCTGATGTTGTGCTATGCCTGCACCCAACTCCTCCCTCATCAAGATTTTTATGTCAGCATTAGCTTTCCTGGCCCTCAGCAGAAAGTCGCTGGTGTATTCAGGATGCTCAAACCCTATCATGGAAGCGATGCTCCATTCCACATCGTAGAGATTGTCCCTCATGGCAGATAAAATGCTCTTCCAGTCCCTCAAGACTAATACTTCAACTTTCTGGGTCTCTACCTGAGAGGCTTTGATGATCTTGATATCACTCATGACCTTCTGGGATTTTTCCACCAGGCTGTCTTTCAACCCTCCAATTGTGTGCTCCTCGTGCCTGGCTTTGAAAACCACTGGTTTTTCTTCCGTCCTCAGTACCCAATCCCGTGATTCAAGCTCCTTCAATACATCATAGATCCTGCTGTAGGGCACTCCAGATGCTTTGCTCACCTGTTGAGCGGTAGAAGGTCCTCTCTGGATGAGTGTGACGTAGACTTTGGCCTCGTATTCCTTCATACCCAATTCCTTTAGATCCTCAATTATCTGTTCTTTCATACTTAGTATATGTGTTGGATTACATAATGCATATATTTACTCTCTTCAGAAATATAGAAATAGTGGTTATTCATAGCCTTAAAGGATTATAATGTCAACTTACAGAACCTCCGCCATACTGGAAGAACTTACTGACTACGACAAAGTTGGAACATGGAAAGAAATCATGGAGTACCTCGAGGCAGTCTCATCTACCCCCAAATCGATCCAGCCGATCTGTTACGATAAAGAAGAAGGAAAGCTCTTTGCTGTAAAGCTGCTGAAACCATAAACCCGTGGCTGGCGAGGTAATAAATGGGTTCGATGGATGGCGTGCACGTTTTTAATGAGTTTGCCGGTGAGTATGATCAGTGGTTTGACCGTAACAAGCTGGTCTTCGAGTCAGAGGTCCAGGCTATAAAGAGATTCTTGCCTGAAGGAGAATGTAGAGGTCTGGAAGTAGGGACAGGTAGTGGTAGATTCGCATCCGCCTTCGGCTTAAAGGGGATCGATCCTGCCAAGTCGATGGTGAAAATAGCCAGGGACAGGGGAGTGGATGTCCTGGTGGCCACTGCCGAAAGGATACCTTTTAAGGACGGTTCATTTGATGTTGTGCTCATGGTAACGACCCTGTGCTTTCTGCAGGAACCCTTACAGGCATTGAAAGAGGTTGAGCGTGTCCTCAAGTCCGGTGGAAGCATCATAATCGGGATGGTCCCGGAGGACAGTTTTTTGGGTAAGAAGTACTCTATGAGCGACAGCAAGTTCTACAGGCACGCCAGCTTCTACACCGTGGACCAGGTCCTAACATTGTTTAGAGAATTGGGTTTCAATAACCTGAAGACCTGCCAGACCCTCTTCAATGACCCTAAAGAGCTAAAGAACGTTGAACCAGTTAGAGAGGGGCACAGGGAAGGAGGTTTTGTAGTGATCCATGGTCAAAAACCTTAGTCTCGGTAGGTTCAGGATAAAAAATCCTTCAGTTTCGATTTCAAATTACAAAAAAAGGAAATGAAAATGGGATTTCAGATTATCTTCTTCGGCTGTATGCGTAACCCAAAACAGCAGGCAATCCAATGGCTCCCGCTATAAGCCCCATTGACATTGACATTGTAGTACCTGAACTTGTGCCATCGCCACCTGCGCTTGCATCACTATCTCCTTCATTGTTAGCATAGTTTTCTTCGTGGTATGGGCATTGACATGGGTGGTTAGCACTTCCTTCATGGCGTGGGCAACTATCTACGTCGCAATCAACATTTGAATTGGCTCGTGGGCAGTCCTCGGGGTTCTGCACCCCACATGCCATTGCGGTACCTGTGGCCATCAGAAGGGTTATCAGTGCTAAGAGTGCAATCATCTTTTTCACTTCATATCACCTCCGTTCCTCTCTATCCCCTTGCGACTGGTTTATATTTATTATTTTGGTGTAACAGCGCAGGAATACGGTTTCAAATGATGTAACAGTATTGTTTCAGAAAATGAAACTGAGGAGAGAGCACTGATATCCCTGCCTGACATACCTCATTCTTCGTTTACCAGCCAGTCAGACAGCGAAATAATATTGGATTTCCCTGCTGATTCGATGTTCACCACATTCTTTTCGGATAGGCGGTAGACCAGGCGGTGAACCTTCACTTTATTGAAACCGGTCTCCATGGATAAATCCTTTTGAGTGATGCTTCCTTTCTCTCTTAATACACGAACAATCTCCTGTTCATCCGGTAAAAGAACCCTGTAAACCGAATCTACAGGCTGAGAGCTGACATTGAGTTGTTTTCTCGTCTTCGTCTTCGTCTTAAGCATCATCAAGGACACCATCAAAACAATTGCCACCGGAAAGGACAGTTTGAAGAAGAAATGAGTAACACCTTTTTGAGCAGAGTAGATATGATGACATCCGCCACCATTTAGAGAACAGTACAAGAACCACATAATATATGCGCCTGAGACCAGAATTATGGTGACAAGAAAGATCTGCTCCATTGATAACCTGTTCACCGGTGAAGTGCTTTCCATACCCCACATTGGCAACTCTAAACTAATATATTTTCTCTTCTCATTTTCTCATAATGAAGAAAAAATGGTGGAGGATTAAGCTATAATCTTCAGCTCTTTAGTTGCTTGCTTTTACCACCAGTACTGGGTTATATACCTTGCTGCCAGCAGCAGTATCAGCACGCTCAGGAGGAGCCTTATCTTTATCTCCGGAACGAACTTCTGGAATCTTGCTCCCGCATATATCCCTGTCAAACCGCCTACTCCCAGCAGGATCCCCAGTTTCAGGTCTGGTGGGTATCCCAGAGAGGTGAAACTGACAATGCCTATCGCTGAAGCGACAAAGGTTCCCAGGAGATTCGCTCCGGCCACGGTGTGGAGGGGCAAGCGGAAGACTGCCACCAGCAGGGGGGACATAAGGGCGCCCCCACCCACACCGTAGGCTCCCCCAATAATGCCGATGACAAAGGAGGTGAGGAACATCAGCAGGGGAGAGAAATCGTATTTCTCATCCCAGAAATCGAATACTATCTTTTTGAAGCCGATATCCTCCACTTTAGTAACTCCTTTCACTCCCTTATGGGTTTTGACCTTCTCATCAAACTTCTTTACCTTTTCCTCGGCTTTCACGGCGGACTTCAACAACCTTAACCCAATATAGAGGAGGACAACCCCAATGAACAGCTTGAAGGTTGCCGGGTCAAGTAAATAAGTTACTCTCGCCACAGAGCCCAAATATATTCCGGGAACGTATCCGGCAATGATTATTGCAGCCAGGACCCACAGCATCCTGTTCTCCCGCCAGTACCTGTAAACACCGCTGGGAATGGCTACAACATTATAAAAGAAATTTGTAGCATTAACAGCAGGACTAACAAAACCCAGAACACTGACCTGGAACGGAAGCAGCAAAAAAGCTCCAGACACCCCAGCCTGAGAGGACAAGAAACCAATAACAAACGCTACAACTGGAACAATGATCAGGAACAGGTCCATATTCCTCCCAAATTCTTATACTTTGATGGATAACATTTCACTTATATTAGATAAATTTTGGTATAGTGGGAATGTGGAATCGAATCTATTTATAACCGCATATACATCAGATGTAGTTATGGATGAGGTAAGTTACAAACCGATCGGAGTCGTACATTCTCCATTTAAAGAGCCAAAAGGAACACCTATACAACCTTCAGGTGCTGAGGGTGTCAACGGAACAATCGAGGTTTATCCACAATACGCTGAGGGTTTAAAGGATGTTGAGGGATTTTCCCACATCATCTTGATATACCACTTTCATTTATCCCAAGAGACTTCCTTGAAAGAGAAGCCGTTTATGGATGATGAGGAACATGGAGTTTTTGCCATGCGAGGCCCCAGCAGACCAAACCCCATCGGCATCTCCATAGTGCGTCTCACCAGAATTGAAGAGAACATACTTCATATTCAAGACGTGGACATCTTAGATGGTACTCCCCTCCTTGATATCAAGCCGTATGTACCTGAGTTCGATATACGGGAAGTAGAAAAGATAGGGTGGCTGGACAAAAACGTGCACAAACTCAAAACGACAAAAGATGATGGAAGGTTCACAAAATGATTGATGTTATTACAGGGTTCTTACTATTGATAACGGGGTTGATTGCAGGCGTTTTGGGTGGTTTACTCGGTATTGGTGGTTGCGTTATAATGCTACCTGCTCTGGCATTTGTTTTTGGTTACCCGTTGCCAGTTGCAATCGGCACCACTATCACAGCCGTGATCTTGACCGCCTCTTCAGGGGCATACGGCCATCTCAGGATCAAAAACGTTGATTATACTACAGCGAAGACCGTCGCAATTAGTGGTGCTGTTGGAGCTGCTATAGGTTCCGTGCTCTTCCTCTACATCTCGGACCAGTTATGGCTTCTCAACTTCATCCTCGGCGTTGCTTTCCTCTACGTGTCAATCAGAATGATCTGCGAGGGGATCTTAAGGAGGAAGATGCCTCAAAAAGAGGGTGACTGGGTACCAGGTTCCTATAAAGCAAAATCAGTGGTAGGTTTTGCTATTGGGGTCGTCACCGGGATAGTCGGGCTTGGCGGTGGCTATGTATTGGTTCCCTCATTTATCTATCTTCTCGGTTCCGCCGTCAAAATAGCCGTAGGAACATCTCTCGCATCCTTCATCAGCATGGCAGTTGTGAGTGGGGCTTTCAAGCTATATCAAGGTGTTGTGAACGTGTTCGCAGCCATTGGACTGGGAGTTGGAACAGTGATCGGCGCTCAGGTAGGGGCAAGACTCACCAAAGTCGTTCCACCCTGGGCAATAAAAGCAATTTTCGGCTTCGTCTTCCTGTATGTATCATTGAAATTCATCTGGGAAGGATACATATGTCTGGCGTGAAAGAGATCAGTAGCTTCAAAAAAATCCTTAAACCCTTTTTAATTTTGTTCGGAATAGCAGACTCAGTCTATCTGCTTCTCTCAGATCTTCTATCAGACTTTTGCACTTCATTCAGCTGCACCGCCCTCATTTATGAAGGGATAAACATCCCGGCAGTTCTTGGCTTAGGCTGGTTCTCAGGCTACCCTGCTCTAAGAGGGCGTATACTAAGTATATGGCAATTATTAGCTGTTTCTGGTATCATCATCTTATCCTGTTACGCTTTGGTTACTTCCTACTACTGCCCCTTCTGCTTCGCAGCCTACACTGCCGGAATACTACTTATC
>JBKHKH010000037.1:0-15789 GCA_046537735.1 Archaeoglobaceae archaeon | reverse complement strand
CTAGGATCTCTCCCGGTTCCAGGTATCTTCCACAGCCCTGATCACACTCATCTCCACGAGCTACCTCGCCACAGTAAGGGCATGTCCCCTCAACATATCTATCGGGGAGAAATCTTTGACAAACAGGACAGTAGGCCAGCTCTATTTCCTGAGTGTAGATATATCCATTGTCTATTATCCTCTGAACGAGTTCCTGTGTTCGCTGGTGATGAGGCTGGCTGTCCGTCTTTCCATAATAATCGAATTCCACATCCAGAGATTTGAACACCTTTTGAAAGTGATCATGATATTTATTGACCAGGTCTCTGGGAGTAACTCCTTCGTTCTCCGCATTTATCACGATGGGAGTTCCATGACAGTCACTCCCACAAACGAACACCACGTCCTCCCCCATCATTCTCAGGTAGCGGACGTAGATATCTGCAGGGATATATGTTCTCAGATGCCCGATGTGGGCTTTGCCGTTGGTATAGGGTAGGCCGCAAGTCACAAGCTTCAAGTGCTTCACCTCGACTCTTTCAATCCAGTTCTCCTTTAGTGCTCTTTACTTCGTCATCAATTATTTGCACGGCTTTTTTCAGGGCCACTCCAAAAGCCTTGAATCCGGCTTCCATCATGTGATGGGAGTTCTTGCCCTTCACGGACAGATAGACATTCAACCCGGAGTATCTGCACAGGGTATCGAAGAAGTGGTAAAAGTTATCCCCTTTAAAACCATCTATATTACCTAATTCTCCTTCGTAATTGAGAACACCTCTTCCGCTTATATCCACAGCACAGATAGCGATGCTCTCATCCATGGGGATAATAGCGTCTCCAAATCTTCTTATTCCTTTTTTATCTCCCAGAGCTTCTTTTAGAGCCCTACCCATAGTTATTGCTGTATCCTCAACAGTGTGATGCTCGTCAACTTCTATATCGCCTTTAGCAGATAGATCAAGCCCAATACCTGAATGTTTGGCAAAGCTCTCCAGCATGTGATTGAAGAAAGGTATGCCCGTTTCGATCTCATATCCGGGCAAATCCAGATTCATATCTACTTTAACTTCCACCTCAGCCGTCTCTCTTTCAGCCGTCCCTCTTCTCATTTCCACACCTCAGTATTTTTCTCTAACATCATTATTCTTCAACATCGATCAGGTCACCAAATTCCAGTTTTTTAGTGTATAATGCCGATCCGATAACCACTCCTGCCACTCCTGTATTTTTAATGTTTATTACATCTTCCCTAGTAGTTATCCCTCCAGCAACGTATATGGGAGATTTTGTGGACTGAACCAGCTTCTGTATATTATCCAGAACTATGCCTCCCATCAATCCTTCCACATCAACGTTGGTATAGAGGAAAGATACATCCAGATCCGCATACTCCTCTGCCAGCTCGTATGGAGTGTATATAGTGTCTTCGGTCCATCCTTTGACCACAACCCTATCCATTTTAGCATCTACAGCCACCATGATCTTATCCGGATACTCCTGGGCGAGTTGCTTGACTTCTTCCATGTTCTCCACGGCCATGGTCCCCACAATGATTCTATCTATCCCCAGTGAGATCAACCTCTCTATAACCTCTCTACTTCTTATACCCCCGCCGACCTGTATTTCGCAGGATACTTTCTCCCTTATTTCTCGAATTATCTCTTCATGGACCAGTTTCCCTCCGAATGCTCCACTCAGGTCAATTATATGCAAGGCTCGAGCCTTTTCAGCCCACATTAAAGCAATATCCACGGGGTGCTCCAGGGAGATGATAACATCATCTTCATTACCCTGTCTCAATTGAATGCATTTACCATCCTTGAGGTCAACAGCAGGTATAACTTTGAACATCTAGCTGCTCTTTTACTTCCACTTTATAAATAATTTAAGCCTATAAGTGGTTCAAAAAATGGGATTGCCAGACCGATAAAAAAGAGAGTTATATAATTTGAAATTTTCTAACTTTTATTTTTTCTTTTAATTTTATAATCTATCATAAGTTGGGGCTATCCGAGAATTTAAATATCCAGTATCACCAGTAGGTAACCATGAAGATAGCAGCTTCGACTAATGATGGTGGAATGGATGATACGGTAACAGAGATGTTCGGCAGGACCGGTAGTTTTACAATCGTTGAAGTAAACGGCAGTGAAACCAGTTCTGTTGAAGTGGTACAGCACTCAGGAGCACGAGGAGGTGGAGCAGGAATTGTTGCTGCTCAAACTCTAGCAGACAAGGGTGTGGAAATACTGCTAACCGGTAGAGTAGGTCCCAACGCTATGGAAGCTTTGAGCTCTTCAAAAATAAAGATCTACCGGGCCTCGGGTATGAAGGTAGAGGAAGCGGTCAAAAAACTAATGCAAAACGAGCTTCAAGAGGTTAAGACTGCCCAGGGTAGAGGCCAGGGCATGGGAAAAGGTAAAGGAAGATTTTGATCATTTTTTTAATAGAATGAAGATAGCGATTGCCTCGGGTAAAGGCGGCACGGGTAAAACGACTGTAGCGGTAAATCTGGCTTATTTTAAGGGTATAGACCTGCTGGATCTCGATGTGGAAGAGCCCAACGACTACATCTTCTTTACGGATTCTGAATCTGAAAGTGAAGTTAAGCCTGAAAACGCGGGTGAACCTGTATACAGGCTCGTTCCCCAGGTCATAGAGGATAAGTGCACTTACTGTGGGGTGTGCAAGGATGTATGCGAGTTCAACGCCATAATTGTCACGGAGGACTCGGTGTTGATCTTCCCTCAGCTCTGCCACAGCTGTGGAGCATGCAGCTATTTCTGTCCTGAAGAGGCAATAATCGAGGTCAAAAGGGAGATAGGGAGAATCGTTAAACTCAAGGGAGAGGCGAAAGGCCGTTCAATAGATCTGACGTACGGTTCTCTAACCATTGGTGAGGCATCGCCAGTTCCACTGATAAAAGAGGTTAAGAAAAGGGCTAACAGGGATGCCATTCTTGATTGTCCACCCGGAACTTCCTGCTCTATGGTGGAGGGAGTTATAGATTCGGATTTTGTGATACTGGTTGCTGAGCCCACTCCATTCGGCTATCACAACATGAACATATCCATTGAAGTCCTAACCAATCTGGATAAGAAATTCGGTATAGTGCTGAACAAATATGAAGAAGACTGGAGCTACCGAGAGGTGGAAAAACTGTGCATCGAGAAGAACATACCTGTTTTGGGTAAAATACCTTTTTCCAGGGACATTGCCACAAAATACTCTCGAGGGGAGTTGCTTTACGAGTATGGAAAGGTCTTTGATGATATATACAGTAATGTGATGTCCTATGCATGATGTGAAGCAGCTGACCGTGATAAGCGGGAAGGGAGGCACAGGTAAAACTACCATTACTGCCATGTTCTCTTATCTGGCTAAGAATGCCGTAATTGCCGACGGAGATGTTGATGCTCCCAACCTCCACCTTCTGCTCAATCCCGTAGTGCTGGAAGAGTTCCCTTTTTACGGGATGAAAAAAGCCCGAATAGATAACGAATTGTGTACAGAATGTGGATTGTGCTATGACCTCTGTAGATTTGATGCCATTTACGTGAACGAAGAATATCATGTGGACGACATAAAATGTGAGGGCTGTGCTGTTTGTTATAATGCCTGCCCTGTAGAAGCGGTAGAGATGACAAACCCTCGAATTGGAAAGGTGTTCTCCTCAAAAACAGACTACGGTAGAATGGTCCACGCTACGCTCAATCCTGGTGAGGAGAATTCAGGTAAGCTGGTCTCGGAAGTCAGGGAGAAGGCAAAGGATGTGGCAAAAGAGGTAGGGAGTGATCTTTTAATTCTGGATGGCGCTCCCGGAATAGGGTGTCAGGTCATCGCCTCTCTCAGCATGTCCAGCATGGCCCTGATAGTTACAGAACCCACTATCTCTGGATTAAAGGATGCGAACAGGGTTCACGAGCTGACCAAATATTTTGGGATCAAGAGCGGGATGGTCATAAACAAATATGATCTGAATGAGGATATGGCAGACAGAATCGAGGATTACTGTGCAGATAATGATATAGAATTCATGGGGAAGATCCCCTTCGATCCTCACCTGCACTCCCAGATCTCCCAGCTGGAGTTCCCCTTTAAAGGGAAAGCAGCTGATAAGATGGAGAAGATATGGGAAAGAATTGAGCATATTCTAAAATAGATTTATGTCTGAGCCTGAGCCTGTTCTAAAGTAGGTTTGTATGCTATTGAGTGCCTCTTCAACGTTTTCACGGGTAGGTAAAGTTTTATAAAGCTTTAAAAGTTAAATAGGATGACTTCGTGTAAACAGTAAAAAAGTTTCTTTATCTATTTCAAAATCCGAGTGAGATTGGTGATGAAAGATGGATACCGGAATAAAATGGATAGCGGTAATCTCTATAATAATGCTGATGGCCGGTGCAGCCGTTGCTCAGGGGCAATCTGGTGATAAGGCCGGAGGAACTGACATTGGTAAGACCGGTAAGGAAATTAAGCCTGATAATAACGATTCAGGCAAACCTGTACAGCCCGATGAAAGGACACAAAAAGAATCCAGTTCTGATAAAGGGGCTGAAGAAGATAATGAGGGTAAATCTCCCGAAAAGGGTGATGGTGACAGCAAGCAGGCAGGTGAAACTGCCAAAGAGAAGATAGAGCAGAAGATAAAAGAGAAGATAGAGGAACAGGTGCAGACAGGGAACAGGGGAGAAGAGCAATCGATTGAAGTGAGGGAGAGAGTAAAAGAGAAACTGGAGGAAAGGATCCATCACGCCAGGAACGCATCTGACAATGCCAAACAACAGTATACGGAGGCAAAACAGAAATACGTAGAGACAAAACAAAAGGGAAATCCCGATCTGGAACAGGCTCAGGCTATGATGCAGTCAGGAACTGGCTACATGACTGCATGGCTGGACAGGATAGAGTTGCAGGTACTTGATGCCAGCAAAATGGACGATCAAAGGAGGGTAGAGATTCTGGAGAAGATCGAAGCGTATCAAAACCAGACCCGGGAAAAGAGAGAGCTGATCAACAACACCACCAGCATACAGGAATTGAGGGATGTGGGAAAAGATTTGAACGACTACTGGAGTGAGGTACAGGTTTTCGTAAAATCTGTTGGCTATCAGATCGCTGCTGCAGAAATGGATAACATTATTGGCAATGCCAGAGGTTTGGAGGTGCGAGTGGCAGAGAAGATAGCGGAAATGGATGCTGCAGGTGCCGACACCTCAAAGTTGGAAGAACTTCTCAATGAATATCAAGAGAAGGTAAATGCGGCCAAAGAGAATGTAGAAAGAGCCCAGGATGTCCTTTTCAATGCTTCCACCATAGAAGAGCTTGCCGAGGGACAGAACCTGTTCCAGGAAGCGACAAACCAGATAAGACAGGCATTTAAGAATGTACAGCAGATGGCAAATGAATACCAGGGGGAATGGAGATTCTTCGGAAATGAGACCGGAGAAGTTTTCGCCACAGGAGATGGTATAGCTAGTATCACAGTCTCAGGAATAGTGGTTGTCAAAGGAAATGGAAGTATAAACGTTACCGGGGGTTCAGTGATCACCACTGGTTTCGGAGAGGATTTTACGGGTGATAGCTCTATCACAGGTGAAGGAGTTTACGTGGTCAGAGGAGATAGCGTCTCAGTGAACGTAAGCGGAGAAGACATCTATCTTTTCACCAAAGGGCAGGGATCAGTGAATTTGACAGGCAACTGGAGCTACAGAATAAAGCAGCTTCCTCAATCGGATATGGTATCCAGCGAGACAACTGCTGAGACCCTGACCTTCGGAGGGCAGTGATATGAACATAAGGTCGTTAATAGTAGTGATTCTGGTAGTTTTACTGCTGGCTGGCTGTACACAGCAAAAAGATACTCAAGAACCTTCCGGATCAGATGAACAGGTTGCCACTCCTCAGGAGACAGAAAACGGGACTGAACCTGGGGAAGACCAGCCAGAAGAGTCGGTTAGTGACGTAGATGATCTGGAGAGCAATATTTCCGAGGTAGAGGATCTTATTAAAGACCTGGAGGAAACTGACGAGATAGATTTCAGTATCTGATCTATTAACTAAATCTATCTCTGAGAGATTTTATTCTCTATTTTGCTTGTTTAGTTCCGTTAAATTAAATTGTAAACAGTATCCCGTTGCCTGGGAATCCTTCCGGCTCTCTCTATTATCTGTATGATCTCCTCTGTCGGCAGGAATTCTCCTGAGGTTGAGCCAGCGCTTTTGGATATGTTCTCTTCTATCAGGGTGCCCCCGATATCGTTCGCTCCCGTAAACAGGGCTGCTTGAACCAATTTGGTTCCCATTTTGACCCATGATGCCTGTATGTTGGTTATTTCAGGAAAGAGAACTATTCTGGATACTGCTGTTACCAAAAGGTCTTCAAAGCCGTTGCTGCCTTTGGTAATTTTCCCCAGCTCGTTGTTCTTCCACATGAACGGCAAGGGAATGAATTCCGTGAAACCACCTGTCTTTTTCTGGATCTTCTTTATGGTGTTGAGGTGGTCTATTCTGTGCTCCCAACTCTCTATATGGCCGTACATCATGGTTGCAGTAGTGGGAATTCCCTCCTGGTGGGCCTGCTCTATTATGTCTATCCATTGAGACGTGCTCAGTTTCTGAGGGCAAATTTCCCTTCTGATACCGTCATCCAGAATTTCTGCAGCCGTGCCGGGCATCGAGTTCAGGCCTGCTGCTTTTAGCTCCTTCAATACTTTTTTGCAGCTCATTCCACTATTTCTTGCAGCGTGAAGGATCTCCATAGGGGAAAAAGCGTGTATGTGAATATCTTCTGAAACTTCCCTTACAGCGTTGATTATGGATGTATAGAGGTCGATATCTGCTTGGGGCATCAAACCACCCTGGATACAGACCTCAGAGCATCCGTATCCGATTGCCTCCTGGACTTTCTCTTTGATCTCTTCTGGGGTCAACTGGTAGTTTTCCCTGTTGCGGAAAGAGCAGAACTTGCATCTATTAATGCAGATATCGGTATAGTTTATATTCCTGTTGACAACGAAAGTTACTTCATCTCCGACCAGCTCTCTCCTCAACTGGTCAGCGTTCCTGAGAACTTCATAGGGGTTTTCTAAAAGCTTCAAGTATTGCTGGAACATCTGTAACCCTCCTTATCAGAAAGCGAATCTATAAGACCACTTATCTCTCTACTGTACCAGCCCCTTGCAATATACTGGGGATAAATGGGCAATCTTTCCTTTAACATGAATTCATTGTTGGTGTAGTTCTTGATTTCCTCAATAGAAGGAAATTTATGCTCTGGATTTATATAATCTATCTCAGAGATACCCCCTATATCCCTTGCCCCTGCTTTGATGAACGGATGGATATCTTCTACCAGATTGGGGGGTATTTGGACTGTGATATCATCACACAGAATTTTTCTGGCTTCTGTAACCACTTCTAACATCTCGGAGATGGTAGGAGGTGAGTGCGATTCCATTTCCGTTCCTTTTTTGGGCCTGAAGTTCTGTATAATGACGTCCTGGATGTGACCGTAATTGAGGTGAAGATCGTTTATGACCTCAAGACCGTAGGCTCTGTTCTGGGGGCTTTCACCTATGCCGATAAGCAGACCAGTGGTGAAGGGGATGGACTGCTTGCCTGCCTCCGTAATGGTTTTTATTCTAACTTCCGGTCTCTTTCCGGGACTTTTGGAGTGGCAATCCAGCTCCACCGCCTGTTCAAGCATCAAACCAAGGCTGGCGTTAAAAGGTCTCAATTTTTTGATCTCCTCTTTGGTGAGTATTCCCGCATTGGTGTGGGGGAGGAAACCCATGGATATGGCCATCTTGTTCATCTCTACAATATAGCTGACGAAGTCCGTAAATCCCAGCTCACGTAATTTGGCCAGTACCTCGGTATGGGCTTCGGGTTTTTCTCCAAAAGTAAATAGAGCTTCGATGGCAGTCTCAGCCGAGCTCAGTCTTGCTCTGACTTCTGGTGGCGTAAGCAAAAAAGGATTTGAGGAACGAAAACCGCAATATGCACACCTGTTCCTGCAGGCATTTGTTAAGGGGATGAATACGTTTCTGGAATAGGTTACAAAGTCCACAAATAGGGTGTCATACCAAATTTATAAATTTTTCACTTAACGCTGGGAGTGTGAAGGCGTAGACTACTACATCGTTTCGGACGAAGTTCATGTTGGATCCCATAATTTTGTCTCATCCGTAACTTTAGCTCAAAGGCAAAATAATTAAAACCGTATCCGAACACCAACTTCAATGTCCTTCAAGTGCATAGTGACCAACTGGGACTACATGGATTCTCTCTGCGGAAAGATCGTGGAGAGTATAAGAGAAGATGGATTTGAGCCACAAGTTATAGTCGCTCTTGCCAAGGGCGGGTGGTTTGCCGGCAGGATACTCAGTGACCTCCTTGGTCAGGAGAATCTGATAAGCATGGGCATCAAGCACTACTCGGGGATAACAGAAAAAGAGGTTAAGATAGAGGCTCTGGACCACACTCTAGAAGGTAAAAATGTCCTCATTATAGATGACATAGCCAACACAGGAGAAAGCGTAAAGAGGGCATATGAGCAGGTAAAGGGTTTGAACGGTATGGCAAAAACTGCTGTTCTTCAGTTGATGTATACTTCTTCCTTCACGCCCGATTATTTTGGTGAGTATATCACTGAAGATGCGTGGATGATCTTTCCCTGGAACTTTTTCGAGGACATGACAGATATAATCAAAAAGCTGATGGAGAAAAAAGAGGGAAACTGGAACGAGTGGGACATAAAGCAGGCTCTGTACAGCTACCACG
Organism: Archaeoglobaceae archaeon; assembly: GCA_046537735.1. GTDB lineage: Archaea > Halobacteriota > Archaeoglobi > Archaeoglobales > Archaeoglobaceae > JdFR-22. The sequence goes on along the minus strand of JBKHKH010000037.1, from coordinate 7,029 downwards.
GAATTGACCCCATATATCTGGAGATCGTCAGGCCCAGGAAACTGTTTGCGGTTATGAGGGAAATGGAGTGGAGAGGTATTGTTAAAGGAGATTTTTATGATGAAGAAATGTCATGGAGGTTAAACGATGAGTGAGGCTGATATTGCTATAATTGGTGGGACCGGTGTGTATGATCAAGATGCTTTTGAGAATGTAAAACAGGTTGATGTGGATACCCCATTTGGCAAACCCGCTGATTCAATACTTGTGGGTGATTTTGAGGGTAGAAGAGTGGCTTTTCTGCCCAGACACGGTAAAAAACACCGTTATTCTCCAACCATGGTACCTTATAGAGCCAACATCTTTGCCCTGAAAAAATTGGGAGTGACCAGAGTGATTAGTGTAGCAGCTGCTGGTTCTCTGAAAGAAGAGATACATCCTCTGGATATAGTGATACCCTCTCAGCTATTCGACCACACCAAATTGAGGAAGAACACCTTTTTTGAGGATATAGTAGTACATGTGGGGATGGCAGAACCTTTCTGCCCTCAAATGCTGTCCGTTACAGAAGAAGTGACCAAGAAGCTGGGATACTCCTATCAGTTCGGTAGAACGTATATCTGCATGGAAGGTCCCCAGTTCTCCACCAGGGCAGAATCATACGTGTACCGACAGCTTGGCTTTGATATAATCGGGATGACCGCAAGTCCTGAGGCGAAGCTATCCAGAGAAGCGGAAATGTGTTATGCTACCATTGCCACCATAACGGATTACGATGTGTGGAAGGAAGAGCACGTTGATGTAGCTACAGTGGTAGATAATGCCGCCAAAAACGAGGAAAAGGTGAGAAACATACTGAGAAGTCTAATTCCAGCTATCCCAGAGGAAAGAGATTGTGGATGTGGCAACTCTCTCCAGTATGCCTTGATCACCCATCCCTCCGAGATCAGCACTGACCTCAAAGAGAAACTGGGATTGTTGATTGGCAAGTATATCTAATCCAAACTTATTTTTATTTCTGATAACATAACATAAAGATTAAATAGCATTTTTATGAAAATTGGTTGAGAATGGAGGTGGATTAAAATTGGATGATTTCGGGAGAAGACCTCCTGTAGAGGTTGGAGATGTTGTAACCGTTAAAATTGAAGCAATTGGTAGTGGCGGAGACGGTATTGCCAAAGTAGATGGTTTTGTAGTTTTTGTTCCCGGTACAAATGTAGATGATGAAGTCTCTATTAGAGTAAATAGGGTTCTCAAGAAATACGCATTTGCCGAAGTGTTAGAATAGTAATAGTCGAGAATGTCGAAGTTTAATCAGGCTAAATCTCTTTTCCCCAAAGCTCGTTTTCTTTAACTACAATTTTTAAAACTACAATTTTTAAATCCAAGTGTTTAGCAGAAGTGTTTAGCAGATATCTAAAGTTTGGAGATCAGCTGTGACATCTTATCCACTCTTTGAACCACTTCGTCTAAGTCTTTTCTCATGTTCTCCACCAGTTTGCGGTGATCTTCTTTTAGCACTGCTCCATATTGAGTGGGCTCGATCATCCCTGACTGCTCTAAAACCCTTAGTGAATACCTTATTTTATGCCGTGGAATGCCCATGACTTCTGCAAGCTTGAAAATACCGATAGGCTGATTTGCACCTACTGTTTGTAAAACTTCAAGATGCCTGAGAGCTATTTCAGATTCATGATTCAATTTTTTCAGCACCATGTCAATCATTCACTAACTAAATATAAAATATTTATTGAATGTTGTTCTTTTATGCTCTCAAAAGAGTAGGATACTATTTCAGGATGGAAAACTCAAATTACTTGGGTAGTTTTTATCTATCTGTGAAGCTCCTTTTCATCTGCTTCCAGTAAGGAAAGAAGTATATTGGCTTTCAATGTCATCTCAAAATAGTGTTTATCCGGCTCGAGAATAGCAAATTTCTTGGGTACGGGGATGTACAGAGTTTCATTGAATGAATAACTATGCTTATTATCTGTATCGATGATAACACTAGCATTTTCTGGGTCATTTCTGCTGGCAAACACGTAAACATTCTTATCCCTGTTTTTGGCTACAATGTTCATAAGACCTCTCACGCCATAACTGGTAAAAAGTGAAGAGTACAGATTTTCTGCCAAACTCATAAGGTGAGGTGGGACACATATTTCATAACTCTGGTCAAGCCCACTATTAAGGTTGAAATCTTCAATATCCAAAATATCTTCCATAAGCTTAGCTTTCGTAAATAAGTAATATAAATTTTTTTCTTTATTCATTAAAGAGCAATAGCACTCATCATTCATCGTATATTTAGCTATTAATTATTATTTTGTTAAACAATAATTCACTATTTTTCTTGGTTTATGGAGGGGAGATTCCAAAAATATTATTAAGTGAAGTTAAATTGTTTCGCCAGGGGTAGCTTTGAGGACCAGTCATGTGGTATTGATAATGGTTGCACTGTTCACAATGGGACTGGTAGTTCTTCCTACCACTGTATCTCTTCTGGCTGGCCAGCACTCCTTCTACGAGACCAATGAAGGTTACGAAAGCAGATGCATAAAGTGCCATGCTGATATTTACGAGGAGCTTAAGGGTGGGGCAAATCATTCTACAGTTGACGGTAGCAGCGGACTCAGTGGGAAAGAATGTCTTGCCTGTCACCGGGCTAACGTGAGTATTACCTACGCTAACGCCAGCAAGAACCAACCGGGCAAGGAGGCGCACGCAGCAACCACTACAGATTGCGGATACTGCCATTTTGACCAGAACAACAGCTTTAATGCTCCTGTAGCAGGGGGATTTGGCCTATCCAACCTGGAGCCAGATACCGGAGCATACGCTTCACACTACAGTTTTGTTATTCAATCCAGGGAGGGGGACCTGATCTCAAAACACAGCGAGAGCTGTATTGCCTGCCACACGAACTGTATGGTGGAGATCAATTTCAATGTGAGCGTAAAGTCCAGGGTATCCGTAACCAATACTGCTGATGGTTGGGAGATCGGATCAATCCAGGCCATTGGCTTCACCAATTACACCGAAAAGAAAAATCAATAACGAGCTCTTTCTATATTTGTGACTCTGATTTGATCAGGTATAGATACCTCCTAAGATTTGATCAGGTATAGATACCTCCTAGATCCACGTCACCGGGCCAGTCCTCTCCGGAGGTCGTTCCTGCTCCTGACATGTTTCCCCAAACGGTTACATTGGCCGTCCCATTGATCTGGAGATCGGTTACGTCCCACTTAGAGATCCCATCGCAGGATATCACTTCAAACTCCAGACTTGTAGCATGCATCCAGTTTATCTTAACTGGTGCTGCAGTATGGCAGCCTATACATGCCTCATTCTCATCTTTTAAAACGCCGTTGGTCATGGAGCTATTGATAAAGCTCAAGTGAGCTGCTTTCCTTCCAGTATCCCCGGTCCCATTGGTCAGACCGAATCCACCAGCAGGTGGTATCTGTTTACCTCCCCAATCACTTCCTGAGCATCCTGAACCGCCTGAACCGCTTGAATCACTGCCTTTACCTTTGCTGTGGCATTTCTCGCACTTCTGGAACCAGTAGGGATTGTCACCACTTTGATAGGCAGCATGATTTCCTCCAACGGTATATGTGTCGAACTCTTTTTTGGTTACATACTTGTGGCAGTCCATACAGGCCACAGTGGCAGCTGCGTGGGCGTATTCCCCGGGAAGAGCTTCACCGGGACTGTTTCCAACGGCAGCGAACTGATAGGTACCGAGTTTGACCCTGTGGCATTGGGCGCACTCCATCCTCCCGTAACCGGTCTCACCGGTGTGTGGGCCAGTATGAGCACTCATTTCATCAGCGATATCGGCGTGACATTTCTCGCAACTGACGTCACTGCTTAACATGTTTTGTTCTATGCTCAGGTCATACCAGTTGTGTTGGCCTGCGAACAGACTAACTGCTTGAGGTAAAAAAATGAACCCGGCTGCAAATAAGGCTATGATGACCAGAACCCTACCACTCAATTGATCAACCCCTCTATCACATTGTTAATTATACTTTAGCAAGCTCAAAAATAGAATTGATATACTTTTTCATTTTACCCGTATCATAATAATTTATGTCTAAGATGATTATAGTGATATAAAGAAAGAAAATAATTAGGTTGCCATTGTGGTTTTCAGAATTCCACAGGTCGTTATATTATCTTGTCTTATCTGATCTCCAGGCCTCTGGCCTTTAGATAGTCTTTCACGTCCTGTATGGGGACTTCTTTTCGGTGGAATATGCCTGCTGCCAGAGCAGCCTCCACACCCGTCTCGCTGAAGACTTCATAGAAGTGCTCCACTCTTCCCGCGCCGCTGGAAGCGATAATGGGAATGTTTACTGCGCTCTTGACGTGCTTGATCAGCTCGATGTCGTATCCCAGGTTGGTCCCGTCCCTGTCCATGCAGTTGAGGAGGATCTCTCCGGCACCCAGTCGCTCACAAACCGTTGCCAGTTGCAGAGCATCTACGTCTCTACCTTCTCTCCCCCCCTTTACCGTGCACTGGTACCAGCAATGTTCTTCGCCGTTGGGTCCCACCAGCCCGGTTTTGATGATGTGGTGGTGGGTATCATCGGGAGAGTTAACGTATACTCTTCTGGGGTCGATGGAGACCACCACAGCCTGATTCCCGTAAACCCAGGATATCTGCTCAATGGAGCTCTTTCCAGTCTTTTCTCCTGTTCTGAGGTATTCTTCTACAGTATAGACCGCATCACTACCTATAGAAATCTTATCTGCTCCTGACCTGAAATATTCTGATGCTACGTCCAGTGCGGAGTAATACACACCGTCTGCATCAGTATATTCTCTTATACCGCCCCCGATGGTCAGGGGAACGAATACCTGTTTGGAGGTCTGTTTTAGGACCTCCAGCATGGGCTGGTCCTTCAAAGGGAAATCACGGAATCCAGTGATGTTCAGAAAAGCTATTTCATCGGCACCCTCCTCGAAATACCGCCTGGCCAGTTCTACAGGTTTCCCCAGGTTCCTGACCTGTCCCTTTTCCCTCACATCGTACCTGTCGCCCTTGGTAACCACCAGGTCTCCCTCATCGTTGGTCCTCACATCCAGACAGGCAATAATTCTTTTTGCCATTTTGGTTCCCTCGCTAGAACTGGTGTGGCTGGAAGGTTTTGTAAGATTTTCGGACCCCAGAAAATTTTTGAGGATCCTCAGACCGGGGGCGCCGCTCTTTTCGGGATGGAACTGGACCGCAGCAACATTACCCTTCTGCACACCGCTAATGAATTCCCCACCGTAATCGGTGGTGGTCAGGATCCACTCCGAATTGTTCTCTTCAGGTACAGCCCTGTAGGAATGGACGAAATAGAGTTTCTCTCCCTTATACCCCTCAAACAGGGTGGAGCCCTTCTTTATGTTTATTCCGTTCCACCCGATCATGGGAATGGATAGGGAACCCTCATCAAATCTTCTTACTTTGCCATTTATGATCCCCAGACCCGGGATATGTGGTGATTCCTCACTGCCCTCGAAAAGGGTTTGAAGGCCCAGACAAATTCCCAGAAAAGGTCTACCGGCCCGGATATACTCTCTTAAAGGTTCCACCAGTCCAAGCTCAGAAAGTCTCTGCATAGCACTGCCGAAGCTACCCACACCCGGAAAGATCAATTTATCGGCATTCAATATGTCTTCCGGCCCGTAAACATCTTTAATGGGGTAGCCATGCTTCTTTATGGCGTTTCTAATGCTCCTTACGTTCCCTGCTCCATAGTCAAGCAATGTTACCATTTGATCGCACCTGATGGATAGGAGCAGACGGCCATATTTAAGTTTTAGTTAATTCCATGAGATGTTTGCTGAGCCATACTGAGCCCAACTTTGCTAAATTGCTACCAGAGAAAAATCCTTATTATAATTTTCATTATTTCGGCTCCAAAAAAAATTTGTAGATTGCACAGGAAGTATTAATTTAATGGAGGGATGTGAATGAAAAGGAAAACATTGAATACATTAGTGGGACTATTGGTCTTGGCCCTCATACTGTTAACTGCTTACCTTTCATATAATTCAGCAGGGGTCGAGTCGAGCATATTACCGTTCAGCTAAGCAAAGGCAATAGCTGAAGTGAGCAGGTGGAGCTTGAAATTGATTTACCTCTTTTTCTCTTAGTTGCTAATCTGACTGCTCATTTTCCTCGCCATCTCTTCAGCTTTCGGATAGTGTCCCATGCCATCTTTTTGGCTTGAGGTTCGGGCATACCCATTTGCATCATGAAATCTGATACTTTTTCGATCATATCCTGTTTAGTGATCTTGGGTTCGGTGAATTTACCGCCTTGAAAACAGAAACAGCAGTATTCCTCATTTACACTGCCATCGGCGTTTGTACCATACGTCTCTTCCACAACCATTGGCATACCACAACTTTGACATATCTTTCCTTCCATCATTGTATCTCATTCGGGTGTGCAAAAGGTATTAGATATATTTGGTGTGCTAAGGTTTATCAAAGAACTTTTCTGTGTAAATCGTTTCATCATTCGCACATCAGAGAATCTTGATATTTCGAAAGTAATATTAATGTTAAATTATATACGATATAGTGCTAGAGGGTGGTTGGTGTGAAATGTTGGGGGTTGGGTTGATCACTTCCACCCTCCTAGCACCATACCGTTGATTATGACACATTGCGAAAAGCCTTTAGTCACTTCAGTTCAGTGCAGATTATCTTCATAGGGTGGCAGACCGCTGGTACCGGCTGAATAGCTCTTGTCAGCCAAATATGCACCGTAATCCACAACAAAATGAGTTTCGTTCCCTTCAGCACCGAATTCTGACATGATCCAGATGTTTTCCACATCATTTCTGTCTGCACTGGCGTTGGCCGTAGCATCAAAGGTCATATACTTCTTCCACGTAAAATTGATCTTAATGCTGGCATGGGTGTGGCAGGCAACACAAGCCTCGGTTCCGTTGGGCATCTGATCATCATCTTCCGCAGCCTTCACGAACGGATAGTGGGGATCATTGTCGAATGCATTCGCTTCTGGGTGATGACAAT
>JBKHKH010000112.1:0-6229 GCA_046537735.1 Archaeoglobaceae archaeon | reverse complement strand
ATCTGATGACTTGTCTTGGAAATTGCTCCTCTTCGGTTGCCAGAGGACAGATAGCTGTACAGTTCCCACAGTTGAAACATTCGTTGATGTGAGCTTCTGAACCGAGCTTTTTAAATCTATTGGAGAATTCAGGATCGACCTTCATTCGCTCTCCTCCTCTGATTCTTTAGTTTTTGATTCTGATTCTTCTTGCGGTAAAGTAAATGTAGGATAGCCTTCTTCTTCCTCCCCATCTGCAATTTCCCCATATTTCCTCATAGAAAAGAGATAATAGGTAACAACATGAGTCTCTAAATTTGCCTCCTGAGCGATCTGAGGTATTGTTTTGGGACCGGATTTCAGGGCACCTTTTATGGCTTTTATTATCTTTCCCTGCTGTTTGCGCATCTCTAAAGCCTCTTTAGGCGTTTTCATTGTCTCTTTTAGCTTATGAACAGTCAATTTCTTTTTCTCTTTTTTCTCACTCTTTTGTCCCTTCTCTTCTTCCGCCATTATTCTGCCTCCTTGAACATGGCCTCTATCTGAGCCTTTAGCTGATCATATCTGTAACCGCGCAAGTTTATAGCTTCAGTAGGACAAACCGCTGCACAAGCTCCGCAGCCCCTGCAGATAGCTTCTGTAACGAAGGCTTTCTTTTCGCCGTCAACATCTTTTAATTCGATAGCCCCGTATGGGCACTCCTCAACGCATTCCCCACTTCCTATACATTTATTGTGATCTATCTCAATTATGAAGGGGTCTATCTCCGTGTAACCTTTCAGTAGATAAGCTGAAGATTTTGCAGATGTGGCTGATGCTGATGCCGAAGCCTCTACAGTATCTTTCGGTCCTTGACAGGCACCTGCTATGAGGACTCCCCCTATTGCCGTCTCAACTGGTGCCAGCTTGGGATGTACTTCCTGTAAAAATCCATCAGCACTGTAGGGAACCCTGAGCATGGAAACAACATCAGTCACTCTGGGCTCCATCCCTACTGATAGCACAACCATATCCACAGGCACTTCGATTTCTTCCCCATAAGTTAGCTCATCTTTAACCTTCACATTGAGCTTATCTCCCTCCTGACTGATTTGAGGAGGACTGTCTTCAGAGAACTTCAAGAACAGAGCCCCATTTTTACTGACATTTTCGTAGTAGTTCTCGTACTTGCCGTAAGTCCGTATATCTCTATAAGCGTGATAAGTCCGTATTCCGTAATTTTCAGTAGCTGACAGGGCAGCGTTTATGGAAGCAGTACAGCAATACCTGGAGCAGTAGGGGTGATCACCGTCTCTTTCCCTGCTTCCTACACAGTATACAAACAGCACATCTTTGATCTCTTTATTACCGTAGTGGAGCTTCTCATTACCAAGAGCCAGTAACCTTTCGAATTGTGGCAGGGTCACCACATTATTGAACTGTTTGTAGCCGAACTCACCCTCTTTCGGCTCATAGGGATTGAATCCAGTGGCAAAGGTGATCACACTGACCTTGATATTTTTCTCCTCAGGTTGTTGCTCTAAATCTATTGCTTTCCCACAGACATCAACGCATTCTCCACATTTATCGCAAGCTTCCATGTCGATCGCTGGAAGTTCAGGATAGGCACTCGGATAGGGGTAATATATGGCCTTTCTATTGATCATACCATAGTTGAACTCATCAGGCACCTCTATGGGACATCTTCGGATTGCTTCCTCGAAGTTATCACATTTAGAGACCACATATCTGGGGTTCTGCTTAATGGTTACCTCAAAGTTCCCAATAAAGCCATCAACGGATTGAACTTCGGAATTGGTGTAAAGATGAATATTCGATTGCTCATTCTTGAGCTCTTCAACCAGTTCATCGATTATCTCTGTTCCCATTCTTCCAGTGGGATATGCATCGGATCCCTGGGCTACTCTTCCTCCCACAAAAGGCAACTTCTCCACCAGATGGACCTCGATCCCCATTTTGGCCAGATCGAGTGCTGATCTTATCCCAGAGATCCCTGCCCCTAATATCAAAATTTTGGGGGGCATATCTACTCTGATCCTCTCCAGTGCCCTTGCTTCACTAACTTTCGCTATAGCTGACTTGACCAGGGCAGTAGCCTTCTCGGTTGCCTCTTCCGGTGTGTGTTTATGAGCCCATGCTGAGTGTTCTCTGATGTTCATATGTTCAAAAAGGAAAGGGTTCAAACCCCCTCTCGCCACTGCCTTTCTAAACGTAGTCTCATGCAAATGGGGAGAGCAAGAAGCTACAACAACTCCATTCAGGTCATAGTCCTTGATATCATCTTCTATCATCTTCTGCCCCGGGTCAGAGCACATGAACATAAACTCCTTGGCCACAGCAACGTTGGGAAAATTCTGAACGCCTTCAACTACTTTGTAGACATCGACTATGTCAGAAATGTTGCCACCACAGTGACATATATAAACTCCAATTCTGTCATTGGTCATGAGATCACCTTTCCTGACTGGTTGTCATTATTTTAGCTCCAACCTCGTAGATATAGTCTATGCACTGAGTTGCTGCAGCGTTTGCCTCTGCCACAGTATCCGGAATGTCTTTCGGTCCGCTGGCGCAGCCAGCTACAAAGACCCCTTTGGTTTTGGTAACTACCGGGTTTGTACTTTCCTTTGCGGGCTTGAAGAAACCCAGTTCATCCACCTCAATTTCAGAATTGGTGAACACATTGACTATCTCCGAGTTGGGTCTAAGGCCAATGGCAAGAACCACCAGTTCGTATTCGTCTTCCTCTATAGTCCCTTCTCCAATGTTTTCTGACCTAATTATCAGGTTATGATTCTCTTTCTCCTCGATCTTGGCCACTCTACCTTTCTTGAACATCAGGCCCATATCTTCTGCCATGTTGTAGAACTCCTCGAATCCCTTGCCGAACGCCCTTATATCCATATAATATATAGTGGCATCCGCCAGAGGAAGATCTGAAGTAAAGAGTATAGCCTGCTTTATGGTATACATGCAACAAACTCTGGAACAAATAGGGAAACCCAAAGATTTGTCCCTGGAGCCAACACACAACACAAAAGCAATATTATCCGGAACTTTTCCGTCAGAAGGCCTCAAAACCTCGCTGTAAGGTCTGGATGGGGCAAGTATCCTTTCCATCTGTAGAGCATGTATGACATTCTTGTATTTGCCGAAACCGAACTCTGTTTTTTCAGTAGCATCGAAGGGCCTGAAGCCAGTGGCAATTATAACCGACTTAACTTCCTCCTCTAACGTCTCTGGCTCCTGAAGGAAATCAATAGCCTCGGTTGGACAAGCCCTCTCGCATCTCCCGCACAATATGCAGTGGTCCAGATCTATCAATGCTTTTCTGGGTGATGCCATCTCAAAGGCTACATAGGCAGCCTTCCTCCCGATCATCCCGTACTCATATTCTTTGGGTATATAGACCGGACAAACCTGCTCACATCTTTGACAGCCAATACAAGCGTTAAGATCAACATACCAGGGTTTTTTGAGGATTTTGATCCTGAATTTCCCTTCCTCTTCTTTATAAACTTCCTGAATCTCACAATAACTCATAATAGTTACATTGGGATGTATAGCAGTAGCTGCCATTTTAGGAGTGGTGATACAACCAGCACAATCGAGAGTGGGGAACACCTTACTTAATTCTATCATATTTCCCCCAATACTGGGGGTCTTCTCCACCAGAAGGACATTGTAACCAGCATCACCCAATGTTAGAGATGCTTCCATTCCTGCAATGCCACCACCAATAACCATAACGTCGTAAGCCATATATATCAACTCTCCATGGGTCCTAAAGAAGTCAAAGTTTCGGTCATATCTTTGATCTGGTTAATGAGCGCACCTGTACAGGTACTGCAAATACCCGCGCTTTTAACTCTGTCCGTTTTTATCCCGTTCTCTTCAAGCAATCTGTATGTCCTCTCAGCTCTATTTGAGGTTTTTTTAACGCAAGTTTCTCCCATAAAAGGACAATCCGGTCCACTTGACGCAATGAGAACACCATCAAAACCACTTTTTAAAGCATGCAGAACCAGTTCAGGTCTGATCAGCGATGAACAGGGAATTCTAACTATATAGGTGTATGGTGAGTACTCTTTTTTTGTTAGACCAGCAGCATCCGCAGCCCTGTACGCCATCTCAGCTGCAAAAATTAGAATTTTAGGATGGAAATCTTCTTCGGCCATTTTTTTCACTTATTTTTTCTTATTCACGTTTCACTTTTTCTTGACAAAATGCCTGTCAAATCCGCCCTCTTCTAAATATCCTAGGTACTCATCCCCAGTCTTTTTACACAATGCTTGCAAATCTCTTCTTGTACCCTTATCCGAAGATAGAGTCTCAAGAACTTGCCCACTTTTTACTTTAGCTAAAGCTTTTTTGGCTTCAAGCATTGGGCCTGGGCATGATTGTCCCCTAGCGTCTACACTTTGGTCGGGCTCCAAATTTTTTAGGTCTTCTTCTCCCATTTCAATCACCTCCACGATGAAATCGGTTCTCAAAAATTAAAAACTTTCGCTAATTAGGTATAACCTATCTCTCCGTGCTTTCTGAGCAATTCTAGCCTATATAATAGGTGTACAAGGCCTTTTCAGCAATTTCATGCCACTCGAAAACACCAGTAATGTCATCGACAAGATCGTCCCAAGGTTCGGTGGTATTGTATCCCATCTGCTCTGCAGAAGTAGAACATATCAAGATCTCCAAGAGACCTTCTTCCTTGGCTTCCTTGAAAAGATCGTACCAGGAAGCGGTACCTGCTCTCTCCATTTCTTTTATTATCTTTGGTACGTATTCTTTGTATTCCGGAGACCAAAAGGCATTCTCGTCGTATTGATCCAGTTTCGGAATATTCTCTTTGAGAAAAGCCCATGCACCCCAGACCTGCAGAAATATTACCACTTTTGCGTCCATCATTGTTGCCCCAGTCAAAAGAGATGATAAGTTCTGTAGTGCATCTACCGTGCCCTTATTCAAAACAACTGCAACTATATCCTGTTCTTCTTCAGCCATGGTTTCGAGGAAGAAGTATGGTATATTTAAGTTTTCTCATTTTTTAACTGCACCCTACTTGATTTACAGGCAATATAAGAGCTCCTAACAAGAGCTAGAAGAGTGCCAGATATTTTCAGGGTTTATTGGCAATCAGTAAAGAATATATAAGTGTTCGCTCAGGGATTCCAGTTGTTGTAAACTGTTTAATGGAGAGGTTAAAGATGGTAAAAAAAGTGCTTATTGCCCTGACCAATGGGCCAGAAAATCCGGAAAAGGCCGTTCTTCCGTTCATAATAGCCAACGCCGCAACGGTAACCGATGCTGAAGAAATAGTAATCATGCTCCAGGGACCGGGGGTCTGGATAGCGAAGAAGGGAGTTGCCGAACATGTCTTGTGCTGCAAGTGGAGCTTAGGAGATCTGCTTCAGAAATTCCTTGAAGGTGGTGGAAAGCTTTTGGTTTGCTCTCCATGTCTGGAGGAAAGGCAGATAGGACAAGAAGATATCATAGATAATGCATCCATAGCCGGAGCTGTAGAGTTCTTGGAGAGAGCATCTGAATCGGACGTAGTTCTAACTTACTGACTTTAAACCAGAAATGCGTTCCGGAGCCCTGTTTCAAACGATACCACTTTGTTCTTTTTTATTGCTTAATCTATAATTTATATTACAAGAAATAAATCTATATCATTTTTTACGTAGTATAAGCTATAAATCAAAGTTCCATAACAGTAAAGTCCATAATAGTAAAATTGCAGAGTTTTTATATGGGTTTGATCAGGTTTATCTCCAACGCCCAAAAACCGAAAATTAGAAGTACTTATAGTATATTTTCCAGTTACATGGATATTAAGTCCTACTACGAAGTCACGAAACCGAAGCAAACAACGTTACTTATGGCCACTTGTGTCATCGCTTATGCTATAGCTGCTGCTACATTCAATGTTCTTCACTTCTTCCAGTCCTGTTTAGCGGTCTTTTTAGCTGTAGCGGGCACCACAGCACTGAACATGTGGCTGGACAGTGACATAGATTCTTTAATGAGCAGAACTAAGGATAGACCTGTGCCTGCCGGTAGATTGAGTACCAGGCGCTGCGCAGTATACGGACTAACCCTCTTCGGTATTGGATTCTTCCTGGGTCTTAATATCAATCCCTCTCTAGCTTTTGTGCTCTTATTGGGTCTCTTTTTTGATATAATTATCTATACAGTACTGCTAAAAAGGAGGAGCCCATATTCTATTGTTCTTGGTGGTTTGTCTGGC
>JBKHKH010000036.1:0-15844 GCA_046537735.1 Archaeoglobaceae archaeon | reverse complement strand
GATGCACCAGAAAAGACCTTGGGGTGTCCAGGGTGAGCTCCCCCAGGACCCGGTGATAAGGGCGTATATGGAAGTCGATGACGATGTCGCTGAAGAACTGGATTTACATCCAGAGTTCAACGTCAGCTTGGAAAGAGCAAACAATTTATATGCTGATATTTTCGATGCTGCCAAGTCGATTGACAAATTAAGAGACCTATGTGAGGAGCGTCCTGAGATCTTTGAGTTGTTCATTGCTGCTGATTCCATTGCCAGTGTTCTTGGAAGGCTTGACAGGAGAAAAGACATAAATGAGTTTATGGAAGACATTTCCGTTATATCCAAGGAAGGAGCAGAGATCTCACTTTCCAAGGATGTGACAGACGATATTTTAAATTCCCTGAACCAAGAAGGATTTATAAAAATCGAAGATGGTTTCATCTCTAGATTAAAGTAGCTCAGCGGAACGAAAACTGAACACATGAAAGTGCTTCTTACGTCACCTTATTACCCACCACATATTGGCGGAGTTGAGGTCCATACCATGAATCTTGCCAGAGGTCTGGTAAAACGGGGCTATGAGGTAGAGGTTATAACTTCCGAGGGAAATGACGAGCATAGTAAAAAAGAAATATGGGTGGGAGTTGATACTCGACAGAACTGAAAAACTACCAGAGGTATGCATGAAAAAGGTAGCGGTAATAATACCGGTCTCCCCCCACGAGAACCCGGAAGTGATCTTAAGCTCGGCAAGAGAGATCAAATCCCTTGACTATACAGATTTTGCCGTAAAGATCCTTTATTCCATGGATGTGGATGGCGAGGATGAGCGGGCCAGGATCCTCCAAAAAGAAGGTGTGGATGTCCTGACAAGAAAAAGTCGGGGAAAGAGAGCGGGGGCCATTAACGATGCACTTCAATACCTCAGAGATTTCAACCCCGACTATGTTGCCATATTCGATGTAGACTCTTCTCCCCAAAAAAACTTCATTCAAGAATGTGTAAAAGCTCTTGAAAATGATAAAAGGGCTTACATGGCATCTTCACGCCGCTATATTTCCAATCCCATCAACTTTGTCTCCAGAACAATAGAAGTAGAGTATTATCTCATGAACTTTTTGCTAAAGGGATCAGCTTTCAAGCAGTTCAACGGCCTTATAGGAGTACACAGAGCAGAATTCCTGTACCAGAACGAGTTGAATGAGAAGGTCATTACAGAAGATGCTGATTACGCCACCAGAATGCATGCCAAGGGCTATAGAGCGATCCTGGTGTTCAACACCAAAAACCATGAGCAATCCCCAGTTACCTGGGCAGACCTATTCAATCAGAGAAAGAGATGGTATTATGGTGGTTTGCAGCTGTGGAGATACCGGGAAGATGTCAGGAAAAGCGAGAGTAAAAGATTTGTGCTGTCATGGACGGCAGCAATGGTATTCACCTATATCATAATCCTCTTCCTCCCTTTCATCCTGCTTTCTCCATTTGTACTGGTCTATTACTCCCGAAAGCTGTCTCGAAGAGTTCATTTTTCTGTTATTGTTGGGCTAGCTCTGCATGTAGTTTTGCTACAATACTCTGCACTTGTTGCCCTCTCCAATTTCATTACCAGGAAAGATGTTGAGTGGAAAGCCATGTAGAGGATGGCAGAGTGAATAAAACTTAAATATTAATTAAATTTTATATCAAATATAGCTGGTCACTTCTTCAGGACTGAGACCAACCTCATAGAGCTTCTTTTTTGCCCTGCTGAAGGCGTTATAGTTATAATCCTCGTTCTTCCACTTGGAGTTTAGAGCTTCATATTCGGAATCGCTGAGAATTGATTTCAGCACATTATTAAGGTCTCTTCTGTCCACAACTTCAATTTCCTTTCTGGAGTTTAATTCGCCATTATTGAAAACCATAGCCTCGTTTTTCCAGCACTTCTCGCATTCTGAGATCAAAATAGATTTGCCATCCAGTTCAAACCACATTTTCTGGAACATGGTGCCGGAGCAATCACAGAACCCTCCAAAGACCGAGTCTCTTACTTTTTCCCCTTCCACAAAATGATTGTTCACTTGCATCTTTAACAAGTGCTCTATCAGTATCATGAGCATAATAACAACCCCGTGATATTTATATTTTTTGTTTTTTGTTATTTATAGCGGGAAATTATATTACTATTCCCCACAAACAATATGAAAAAGGAAAAGAATATAACCTTTTCGATTTAGGTTACAAGATGTTGACTACTGAACTGGTACTACCTTCTTAACATTAGGAACTTTCTGCTTCAATTGCTCCTCTACAAACGATGTTAGAGTCATCTGAGACATAGGACAACCTTTACAAGCTCCAAGCAACTCAACCTTGACTGTTCCAGTGTCTTCATCCACGTTAACTACAGAGATGTTACCCCCATCTCTATTAAGAACAGGTCTTATATAAGATTCAACTACTTCTTCAACATCATCCTTAAGTGTCATAACACTACTTGACCAGGCTTTATTTAAAACTTTCCAGAAAATATAAGACAATATAAGTTAAAGTTTTTAAATAATATTGTAGAATTATTAAATACAAATTTTATCCAGATCCTGTGGAATATAGATTGGAGTTTCAGTATATCCACTGAGATATTGTTTGATTTCACCAATTATCTTATACGTATGGGGGTATATATGAATAAAGTATAACCATTTAGCTCTACATGATTTTAGAGGTTCGACCAAATTTTCGGGCGTGGTATGATCGTTCGTTTGAGAGTTAAAGGGCAGAGAGAGCTCGTGAATGATCAGATCACACTCGACTGTGAAAATATCCTTTTGGGGGTAAGTATCCCCGCTAATCAACACTCTTTTTCCCCCATGCTCGATCAGATACGCTCTGCTGGCAATAGAGTGCAGGGTACTCATAGTAGTGATATCAAAACCATTTACACCAAAGCTCAAGCTCTCGTCAACAGAGAAATTTAATTTTTCCTTCAGGTAGGAATAGGCCTCCAGTAATCTATTCACGAATTCTTTCGTTCCATCTGGCCCATAGATACCGATCTTATCCCCTTTCTCCAGCCACCTTGCCTTCAGGATGGGTAAAAGGTCTGAGTTGTGATCCGTATGATTGTGCGTTAGCAATATGGCATCGATATCGTTTACGTGAACCCCTGCATCGTGAAGGCGGAGAAAAGTTCCCGCCCCACAGTCCACCAATAATCTGGTATGGTCATCTTCAACCAGAATGCTGCTCTGAGCCTTATTTTCAGTGCCGTGCACGCAAGTTCCCGTTCCCAGAAAGGTTATGTTCATCCTTTCACCCAATCCGGAGACCAAGAAATTTGACCAGAAAAACTCTAAAATCGTCATCTATCTTCAGGATATGTTCATCGCTTAGCAGTGAAAAATTGTCCACCTCTTCACTGATGTTCTTGCCCAGAGAATCTTTCTGTTTTTTGATGTAGTCAGTGATGGCTTCTTCAAGTGTATAGTTATCTCTTCCGGCGTAAACGTAGTATCTTCCTCCTTCAATGAACGGCTGATATTCCTGATTTTTGTTCTTGAATTTCTTTACGTTCTTATAGCTCTCAAAAGGGGGGCCCATTCTTTTTTGTATTGCAGATAACTCCTTTACCTCAGTCTCAAAGATCAAATAGCACTTACTTTCTTTAACAAAATAAGAAGAGCGGAGGGGCATAAACTTTTTTCTGTAGAGATACTGATGGATCTTCCTGCAAGCCCTGTCCAGTTGAGTGTACAGGTTATCCTCGACTATGTCCGGCTTTTCGAACTCTACCAGACATATACCAGTCTTTCTATTTTCTATTTCCTTCTCAAGCTTATTCCCGCTGGGAGGTTTTATCTCTTCTTCAATAAAGAAATCGATATCAGGATTTTCGTGAAATGCTCTGCATTTCTCCACGAATTCTGCCAGTTTGTCTATGCTGAGGTTTGCTGCCACATTCCTGTTCTTATCCACCGGATCCAGGACCAGCAGATTTTCCTGGCCTTTTTCTGTGGATATTTCCCCTTTCTCCACATCAATTACAGTGTCTCTGGTAAGGTTCCGGCACTCTTCAATGGCTCTCTCAAAAGAACCATAGAATATGATCAACAGCTCACATAAATACCCTGAGAAACCTCTGACGCTGTATTCGGCCCCGTAAAGATGGGAAGATTTTAAGAATCTCTTCAGAAGCCTGACCTCATCTTCTTTACCCTTTATCCTTTCTATAAGCCAATCATGGTGAAATGGGGTTCTATCTACTGCCGATTTGATCTTCTCAGGGGTTTTAAGAGAATAACAGGGGACCACATCTACCTCAGTTCCCCTTACTTTTCCGTGAACGTATGGATGGGCCGCATATCTTAACTCTACTTTATCCACCACGGCTTTACCTACTTCCAGGCCTTTCTTTTGTAGCTCCTGCAGAGAAGTCTCTTCAGGAAAAAGAATGAAAACATCGATTTCCAGGTGTCCTCTTAACCAGGTTCCTCTAGCGTAGCTCCCCAGAAACCTGTACCGGAGAGGTTCGGAGACTATTTTATCCAGCCGCTTTTTCAATTCCTCTTCAGTCTCTCTCGCTTCCCTCTTCTCATCTTCAGAGGGAGTTATAACGGAAACAGCTTCATTTATTACTTCCCGAGTGTTCATGTCTTACTCCTAATCCAGTTCAAAGATCTCTAGATCACTGTATACTGGTCCTTTGGGTGTTAGCTCACTTTTCTTTAAGGTGAATTCATTTACCTTCATCCAGCCAAAATCCTGGTTCAGGTAGGGTTCCAGATCCTTCAACATTTTCTCTCTTTCCTGAGCATTTATCTTCTTTATTCTTGCCAGGGTTGCATGAGGGATAAATTTCTTCTTTTCTTTCTTGAATTTAAGTTTCTTCATTCTATCTTCAATTTGTTCAGCCAATTTGATCATTTCGTCTTTACCCTCCTCTACCCCCACCCAGGCCACTTTTACATGATTGGGGGAGGGAAAGAAACCCACTCCCTTGACATGCATATTAAAAGAGTTCAACTTGATCTGCCTCAATGCCTCCTTGATGGGCTCGATCCTTTTGTCCTCCACCTCTCCCAGAAACTTCAGAGTTATATGAATGTTATCCTTCTCTACTGTTTTGATGCCCCTGCGATCCAGGAACTGTTGAACAGGAACCAATTCCTCTCTTATTTTCGGGTCCAGGTCAGCAGCAATAAATAACCTCATCAAAAACACCAACGATAAAGAATATTAACAGGTAGAAATAACTTATGTTTAAAATGAGTCGCCAAAATACTCATACCAATAGTATGGAACTTAGATATCTGATACTCAAACCCCTGGGATATCCGCTTAAAGCAAGTTACAACGAGCATCCAGTTATAGATAACCCCAAAGTATTCGAAAGATACGCTAAAGACCAGTGGAAAGGTGAACTAGTATCCAGGGGCAAAATGCTATTCGATATCCGCATGTTCCCCGATTTTGCCTTTGAAGTAGTTAATGCTGAACCTGAAAGCGGTGTCATCGGTGAGCCCACTGTGATAGTATTTGAAACCCAATCAAAACCCTTTGAAACTGAACTGGTCAAGGATGTCACCCTTGAAGACGTCGTGGGACAGGAAGAGGCAAAAAAGAAAGGCAAGATCATACTGGAATTCCTCAAAAATCCCGAAAAGTTCGGAAGATGGGCACCCAAAAACGAGTTGTTCTACGGACCTCCAGGGACTGGAAAAACAATGACAGCAAAGGCTCTCTCCAACGAAGCCAGTGTACCTTTTCTTTCCATTAAATCCACTAAATTGATGGGCGATCATGTAGGTGATGGTGCCAGAAGAATCCATGATCTATACGATAGGGCTAGACAATGTGCGCCCTGTATAGTGTTCATTGACGAGTTTGACGCAATAGCTCTCGATAGAAGTTATCAGGAATTGAGAGGAGATGTTTCAGAGGTCGTCAATGCCCTATTAACTGAGCTGGATGGTATACAGAAGAACGACAGCATCTGCACAATCGCTGCCACCAATCGCATTGATCTGCTTGACTCGTCAATTAGAAGCAGATTTGAGGAAGAAATCGAGTTCAGGCTTCCCGATTACAATGAGAGGCTGGAAATACTCCAGAAGAATTTTCAGGATTTCCCTGTTAAGGTGGATGCCAAACTGGAAATCGTGTCCAAGAACACCGAGAACTTCTCAGGGAGAGATCTGGTGGAGAAGGTCATCAAATCAGCTCTTCACAAGGCCATAGCCAATGAAAAGGATTCTATCGACACCGATGATCTGGTGGAGTTCGTGACCAAAGTAGGGTCTCCCACAAGACAACCCCCCAAGAATATGTTCGCCTGAATCGATTATCCTTTCTACTACTAAATCCTTAATTCAATATCCATTTATCACCTTAAGATAACCTAGAGATGAAGGCTTTTCAGGTTTTTCAAAGACTGAATATCCCTAAAGAAAGGGTCTCCCAGCACAACGCTATCGCACAGCTGAAGGAGCTGGTGAATACGGTTTCTTACTTCCTGGAGCTCACCACTGATGGTGAACAATCCCAAGAGGTCTGGAGAGTATTCCTTTATCGGACGGAATTCCGGCATCTCATTTACGCTCTGCCTGGCCTGCCTGAGCTGTATCAGTTTAGAGAGGTCCAGGGGAATTCGCTGGCTCATCTCCTGAAGATCGAAAGCCTCCAGAAATGACTGATTACTCTGCAAAACTATTGCTGCGGCTATAAGCAAGTCCTCATAAAAGGGACTGGGGAGCACGAGAGAGGGACCAAAAGAATAGGTAGAGATATCCCTTTTGAGAAATCCTTTGATCCACTCTATATACTCGGGATAGACGTAATTTAGTAGTAATCCATCAGCGTATTGCGAGGCTTTTTCCGCAATTTTGGGTCCGGAAACTCCGGCATAAACTACCCCTCCCTCTTTTTTCACCTTTTTGAGGCAGGAGATAAAAAGCTCAAGGTCTTTTGTTCTTCCGGGGATAAGGCCTGTGGTATATTTTTTGGTGGCATTGACAATCTCGCTGCAGGGATTTCTGGATGGGGATAATAAAACACATATCTCAGCATTCGTTTCCGGCTCAACCTCTTTGGCGACTTCAATAGGGTTCTGAAATTGTTCCAGCTCCCCTATCCATATCTGCTCGATCCCTGCCTCTTCTGCGATCTTTACTCTATATTTAAGATCATCTACAGGCAGATCCCCGTTTATGTTTAGAGATAATCTCATTGTTTTTTCCTTCATTTCTGTAATGTCGACACCAATTTTTGTGGATTAAGGCCACTTCTTACTTATCTTTTTTCTACCCTTAAATCAATTGGCTCAGAGAGTGGACACCTGTGACCAGAAAATAGATCCCAAAGACCAAAAATATGGTAATGGATATTCCGGATAATATCTTATAAGACCTGTTCCCCCACATGGAGGCGGTCTTATTGGATGTTGCCGATACAAACCCCAGAAATGCCACATCACACATCTCGTGTACTATTATGAATGATGCAATACCCAATACTCCGAATACGATTGCCTGGTTGACCAGATGGAAGCCAACGGTTAGCCACCAGATGAGGAAATAAGGATTCACGCCAGTCATGGCAACACCAGAAACAAAGCTTCTTCCCTTCTTGGTCTCAACTTTATGCCCAAAATTCCTGAGCTCCATGACAGCCAGATATAATAATACTATACCGCCAAGCACTCCAATAACAATCTTAATGCTTTGAGTGGTTATGGCCACCCCAAAGATAACTAATGCCAAAATTATGGGGATCTCCACTGCAGCATGACCAGCTGAGACGCTGAATCCGGAGAAAGGGCTTTTCCTTCCTTCAGCGATTGCGGCAGCGAACAAAGGACCTGGAGCCATCACTCCGCTCAGTGAGATGAGAATCACCGTTAACAGAAAGACGTGCAGTTCCATTGAGCAGCCATAATAAGTGTTGTATTAAATATTTTCCCACCAGAAATGCCGTTCTGGCGCCTTGGTTCAATTCGTGATACCACAAAAAATTATTTTTACACTATATGATATTCTAGGGAAATGTTGAGCTCAGCAAGATACCCATGCCTTCAAAATAGACTTTTGATTTCCCTTTCATATCAAATCCTAAACTAATCCTTCCTCTACCCACTCTGCCAGTAGATTTTAAAGAATTTACACCAGAAGATACGTCAGAGAGGTGTTGAGCGACGCGAAATACCTCAGTTTGATGATCCATCTTTCTGAAGATGGACCGCAAAAATTAAGTTATTTACTATAAGGGTGCTCTCATGCAGTGGAAAAAATGGAGGCATATCACCAAACTCGATCCCGACAAAGAGAATCCTCCTGAGGTTATCAAAGGTGTCGCTGACAGTGGTACGGATGCGGTAATGATCTCAGGGACCCAGGACGTCACTTTTGATAAGGCCAGCTCACTATTCAAATCGGTTGAGGAGTATGGCATCCCCACCGTTCTGGAGCCATCTGATCCTTCAGCAGTTTTTTATGATCCAGATTACCTGTTTGTTCCCACAGTCCTTAATGCACTGGACGGGGAGTGGATAACCGGCAAACACGCTAAATGGATAGAGATGAACTATCAGAACATAGAGGTATTCAAGAAAAAACTCCATGAATCTATATTTGAAGGTTATATAGTGCTCAACCCTCACTCGGCGGTAGGAAAACTAACCAGATCAAAGTGTGATCTCACTGCTGAACAGGCAGCAAGTTACGCCGTGGTGGGAGAGAGCGTCTACAACCTGCCCATCATATACATTGAATACTCCGGCATGTTCGGGGATCCAGAAGTGGTTAAGGAGGTTAAGAGCGTTCTGGATATAGCGACACTGGTCTATGGGGGGGGTATTAACAGCAGAGAGAGGTCCATGACCATGCTGGAACACGCAGATATGGTCATTGTGGGTAACATGATCTACGAGCAGGGTATAGATACCTTCAAACAGACTGTACCGTGATTGAATGAGATTAAAGGCAATCTGGGAGCTGCTAAGGCTGGAACATGGCCTGATGTATGCTCTCGCTGTTCTGATCGGAGTGATAATTTCTGCTGGTCTACAGTTCTCTTTTCAGGACATGCTGATGGGGGCTTTAACCGCTCTCTTTTTGCAGGCTTCCGCTTTTGCCCTAAACGACTACTTTGATTACGAAGTGGATGTAGCCAACAAGAGGACCGACAGACCCCTTGTGAGAGGGGATCTAGATAAAAATACAGCCCTAATCTTTTTTGCGGTGCTGGGCATATCTGGATTCATTTTCGCCTACTCGATATCCATAGAGGCATTTGCTCTAGCATTCATTATAACTGTTGCCGGCTTCTTCTACGATATCAAGCTCAAAGAGTTCGGTTTCTCCGGTAACATCTACATTGCCTTTTCCATGGCTGCACCATTCATCTTCGGGAGTGTTGTGGCTACGAACACCATAGTCCCATCCGCCGGACTGCTCGCGCTTCTGGCATTCCTTTCAGGGATGGGGAGAGAGATAATGAAAGGAATTGAGGACGTTGAGGGGGATGCTTTGAGGGACGTCAAGACGATAGCCAGATTAAAGGGTGAGAATAGAGCTGCTCAACTGGCTTCTGTGTTGTTCGTGTCGAGCATTATATTGAGTATTTTTCCCCCTCTGTTCGTGGATAAGTATTTTCTGGACCTCAAATACGTTATTCCCGTAGCAGGCACCGATGCTCTTCTCATCCTTACTTCTAAAGAGCTGCTGGCCGGTAAATGGGAAAAACAGTTGATCAAGAAATACCGGAAGAGGACTCTTTTTGCTATGGCACTGGGTCTGGCTGGGTTTTTTGCCGGAATATTCTAGATCTGTTGAAGTCAGCTTATATTTCATCGTATTAATATAAAAATCTTGATTATTCGACTCCTTTTCATGGTGGTTAGTTAAACTTATTAATGGAGCTTTAGCTGGAGATAACATGATATTGAAAGACAGTGATTTTAGAGATGAGTCAGTCAAATTAGCTGCATATCTGATGTCCATTTCTGCCAGAACCGCTCCCAAAGCGAAGGGAGAAGATGATGTTAAGGTAGTATACGCTGATGGAGAAGATAAAGACAATCTGGCCAATAAGATGATCGAAAAGGGAAAAAGAAAGATCTTCAAGAGAGATGGAGAGAACCTAAAGGCTGCCTCTGCTGTCCTCCTGTTGGGAGTCAACGGCGGGAAAACGCTGGGGCTCGACTGCGGTGCCTGTGGCTACGACTGCAATACCTTTCCCCAGGAAGAAGATAGGATAGAGGGAGAAGATTACAAAGGACCGAACTGCGCCTTCAAGCTACTGGATCTGGGGATAGCCATAGGGTCTGTGGTAAAGATGTCCAGCATTTTTAACGTTGATAACAGAGTTATGTATACTGTTGGGGCTGCAGCCAGAAGTATGGGGCTAATTGACGGGGACGTGGTCATTGGCATCCCGCTCTCCTCCATGGGAAAAAATATTTTCTTCGACAGGTTAGAAGAGCAGAAAAGGAAAGAGAAAGAAGACAAAGGATAGATAGAATAAATGTTTAGTTAGGGCTGCGCTTCCAGGTCAATGAACTTGCGCATCAGCAGCAGGTCCTTGAGCATGGAATCATATTTTTTGGATATTCGGTGCCTCAAGACTCTCATATAAACCTTCCAGTCCTTTCCCTTGCTCCCCCATTTCTCCACAAATTTGTTGAGAGTTATTTCTCCTTCGATGTATTGCAGCCAATCTTCAATAAACTCCTTTTCTCTTCTGGAGAGACACATAACTACAATTTTATTTTGTTATTGAAAAATGTAACGGACCAGAAGGTGGGCCAAAAATTTTAATCTCATCCTCAATAGTTCAATTATGCGTCCAGATAAAATATTTACCGGCTTCGCCCTCCTCTTCCTGGGATTGGCACTCATGACCATATCCAGTGGAGGTGATTACGGGGGAGTTCTTCTCATAGGGCCCATACCCATTGTCTTTGGTTCTTCACCCCAAATGGCCGTGACAGGCATTATAATTGGTGCGATAATGCTTTTCATCCTCTACCTATTCCTGCGGTGGTAACATGATCCAGTTAATTGCCCTTGTCCTCATAATAGCGGGTATATACTTCATTATTAGAGGATTTACCGACTCTGACTCCCAAGAGGCTTACGTCTTCAACGATAAATTTGAGGGTGAGCGAGAATATAGAGAGGAAGGAGAACACGATGAGGAGTTCAAAAGAAGGAAACGGGTCAAAGGCGGTGGAGTGATCCTCATTGGGCCCATACCCATTGTCTTTGGAGAATCCCGTTACGCCATCGTGGCCCTTATCCTCGCCATAGTGCTCATGGTGATATCCTTCGTTTTCATGTTCGGCGGTAAATTATAGCTTTATATGGATTAAAGTTAAATTATAGCCAATGCTAAGGTAGGGATCTTACAGGGTTTATAGAACTATAAGTGATCGATAATATATTAAAACCATGTGAAGGAGGGGTGCTATGGATGAAGATATGATAGAAGAGAAGAAGATCACCTACTTCAACAGCCCAGGTAAGGATAATACAGAAGCTACCCTAAATATAGCTCTAGAAAGGGCAAGAGAATCGGGTGTTAAGCACGTAATAGTTGCTTCTTCAAGCGGTGAAACCGCCACCAGAGCTTTAGAGATCATTGACCAAGAAAATTTGGATGTGCAGCTTGTAGTGGTTACCTATCACACAGGATTTTACATGGAAGGGGAAAACTCCATGCCACCCGAGATAGAGAATTATCTCAAAGAACAGGGCGTAAAATTTGTCAGACAGAGCCACATGCTTTCAGGGGTGGAAAGAAGTTTTTCGAAAAGGCTTGGTGGCGCATCAAGGGTAGAAGCAGTCGCTGAGGCTCTCCGCTCTCTTTTCGGTCACGGATTAAAGGTTTGTGTAGAGATAGCCATTATGGCAGCTGATAGCGGTGCAATTCCTCTGGAAGAGGCGGTCGCAATAGGAGGTAAAGGTGCTGGAGCTGACACTGCAGTGGTACTAAGACCTGCCCACATGAATACTTTCTTCGACCTTCAGATCAAAGAGATAATCTGCATCCCCAGAGAAAAAAAGAGGTAAGGCAGAGATAAAATACGGACACAACCGGGGTTTACTCGCTTCTACTCACTTCTACCAAAGTCGTCCTGGAACCTTTCTATATCGTCTTCACCCAGGTACTCTCCTATCTGCACCTCTATCACTTCCAGAGGTATCTTTCCTGGATTTTCCAATCTGTGAACGCTTCCCAGAGGGATGAAGGTGTTCTCTCCTCTCTCCAGAATAAATGTCCTATCTCCTACAGTAACGTTGGCTACGCCTCTCACCACTACCCAGTGCTCATTTCTGTGGTAGTGCTTCTGAAGGCTCAATCTCTTTCCAGGCAGTACAGTAATGTTCTTCATCTTGTAAAGGTCCCCTTCATCCAGCACAGTGTATGAGCCCCACGGCCGATAAACAGTGCGGTGAACTATTGCTCTTTCATCATTCCTCGATTTTAAAATATCTACCAGCTCTTTAACCCTTTGGGCGTCGTCTCTGGAACAGACCAGAATGGCGTCTCCCGTGTCCACTACGATCATATTCTTAACGCCAATGGTAGCAATTAGCCGGTCTCCAATAACAAAGTTATCCCGGGAGTCTATAGGGATATAATCTCCCTTGACGGCATTGTTATCTTCATCCTTATCTAGAACCTCATGGAAAGCATCAAAGCTTCCCACATCATTCCAGTGTACACTCAGTGGTACCACTGCCACCTTATCCGTCTTCTCCAGGAGGCCGTAATCGATAGAAATATCGGGGACTACATCATATGGCTTTTCGGTTTCAAAAGATTTTACCAAGCCCGGTTGATATTTCTGACATTCCTTCATGAAGATACCAGCTTTAAACAAGAATATTCCGCTATTCCATAAGTAGCCCTTCTCCAGATACTCTTCAGCAGTCTTCTCATCCGGTTTCTCCACGAATTGATCCGCCTTATAACCTCCTTTCAATTCTTTTCCCGGTTTTATGTAACCATAGCCAGTGTGAGGTCTGGTAGGCCTGATACCAAAGGTTACCAGATAATTCTTGGAAAGAGATTGAGCAGCTTCAAAACCATTTATATATTTTTCATCCAGAACCAGATGGTGATCGGAAGGTAACACTGCAACGTCTTCGTCTTCACTCCCTATCTTTTTTACTGCCAGGTAAATCGCCGGTAATGTATTTCTGGAAGCAGGTTCCAGAAGTATGTTCTCCTCCGGGACATTGACGTTCACATCGGATAATGCATCTACAACACTGAATTTATGACTCTCGTTGGTAACAACATAGATGTCTTCTGGTTTGGAGAAAACAGATGCTCTTTGGACCGTTTTTTCAAAAAGAGAATGCCCGTTGAACAATTTGATGAACTGTTTAGGATACGCTTCTCTGCTGAGAGGCCACAATCTGGTACCAGTACCACCTGCAAGTATAACAGTCTTCATGGTATTTTATTTGTCACAAAGCCATAAAAAAATTTTCGCACCGGTTATAAATTATTATAGTATAGTCATTATTTTTTACATATTTTTACAAAATTATTATAAAATTCAACTCCTTTTTCGGTGTGAAAAACCTCAGGGTGCCACTGGATGCCATAAATATCTTTACTATTATGCCGCATGGCTTCTATCTTGCATATATCTGATTCAGCAAGCAACTTGAAATCCGGAGGGATCTCTCTAACCTCATCAGCGTGACTGGCCCACACCTTTATTTTCCCGGGAAATCCCTCAAAGATGATATCGTCTTCCACAATCCTCACTTTAACTTCTGCGTAACCCCCCAGCCTGCCCTCGCCCACTTCTCCGCCAAAGACTTGGGCCATAAGCTGGTGCCCCAGACAGATACCCAATATGGGTATTTCCAGCTCCTTAAGGTATTGATCGCAGTTACCCGTTCTTTCCAGAGTGGGTCCACCTCCCAAAACCAATCCATCCACATCCTTGAGCTCTTCAACGGGAGTGGTGTTTTCCACCAGCTTGGTCTCCACCTCTAAATCCCTCAAAGTTCTGTGTATCAAATGATTGTACTGGCCGTAATTATAAACTACATATACCCTTACCATTCACATCCCCTCATTTTCACCATTCATATCTCCTCAGTCAGCTCTTTTTAGATTTATCTACCATGGAACCTCTTTTAGACCCCACTTATAAGCTATAAAGTTAGTGATGATGTGAAGTAGAGGAGTGATAATAAAGGCTGCGATGATCACAGGAGGAGTGAAAAGGGTGGCAAAATCAGTAACAAGGCTTGCTGCAAGTAGGGCAAAGACCAGAAAGTCCAGCTGGTCCAGTAGCGGGATTTTACCTCCCCGTTTCACTTTAAGTCTTCTTTTAATAAAACTCCCTACCATATCACCTATCAAGGCACCGAATGCCAGAGCAATTACTATCCCCAAAAAAGAGGTATAAACAAGCGAAGAATAAATGTTAAGATCAAGAAGATTTTCAATAATGAGCTGGATGTGAGCGACTAGCAGACCCCCCAATCCTCCAGCTATAAAACCTCTTATGGTCTTGCCATTACCCAGCAACCTGCTACCATCGACAAAATTTCTCCCCAGATCGATGGGCTTACCACCTCCGAACACCACGGCGAAGTTGTTGGGAGCGTAAGAGGGTAATAAAAGCCAGATAGTTGTAAGTAAGATGTAAAGAGTTCTCATATAATCGAGGTTATGAAATTCAAACGGCATTACTGGTGGCATTTTTGCCTGCAATATATCTCTTTCGAATTAAAAGAGTGAAATGTGTCGTTCTTATATTGTCTTAGCCTTTGTTTTTATTTTCAAGAGTTTAGAGGTTGATGCGAAATTTTGATATACCCTTATAATTTCTAATTAAATTAATGGCATGGAATTTTGCGACTATAATCATAAAACACGCATGTAGGAGGTTTGACAATGAGATTGCCATATAAAACTACATCACTTTGTCCCGAGTGCCTCAAAAAAATCACTGCCGAAGTGTACGAAGAAGACGGCAAAGTAATGATAAAAAAGGTTTGCAAAAAGCATGGTGAGTTCAAGGATATGTATTGGGAAGACGCTGAGATGTTCAAGAGAGCAGCCAGCTTTGCTCACGATGGTCCCGGTATCTCTACTCCTCACGTCGATGGGACAGATTGCCCATTCTCCTGCGGTTTGTGCAGCAAACACAAAAGTCAGACCGCCCTGCTGAATATCGTTCTTACCAATCGATGCGATCTGGCGTGCTGGTACTGCTTCTTTTATGCTCAGGCAAGAGGGTATGTTTATGAACCTACAATTGAGCAGATAAGGGAAATGGTCAGGACTTCTAGAGATACCAAACCAGTGGGAACAAATGCCGTTCAGCTCACAGGTGGAGAGCCTACCTTAAGGGATGACCTCATTGATATCGTCAAGGTCATCAGAGAGGAAGGAATAGAGCACATCCAGCTCAACACCAATGGGATCAGGTTGGCTATGGAGCCCGACCTGGCTCTGAAATTGAGAGAAGCGGGGGTCAACACCGTTTACCTCTCTTTTGACGGTGTGGACGAGAAAACAAACCCCAAAAACTTCAGCGAGGTCCCTCAAATCCTGGATAACTGTAGAAAAGCCGATTTAGGTGTGGTATTTGTTCCCACCATCTTGAAGACCGTAAATGACCATCAGCTGGGAGATATAATAGAGTATGCTTCCCAGAATATCGATATCGTTAGAGGGGTGAATTTCCAGCCCGTCAGTTTGGTGGGGAGGCTTTCAAAGAGAGAAAGGGAAAAATACAGGATAACCATTCCGGGAGCCATAAAAAGAATAGATGAGCAAACCGGAGGAGAAGTTGCCAAAAGCGACTTCTATCCAGTCCCCAGTGTAACTCCTATATCTCATTTCGTAGAAG
>JBKHKH010000035.1:0-16234 GCA_046537735.1 Archaeoglobaceae archaeon | reverse complement strand
TCATCTCCACTTTCTTAAAGAAGGAAGCATATATCGCTACCGCTGCCAGCATAGCCATATTAGTGGACATCTCTAGAGTTAGCGTCTATCTGTACCAGGGAAGCTTGCTCCAGGAATACGTTGTGTGGGTAGCTCCACTGGTTATCGTGGCCTTCGCAGGAGCTTTCCTGGGTAGAAAAGTCCTAAAGTACATGAACGAAGAATATGTTCGGAAAGCGGTGCTCATAGCATTACTTCTGATAGGGATCAGGATGTTGTATGTTTTCAGTGCCTGAGAGAAAAAGGCAAATACGGTAAGCTATTATGATGGTAGGTGTAACTGCAACCCCAAAAGTTGTGGGATTAAGGAATAGTACATAAAGTAATCACAGGTATGTATAACATTGGAGATACGGGTTATTATCTGTTCTATTTAGAAAAGAAACTTATACAATATGGTAGATCATTTGCTACGAGAGGAGGTAGGGTTTAAAATGATCTCACCTGCCACCCACCTCCCACAACAAATCAACATGACAGGGAGAGGTTCAGCAAAATAATAAGACCCTGTGCGCATCCGGCCGTCTTGGCCAATATTACAATGCCTCTCCCATCATACATCACGCGGTCCTCCATAACGCCGTATGGGAGAGGAAATGGATAACCTCTCCTCTTTTTTTGTGAAAAATCGCCCTGAAACTCAACAACACTTCCATTCGCTCATCTCTACTTATTAATGCTCAACGGATTATGATGTCGTCTTAACTTCAAATTAATTAGGACTGTAATGAACCCTTCAACTCGGCTATCAGGTCTTCTAGCCCGGAAATGCTGTCGAACAGCTCATCTAAGGGTACTTGGTCATCATCGATAGGAGTATAAAAAACCTGATCTCGCTCCACATTCAAGACCCCTTTGGGCTTGAGTTCAGCTAAAAATGATCCTATCACCATAAAGCTCTCTATTCTGTAAATGGGAAATATATAGCGGTTGCCAGCGCTTATTGCCTCCCCGGCAACCATCTTGCTTTCCCGAGCACTATCTACTCTCATTCTTCTTTCCTCTAGATGACCTCACCATATCCCTGAAGGACTTTCTGGTGACCAGAAACAGCAAAGGAATAATGAGTGAGGACTGCACTATCTCGATCTCGGCATGAAGATCCCCCTGTAACCCTTCATTCACGAAATCAGGCTGCAAATTGATCCCGTAGGGCATCCATCCGAAGGCGCCGGAGAGGGCAGTATAGTATCCGTATAACACTCCCGTAGAGTAAGGATCTTCTAAGCCAACCCTGCTGTCTATAGTGAAGTCCTTGACCCTGATAGCTCTCCTTAACTTAGAGAGGAGTCCGAAAACGGGTCTCCGTAATTCCGGTACATTTTGAGCGTTCTCCACTAATTGAGGTAGTCTGAAGAACCAGCTCAACCCCTTCTCTCTTCTCCCCTCTTTCCCCTCTTCTTTGTCCTTTAGCTCTTTCCGGAACAATTTCAAGTTGAGTGAAAAGAATTCCACGTATTTCTTATCTCCCTGCACAAAGCTGATAGCCAATAGACCATAGATAAATCTGATACGAGCATCTAAGCTGAGTCCTTTGAGGCTTGCACTTCCCACAAGACTTATTCTCCACGGAATGAACGCCAGTGCTACAATGAAAATGGCAGCAGCTAAAATAATGATGTAGAGTATCAAGGTAACCTCAAGATCATCTGGCCGCTTTAAGCCCGGTTATTTTTCCTTTTTCTCCAGTACTTGTGTGGCTGCGGAAGCTATTTCTCCCATCGCCTTGGCCATACCACCCGTATCCAGCTGCATGACCTTTATGCCCTCGGGACCCGACATCCCCTTGAACACCACGATAACAGCTACAGGACCGATTCCTCCACCGGCTCCGGCAGCAGCACCGGCACCAGCTCCTTCTGTCTTTCCTGCTCCTTTTCCCTCACCACTACCCGAACCGAACCCGAATCCCATCTTGCTCACCGGAATTATGACCTTGTCATCATACTCCATTGCCTGGCCTACCAAATTGCCAGTGGCAAGCAATTTCTGAAGCTCATCTACCATAGTCCTGATAATATCTTCCGTAGTCATTTAATACACCTCCTGAACCCCCAATCATTTATCCCCCCAGATCGAACAAGCTGTTTTCAACCACTTGAGGGTACTGATAGTTGTCACCTTAAGTTTTTATAATTTATTGCTTGCTAATGCTGATGCTCTTTGAGTATCCTTTCCAGCTCCTCAAATAATCGATTCCTCAGCTCTTCTATGTGCAAGGCCTCTTTCATGGGAATAACTGCTTTATCCTTATACTTGTGCCTTTCAGGCTCGATCTGCAGGACATAGGAGTTAACGCACCTTCTCCAGAACCATTCCGCACTCCCCAACTGGATATAATCTGGGTCGATCTGTGTCAAGTCGTTGAGCTCCTGGTATAATCCATGGCCCATAGGGTTGTCCTGCAGGCATATGGTGAGATAAGTGATCCTGTATTCAACGCTGGTATCAGGTGAGTTCGAGGGTAAAGGGTCTATGTTCGTGTCCGTTAGCTCACCATAAACGAAATGGCCATAACAGCTCTGGAGGGTAAAGCAATAGGGTAGGGAATTGTAGCCCAGCAACAACTCCACTACGGGAGGGTCAATGTTCCCTTTTTCTAATTCTTCTTCTAACTCCTTCAGTGCCTTATTCCTCCTTTCGGGGAAATCCGGATCAATTACAAATTCCTTTGCCTTTGTAAAGGTCTCCATCTTCGCTCCATACCAGTTCACGCAAGTTGAACATTGAACGTTTAATCCAATAGCTGATAAACGTTAAATACTTTTAAATTATACTATTCATCAGGGGGTTTCATTATTGACAGAAATAAGAATGGAAAATCATCGATCAGTTCAAGCTCTTTGGATACTTTTATGGGTTAAAGGGGGAATGTAAATGCCGTATGATAGTATTGATGAGCTGCCAGACAGCGTAAAGAACAATCTTCCCCAGCACGCTCAAGAGATCTATATGAAAGCCTTTAACAATGCCTGGGATGAATACAAGGACCCTGGAGACCGGAGAGGCAAAGCCTCAAGAGAGGAGGTCGCCCATAAGGTTGCGTGGTCAGCGGTGAAGAAGAGCTACACCAAAAAAGGTGGGAAGTGGGTTAAAAAGGAGTGATTGAATGCTGCTTGAATGGGCAATAATTTTTCTGGTAATAGCGGTCGTCGCAGCCATCTTTGGTTTCAAGGGATTAGTAGGGATAGCAGCAACCATAGTTAAATTGCTGGTGGTGATATTCATCATATTGTTCATCATCTCCCTAATCTTGTAGCCTGAGCAACTGCCATTATCATGATAAAATCCAAAAGTTTTTGAATATTTAAAATTTATATCTCTACGTTTATGAAAAGTGTTGAGTGCCAGCGTAAAGAAAGTATTAAGGATTTTCTTGAAAAAAATAATTTATATCAGCTTATTCTGGAGAAAAGTAGTGATGTTCTCTTTGTGCAGGACATGAATCAAAATATAGTTTATGTAAGTCCGTCAGTTGAGAATTTATCTGGTTACAGTGTCGAAGAAGCGTTAAACATGAATGCTAAAGATTTCATGACCTCAGATTCTTATGAGAATGGTATGGAGTCGCTTCAAAACCAGTTGACTTTAGCAATGAAGGGAGAAAACAGAGACGGATACATACCTCCCATGGAGTATGAGTATGTTTGCAAGGACGGCTCCACTAAATGGGGGGAATTGAAAGCCAGTTTCCTGAGAGACTCAGTAGGAAATGTTATCGGCATTCAAGGAGTTATTAGAGATATTGACGAGCGTAAGAAAGCAGAGAAGAAGCTAAAGGAGTCAGAGAAAGAGATGGCGATCGTCCTGGATAGCACTTCAGAGCAAATTGTCTACCAGGATAAGGAACATAGGGTGTTATGGGCGAACAAAGCCGCTGCACATTCCGTTGGAGAGACCCCAGAAAATCTCAAAGGGCGTTACTGCTATGAGATCTGGCATCATCGCAATGAATACTGTGAGCACTGCCCAGTTGAGGAGGGTATAAGAAATGGTAAACCCCACGAAGGAGAAATAAAGTCTCCTGACGGAAGAGTCTGGTTAGTTCAGGGCAACCCGGTTAAAGAAGATGGAGAAGTTATCGGGGCAGTCGAAGTTACTATAAACATCACTGAGCGAAAGAAGATGGAAGATAGAGTCAATCAGCTTAATGAAATCTTGATGTTGTTGAATAAGACCTTGAGACATGATATACTCAACGATTTGACGGTGGTAAGAAACTCGTTGGAAATGTATGAAGAATTGGGAGACAAAAGATTATTGGATAACGCTTCTAATTGCATAGACGACAGCGTCAACCTGATCAAGAAGATGAAGAGACTGGAGTCCCTTATCCCATCTGGAGAGAGCCTGAAGCCATATAGTGCAAGAGAAGCTATAGAAGAAGTGGTAAGAAACTATCAGGTTGATACTGAAGTGAAAGGGGATTGCACGGTTATTGCTGATGAAGCTTTCACCTCCGTGATAGATAATGTATTGAGCAATGCTGTGACTCATGGACAAGCAGATCACATTAGTATACAGATAGAGAGCGACGGTAACTATTGCTGGATAAGTCTAGCAGATAACGGTACAGGCATACCGGAAGAGAGAAAAGAGGAAGTGTTTAACGAGGGATTTAGCGGTAACGGTGGATCAGGTTTAGGGCTCTACATAGTCGAAAAGACCCTTGAAAGATACGGTGGTGACATACAAATAGAGGAGAACACACCTACCGGGGCAATCATCGTACTCAAACTTAAAAGTAAAAATTGAGCTTACCATCGAGAATCTCTAAACCTCAACATTCTTGTTTTCGTAGATTCTTTCAGCTTTCACACCGAAATGTTCTATGAGTTCAAAAGTATTTGTTTCCTCTTTTCTCATCTCATCTAACTCTTGTTGAATCTTATTGGCTTGTTCTCCAACTATTCTCAGAACTTTATCTTTCCCATAGCTTTCCTTAAGCTCCAGTGAACTCATAATAACGGCAAGCGGGTTTCTTAGTCTATCAGCTGATCTATCGAATTGTAATAAATTGGTTAAGAGCTGCTCAAATGCAAACTCCCTCTCTTTCTCCACTTCATATGCACTTAAAGCAAAAGCTATGTTGCTCGCCAATTTATCCAGCAATGCAATCTCTTCATCACTGAAATCTGGTTTGGAGTGAATGGTTATAATTCCATGTTGCTTATCGTGTATCAAAGGAAGAGAGAGAACGTGATTATGTGATCCGGTACACTGCTGACACAACTCACTGTCAGTTGCCAGCTTCATCAGACGCCCTTCAAGAGCCGTTGAAACCGACGGACACTTATCAATAACCCTATACACTGATTCAATACTAAAACCCTCTGATCTAATTATCACTGGCTTCCCATCTCTTATAACAGAGGTGAAAACCGACTCATAAAGGATATTCAACTTCTCACATACAGCATCAAGCACTATCGTCGGATTATGCTCCCTGCCAACCATCTCATTAACATCAGACACAATAGACAATAGCTTACCCACTCTTTTTGTGTAGCTGATATCCATAAGAGAAACAACCGATTTGCTTCCAGGTATCACCCCTACTGTGAGATCTGCATCCTTAACCTCACCACCTTTATCAATAAGCCTGGCTTCATACTCTCTGGGCGCATATTCTCCTCTCCTTCGGGCATAATGGTAATTCTTCATCCTCTCTACGTCACCTGGATGAATAAACTCAGTCCAGCTTACTTTACCTTCAAGTTCTTCTTTACTGTATCCAGATAGTTTCTCAAACTCCTCATTAACCAAGGAAACAGTAGTATCTTCCTCAATAATGATCATAGCAGTTCCCGTATGCTCAAAAGTGGTTCTGTATCTCTTTTCGCTCTCTATTAGCTTCTCTTCAGCTCTTTTCTTCTCCGTAACATCCCTGGCTACAGTCAGTATCAGTTGCTGGTCATAATAATCTATTTTACAAGCGTAGTTCTCCACATACATTACGCTACCATCTTTACATCTATGAGCAGATTCAAAAAAGATCTTATTCTTCTCATTCAATTCCTGTATTCGAGATGCTATCAATTGAGCGTTCTCTGGGGCGTCTAATTCATGTAGCTTGAGATTCATCAGCTCTTCTCTGGTGTAACCACGAGTGCTGTATGCTGCCTCATTAACGTAAATGAGGTTGCCTGCAAAATCGTGTACAAAAATAGAGTCCGTGACATAGTCTAAAAGCGATGATTCTAGGCTAATCTCATCAACTTGCTTTTCAGCATCTACAGATTTATCGATATTGTCCATATCCTCAAAAGGTCAAAAACCCGGTCAAAAACCCATAGCTTTAACAAAGTATTAATGTGATAGTAAATATAGTTTTTTACCGATTGATTTGATTTTAGCTTTAAACTTATTTTAAGTTTATTTTCGGGTTTGATACATTAAGGAGATTTGATATGTTCTTTAGTTCTTGCTTGTTGACTGGTCAATCTTAAGATAGCATGAGAGCATGTACTTACCAAGCTGCTAGGACTTTAATTTATAGTTTGTACTACAGTAAAAAATACGCCGGGAGAGGGACTTGAACCCCGACCTGCAGTCAGGTCGAACAACAAACCGAGGTATCTCCTCCGTCGATACCTCTCTAACATACCTACTAGTATAAAAAAGTTAAAAACAATTACGCCGGGAGAGGGACTTGAACCCTCGCGTCCTTACGGACACTGGTTCTCAAGACCAGCGCAGTACCTCTCTGCAATCCCGGCTCAATTGATTAAAGTCTATTCAATAAATGGTTAGCTCATCATAAAAATTTAGCGGAAAGCAAAAATATCCTTTTATCAGCTCCTCACTATGCCAGTGCTCATTTTCAGGTGCAGGAAATGCGGGCGTTATCAATATGCACGAGCGGGAGTGAAGACCCGTCAGTGTCACTGCGGCTTCAGGAATAATCTGGATAAGGTAAAGATTGTGGCCAGAGCCCAGGACGAATTAGAAGCCGCCGAGATAGTTAGAAAATTCCAGGGAAGTGGGACCGATTTCAGCCCCATGGCCTGATGTGATCAGTTATTCCGAGAGCTGTAATATAGACCCCGTCCTTCTCGCCCTTCTTATTACCATTGAGTGTATTGCTGCTGCCAGTAGAGCGTAGATACCGTTCAATAGGTATCCCATCAGGTGCGGATATGTGAATGTGGGTGTGAACCCGTAAAAGCTTCTGAAGTATTCCAGGAAGTGGGTCACGGGTATAGCATAAGATACCACCTGCACTTCGGGGGGCAAGATGGTCACGGGGTAATATAGCCCACACACCAGCATTATGATGGCTGTCAGGGTCCAGGCTGCCACCTCTGCCCTGTGACCGAACATTAGTAGCAGTATGGTGGCGGTCATGCCTATGAGCATGGCGTTGATGAAGATTCCCACCAAAAAGATGATGAGGCTGTGGAGAGGCATCTCCAACAGGTTCAAGTCGAAAAGCATGTTGCTGAACACCAAAAGAATCAGGAAGGCGACAAGACCTCTCAGCACCCCCACCATCCAGGAGCCCACCACCATGTTGAACAAGGAAGTGGGGGTGGACAGAGTATATTTGATGCTCTTGCTCCATATGTCGAAGAGCAGAACGTAGGTCACGTCGAGCTGTGCCAGCTGCATAACACTGAGGGTTATGGCACCGATAAGGATGAACACCAGCAGGTCTTGAGTGAGTTCGAGATAGCTTCCCATTAGTCCCACGGCGAAAAGGGTGACCAGAGGCCAGAAGAGGGTCTCAAATATGGTGAATACGTTCCTCTTGGTTATCAACACGTTCCGGTAGAAGAATGCGAATGTCTTGTAGTACTCACTTCGCCAGTTCAGTGAAAACATCTTCCAGATCCACCTCTTTAACGGCTATATTCTTTATTGTGGCATATTTAGATACTTCTTCCACCAGGTTCCCCAGTCTCTTCTCCGAGTTGTCCACATAGAACGTGTAAGTCTTATCTTCGACTTCCATGGAGTGTATCCCATCCAAATGAATCTCAGGGAGTTCATCATCCACCTTTATGGCCACCCTATCCTTCATCTTCAGCAAGTTCTTCAGTTCCCTTTGATTTCCCTCTGCCACTATTCTCCCCTTGTTGATGAAGGCTATTCTGTCGCACATCATTTCTGCCTCATTCATGTAGTGGGTGGTCAACACAATGGTTATCCCCCTCTCCCTCTGCAGGTCCAGTATTTTCTTACGGAGTCTGCGGGATATATCGGGGTCTAACCCCTTGGTGGGCTCATCCAGGAATACCAGTTGGGGGTGATTTACGAAGGCTCTGGCCAGCACCACTTTCTGCTTGTTGCCCGTAGACAATTTATCGAACTCGATATCTCTCTGGTTCTCCAGCTCAAAGAAATCGATGAGCTCCTCAATATCTCTCTTGCTGTTCATCCCGTAGGAAAGGGCGCAGTACTTGAGGTTCTCGTAAGCAGTTAAACTCCAGATGAGGTTGGGATTCCCGCTGGTTATGTTTATCTTCTCTCTGATCCTCTTTGTCTCCTTCTGAGTATCCATCCCCAATATCTCAATATCTCCTCTAGTGGGTGTGAGCAGGGTGGCCATAAGAGAGATCAAAGTGGTTTTACCAGCTCCATTGGGACCCAATAACCCATAGATCTGGTTGGAATCGATCTCAAGATTAACGGACTGCAAGGCAATTTTCTCCGCAGAAAATAATGAGCTGTATATCATCCATACATTACTGCACGTGGCGGCCCTCACACAGAATCGATTATGGCTAAAAATATAAATTTGATTCCGAACACTGAAATAAATTAGACAGGAGGGATACATGAAGGACGTAACTACCACCAGAACTCTTTCCGGACATCTGGGAAAGGATACAGACACTATATCAGGCGTAGGGCTGCTGGATGAAGCTAATGCGTTTATTGGTCTTGCCAGAGTCTTTGCCAAAGACGTCAAGACCAAGAATATTCTTGAAGATATTCAAAAACAAATCTTCGAGGCAGGGGCTGAATTCGCCGGAGGCAACCAATTCCCGGAAGAGAACTACCACAAGATCATGGATACCATCTCCCAACTGGAGAAAAAGGTGGAGAAGCCCACCAAACTGATCATCTTAGAGCAGAACGAACAGACAGGTTTCTTGAGTGTGGCCAGAGCAGTGGTGAGAAGGTGTGAGAGGCAGGCAGTAAAACTTCACAAGCAGGATGAACTCTCCCTGAACCTGGTAGAATGGCTGAATAAACTGAGCTACCTGCTCTACCTGCTGATCTTGCTGGAGATGGATGAGCCAGAGGTTGATAAAGATGAGAGTTAAGGTGACCGCCGTCCAGATGGACATCACAGCTGATAAACAGGAGAACATGAACAAAGCCATAGGGTACTTAAAACAAGCTGACACTTCCCGCATGAACCTCTTTGTGCTTCCAGAGGTGTTCAACACGGGATTCAATCCCCAGAACTACTCCTCCATTAAAGACTTGGATGAAGAGCTACACCCCCTGCTGAAATTCTCTTCTCAAGCAGAGAACCTGGTGGTGGTAGCAGGTGTGGCCGAAAAAGAGAAAGAAAAGCTGTACAGCTCGGCGGTCATCATCCATCAGGGAGAGATCACAGGCAAGTACAGGAAGAACCGCATATTTCCCTTAACGGATGAGATAAAATACTTCTCTCCAGGAGACAACGAACCTGAAGTCTATGAGACGCCTGCAGGTAGATTGGGTCCGCTCGTTTGTTACGAGGTGAGATTCCCTCTCATGTCCAGAGAGCTTACCGGCAGAGGAGCTCAAATACTGGTGTTCCCTGCCCAGTTCCCTGACGCCAGAATATATCACTGGACCACTCTTCTCAAGGCGAGGGCTATAGAGAACCAGCTATTTGTGGTAGGAGTCAATTGCGCCGGATTCGGTAAATCCATGATCATCGACCCCTGGGGTGAAGTGCTGGCCGAAGCCGGGGGAGGAGAAGAGGTCATTACTGCAGAAATAGACCTAAGCAAGATGGAAGAAGTGAGGAAAAAATATCCCTTCCTGGAGATGGGCTAAATACCTCCGGACCCCAGATAAAAGCTTTCAAACCACAAAGACCCTGCCAGTAGCTTTCCGGAGTCTGTTCATGATGGCGTAACCCATCCCTCTCTCTTCGACCCCTTCCACGATAATAACATCTACTTCTTTCTTATCATAATCCCTGATGGTAGAGAATAACTTCTTGGCGAATGATTCATCATCGTCCACTGCCGTAAAATAGTCGGCTCCTGTTTCCGGTTCTTCCACAGCTATGATCCCAACTTTCTGTCCTTTGTCATGGTATTCGACCACCAGCTGAGATATCTTGTCCTTCACCTTATCCGGGTTGCCGGTGACCACCATCAACTCTGTCCTTGGAGAGTAGTGAGTATACTCCCCGGATACTGCCTCTCCCAGAACAGTCTCCCCCACTACCTTCTCTATCATTTCAGGAGTTATGGGTCCGGGCCTGAGTATCTCTACCGGCTCCACGGTTGTATCTACTACCGTGGATTCGATACCCATCTTTGTCTCTCCAGAGTCTATTACTGCCTCGATCTTCCCTTCAAGATCTTCCAGCACATGTTCTGTCGTATTAGGGCTTGATCTACCCGTAATGTTAGCGGATGGAGCAGCCAGTGGTGATGACATCTGGATCAACTTGAGGGCCACTTTGTTATCCGGCATCCTGACCGCTACCTTCTCCAGACCAGCAGAGACCTCATCAGGAACTATATCCTTCTTGTTCATTATAAGAGCGATGGGACCGGGGAAGAACTCCTCTATGAGTTTCTCTGCTGTTTCGTTCACCTCCACCACTTCGTATATCTGTTCCTTACGGGCCACATGGATTATGAGGGGGTTTTCAGAGGGCCTCTGCTTGACCTCAAAAAGCTTTCTTACCGCTTCCTGGTTCAGGGCATCAGCCCCCAGTCCATAGACCGTCTCGGTGGCAAAAGCGACCAGCCCTCCTTTTTTGATAATATCGGCCGCAATAGCGATCTTATCGTCTTCAGGTTCTTCTGGGTTCATGGTAATTACAAGAGTTTCCATTGATTGAAATCAAGGAAGACGGTAACTTAACTCTTTCCACCATAAGTTGTAAACTAATTCTTATAGAAAAAAATTCTTTCAGAAGCCCAGCACATCATTCATGGAGTATAATCCCGGGCTCTTATCCACGACCCATCTGGCTGCCATTATGGCTCCACCGGCAAATGCCTGCCTGCTGCCCGCCGCATGGGTTATCTCTATCTTCTCTCCCATCCCCAGGTAATACACCGTGTGCTCACCGGCAACATCTCCGCCTCTGATGGCCAGTACAGTGATCTCATCATCCTTTCTTTCGCCTGACCTCTCATAAACGATATGCCTGTCCTTTCCCTGCTCCTTCAAGATGCTGGAGGCGACTTCCGCGATTTTGATGGCAGTTCCGCTGGGAGCATCTTTTTTGAACTTGTGGTGCTTTTCCACTATCTCTATATCGTAATCCCCCAGGAACCTGGTGGCATACTCTATGATCTTCCAGAAGACATTCACCCCCACACTGAAGTTGGGGGACACTACTGCCGGTATCTTCTGGCAGTACTCTTCTATCTGCTTCTTTTGTTCCTCACTAAAGCCGGTAGTTCCTACCACCACAGGAACTCCTTTCTTTGAGGCCACTTCAATATTTTTTACGGCAGAATCAGGGGCCGTGAAGTCTATCAAGACATCAGCATCCAGTTCATCTATACCAGATGCATCCGTTATCTTAACCCCCGTTCTTCCCGCACCCGCTTCTTCTCCGGCATCACTGCCCACACACTGGATATCAAATGCCTGAACTAGATGGATAGCGCTGTTTTCAACCACATTTTTGACTATGAGGCTTCCCAGCCTGCCCACTGCACCCGCTACAGCTACATTTATCATAATAGATCCAGGGATTGGAGAACAGTTTTAACTTTCTGGGTCTTCTCCTCATCCAGTTCGATCAGGGGTAGTCTGGGCTTTCCAGCTGCTAGACCCATCAAATTAAGCGATTTTTTCACCGGAATGGGGTTGGTATCGATGAACATTGCACTGTACAGAGGCACAAGTTTGAAGTGGGCCTCTAAGGCCTTTTCAATATCCTTGTTCTGGTATGCGGTATACATCTCCTGCATTATGTGAGGGGCGACATTGGCTGTGACGCTGATCACGCCACTTCCACCCATGGTAAGTATGGGATAAGTGAAGAAGTCCTCTCCTGATAGGAGCACGAAATCCTTATCTCTGGTCCTCTTGATCATTTCCGAGACCTGCCTCAAGTTCCCACTGGCTTCTTTTATTCCTACGATGTTGTCTATTACTGACAGCCTCTCCACAGTATCAGCGGTTATGTTGATCCCCGTCCTCCCCGGAACATTATATATCAGTATGGGAATGGATACGGCTTCCGCGATGGCCTTGTAATGCTGATATAATCCTTCCTGATTGGGTTTGTTGTAGTAAGGAGTGACGAACATGGCAGCGTCAACACCAGCTTTTTCCACTTCTTTACCCATATAAAGCGCTTCTTTGGTGGAGTTGGATCCAGCGCCCCCAATAACGGGGACGTTA
The DNA here is from genome assembly GCA_046537735.1 of Archaeoglobaceae archaeon. Taxonomy (GTDB): domain Archaea; phylum Halobacteriota; class Archaeoglobi; order Archaeoglobales; family Archaeoglobaceae; genus JdFR-22. The sequence continues at coordinate 3,649 of JBKHKH010000035.1, read as the reverse complement.
GCCACCTCTACCACGTGCTTGACCACCTGAATGTGCTCTTCATAGCTCATGGTAGCTGATTCGCCGGTAGTTCCGGAAGGGACTACTCCATCCACGTGCTTCTCGAGATACTCCAGATTCCTTTCCAGACCCTTGAAATCCACTTCCAGATCTTCCTTGAATGGGGTTACCAGAGCAGGGAGAACTCCTTTGAACATTTTACTTCACCACAGCGTTATTAAAATTCTGTTCTTCCTCTATTCACTCTTCTGGTGATATATCCTGCCACCCTGTTCCTTATCTTCTTGCTCTTGATGTCCGTGAATTGGGTAACAAGCTGTTTATTGGTATCAAAATTACCCGAGAATTCATCAGTATATTCTCTCAGCAGGTCCAGAGCTATGGTTTTGATATACGTAGGCTTTATTGTGCCCAAATTATACACCTCCAGTGCAGATATTGTTACCATCACCACCGAAAGTGGTTTATTTAAGCTTTGCTGATGACTATTACACTAAAACTACCGCAAAAAGATACAAGCCTCAGATCTCCAGATATTTTTCTTCCAGATCCTGAAGCTCTTCAACACTGCCCTCTTTGACCACGCTACCTTTCACCAGCACGTATCCCCTATCGGATACATCTAAAGCCAGCTGTACATTCTGCTCCACTATCAGGATAGATACGTTGAGCTCTTCTCTAATCCTTTTGATGGCTTCTCCTATATTGTGAATGACTATAGGGGCCAGACCAATAGAGGGTTCATCCAGCATGAGCAACTTGGGTTCGGACATCAATGCCCTGCCGATGGCCACCATCTGCTGCTCACCACCGCTCATGGTCTTCACCAGTTGTTTTCTCCTCTCCTTGAGAATGGGGAACAGACTGAACACATACTTCATGTCCTTCTCATAGGAGTTGCCCGAGCTACGGGAAGTTGCGCCCAGGATGAGATTATCCTCAGCGCTCATATTGGGGAACAGCCTTCTTCCCTCCGGGCAGATAGATATCCCTCTCTTTATTCTGGCATGGGCTTTAAGAGGAGTTATCTCCTGCCCATCAAGCTCTATCAATCCTGTAGATCTGGTCAAACCGCAGATCGTTCTAAGCAGTGTGGTCTTTCCGGCCCCGTTGGGTCCCAGAACCGCCACAACCTCGCCCTTGCCCACAGTGAGTTCTACGTCCCGTAATACCTGTGCTTTATCGTAAAAGGCGTTCAGGCCATCGACTCTCAACATGCTTTTGCACCGAGGTAGGCGTTCACCACTTTCTTATCCTGGACCGCCTCTTCCGGGCTGCCATCAAAAATGACTTTTCCAAAATTGAGGACAACAACTCTCTCAGATAAATTGAACAGCTCCTTGAGCTTGTGCTCTATAATGACCTGGGAAATTCCGTCGTCCTTGAGCTCGCCTATCACCTGGTCCAACTTTGTTGCTTCTTTAGAGCTTAAACCAGAGAAGGGCTCATCCAGCAAGAGCATTCTGGGGTGAGCAGCGAGAGCTATCCCGATGCTAAGTCTCCTTAACTCGCCCTGTGATAGATACCTTGCCATCATCTGTGATTTATCCACTAGATCTACTCTTTCCAGTATATCGCTGGCACCGTTCTTTGAATTGGGTGCAAGGATGTTCTCCTCCACGGTCATGTTCTTGAACACTTTTATAAGCTGAAAAGTCCTTACCAGACCCAACTTCACCAGATTATTGGGTTTTTTACCGTTGATGTGTTTGCCCCTGAACTCGATCCTACCCGTATCCGGTTTCATAAAACCGGAGATGGCATTGAAAAGAGTGGTCTTTCCGGCCCCATTGGGCCCTATGATCCCCAAACATTCATTATCAACCTTAAAGCTTACTCTATCCAGCGCTACAATACTTCCAAATTTTTTGGTTACTTGATTGATGGCTAACATCGCTGACACCCGTGACTATCTTTGACACGCCCTTAACCATAAATTATAAAGAGGGTTATTTAAAGTTTGCTATATTGTCACTTACTAACACAATATTTAAATATTACTATCATGGTCAAGGATTATGGAATTCAGAAATATACTAATAGGGGTTATTGTCGTTGCAGTAGCATTATTTACTGCAGGATGCGCAGAAGAAGATACAGGAGAGGGTACACCTACAGAAGAACCTACCACAACACCACAATCTGGCGACGAAACAGTTAATATCGGGGTAATCGGACCCATGTCCAGCAGCGAGGGTACAGCAGAAAAAAGAGCGGCACAGCTCGCAGTTAAAGAGATAAACGCCCAGGGTGGAATTTTAGGTAAGCAGATAAGATTGGTGGTTGGGGATACCAAACTCGATACCTCCACAGCAACTTCCGAGTTCAGGAGGCTTGCAACTTCCGAAAATGCGGTTATGATCACCGGTGGTTTTTCCAGTGGGATAATGAGCTCCATGATGGATACCATGGCCCAGACCAAAACCGTATTTCTGGCTGACGCTTCATCTCCCGCTCATCCCGCCAAAGTGGCCGAAGACTACGATACCTACAAATACTGGTTCAGGATATCCCAGAACAACGGAACCACCTTTGCCTGGGACCTTGCCGATATGATAGATTTTCTCAATGAAGAACAGGGAATGGATATCAACAAGGTATATATTATCAGAGACGAGCACGTGTGGACGAATGACGTAATGGCCGATCTGGAGCCTTTGCTGGAAGAAAGGGACGTGGAGATAATAAAAGATGAGAAGGTCCCACGAGGATATACAAATTATGATGTCCAGCTCCGTGAAGCGAAAGACATGGATGCCGACCTGATAATGCCCATTCTGGCTATTGCCGGAACCGGAGATGTGTTGACTCAGCAGTGGAAAGAGTACGATATCCCCATACTCCTTGCGGGACACGACCTGAAGCCAATTGATGCTGAGTTCGATAAGAACACCAATGGAGCTGCAGAAGGGGAAGTTTTCATAGCCGATGGCGGTGTGCTGTCAACTGCACCTCCCACGGAGAGAGCCAGAGAGTTCCTCGAAGCCTATAAGGAAGAATACGGTTTCTACCCTGAGTCACATCAGGCATATGGTTCTTATGATGCTTTGTTCATCTACAAGATGGCCGTTGAAGCGGCAGAAGAAGCAGGAGAAGAAGACCCCTTCGATCCCGATACCGCAGTGGAATACCTGGAGAAATTTGATACCAACAACCCGGTGACCCTGACGAGAGTCATAGCCTTTCACAAAAATCACGCTCTGGCATGGGGAGATGAGTTCGCCAGGAACTGGATATCCCAATGGCAAGATGGAGAACAGCTCATAATCTGGCCAGAACACGTGGCCAATGGAGAATTCAAGATGCCCCAACAGGTTGCCGGAAGCTAGGATATGATAAACAATAACAAAATATTTATTTTTTTATTGTTTGAGAGACACTAATGTTTGATATAATCCTCCAAATCATTGTCTTTGGTACCATAGTGAGTGGTATCTGGGCTCTGGTAGCATCGGGGTTCACATTGATCTTCGGTGTGGGCAGAATGCTCAATTTCGCCCACGGAACTTTATTTATCCTTTCCGCATATTTCGGTATTATTCTATTTAATGCAGGAATAAACCTGTATATCTCGTTCGTGCTTGCCATATTGCTGGCGGGAGTAGCTGGAATTATCCTCTACAAGCTGTGCATGTCCCCCATCCGGGAG
>JBKHKH010000111.1:0-6398 GCA_046537735.1 Archaeoglobaceae archaeon | reverse complement strand
AAGGAGACTTATTATTGCTGATCTACATCTGGGCATCCTCCGCTTCTCAGATGACTCATTAGTGGAAAAAGCGTCTTCACTGGGTGAAATGGCCGATGAAGTTATACTGGCAGGCGATGTTAAGCACGATATTGGAATGAGGAGCAAGGAGATCAAGGAAGTTGAAAAGCTAATTGAGGGGCTTAAAAGTGCTGGACTATCCTCTTCGGATATTACTGTTCTAAAGGGGAATCATGATGGAGGGATCGACTCGGTAATAAAGACGGAAGGTACAAGGGGGATCAGGATCAATGACGTTGGTATATTCCACGGGCATGCTATGCCCCATGACGATGTTTTACAGGCCAAGACCTTGATTTTCGGTCATGCCCACCCTGCAGCGCTCATCAGAGATGAAGTAGGAAGTTTTAAGGAAAGGATATGGCTGGAAGGGAAAATGAGCATGGATGGAGAGGAGAAAGAGCTTATTGTTCTACCTGCTTTCAATGAAGTTTGTGCCTCTACACCGGTAAATCTGGAGAGACCTGTAGGAATATTTTTCAGGCGCTGGGATTACAAGAAAGCTGAGGCCACTCTCCTGGACGGAACGCTTCTGGGAAAATTAGAAATGCTGAAATAGGCCCATTCTATTGGTTAGATCAGTTGGAGAAAACCATTTTCTCTTTATTTTTGGGAAGAATTGAACAATCATAAAACCATACATGAACAGCAAGTAGTAAAATTTAAGTAATGTAGAATTGCCTGCTGGTTGAGTGATATAAATGGCCAAGATTGTTCATGCCCAAACAGTTTTATCAGAGAGTGCGCTTAACGAATTAAAGAAAAAAACAGGAGAAAACGCCACCAAAGATGCAATTTACAAAGCAGTGGAACACTACCTGGTGTGCCAGTATACTCACGAGGAACCACTGGAAAAAAGGCTGGAAGAAACTCTGAGAAGAAGGAAAAAGTAAGAAGGAAGTAGAATAAACCTGGGACTATGCCTGACTATGAGATTTTAATGCTCAAGCCTTGAATCCAGTTCTTTAGCAGCTTCTCTGACGCAATAAAACTCCCTATTTATTTTTAACAGATACTTGCATTTTTTGCCTGTATAGCCAGCGATACACAACTCACAATCTTCAGGGTAAACCCTTTTTATGCCCAATTTGTATTTCTTTGCCAAAATCTCCACAGAAGTAATTCTGGCCATATACAATGTTTTTTTCTCAACCTTATTAAATATATCTGGATATCATTTCAATTGACTTAAAAACTGGTTACCTGTCAGGTCACCTTTACCATAAACTTCATAAAGTACAGAGCTAAACCTTAGAGTGAAGCTTCACGGTTTAGAGCTCAAATTTAAGCAATGGGCCCATGGTCTAGCCGGTCATGACGTCGCCCTCACACGGCGGAGATCCCCGGTTCAAACCCGGGTGGGCCCACTCTCAGAAATCCATTCTCAAAATGCGTCTTGTTGAATTGAGGACATAGCCACCAGATTACCATTTCCGGGTGGACGAATAAGCACGTTAAGTTAGTGAAGAAGCAGCTGAAGGATTTTAGAGCGAGCAATTGAATAATTTAAATTGAGCGTCGGGTCTGGGAAGTATTAAATAAAAAGTAAAGATAATAAGTTAACTGACGTAACTCTTCAATTCTTCCAGGTCTTTCTCTACCTGCTTGATCTTTTTCCTTCTCTGGTCTACAAGCTCTGCAACCCTGTCTTTCAGGTCGACAGCCAGTTTATAGTTCTTTAAAGGTCTTCCTTTGCCCTGTCTCTTTATTTCTCTTTCTTTAATCCATCCCCAGTCTTTGAGCTCCTTCATTATCAGGCTGACTTCGGGTTGTCTTAAGTTTGCGGCCCTTTCGATATCTCTAGCCACAGCTTCACCTTTCTTTGATAAAAATACAAGTACCTTGGCCATGTTTTTGTTCAATCCGGCCTCTGAGAGTAATCCAATAATCTTTTTTTCCTTATCCGTAAAATCTTCCATTAATTATCACTCCTTTTTGTTTATAATCATAGTATAGTTAAATGTATATATAAATTTTGTTGACTTTTCCATTAAAGTAGTTATCTCCGGCCTTTTTTGAGAGTAATCCAAAAACTTTTTTGGTTTGCTGTATAAGTTCGGCTTTGTGTATGCTAAACTATCTTATGACAGGGGAACCATAAAAGTAGAAGGAGATGCTCACATCCCTCACGCAAGTTTTGACCAGAGGGAGGGCTGCTACCGCAGTATGGCGATAAAATATGGTTCTATCAAGTCTTATCTCCAGCTTTCCGGTATAGAGCACGATGATCATGTGCTGGACCCCATACCCTGCCCGTTTTTCGATTTTCGATTTGAGCTTAGGGAGTATCAGGAGCAGGCTGTGGACAGATGGATGGAAGACAAAAAAGGGGTTATTGTACTGCCAACGGGTTCGGGTAAGACCTATGTAGCTCTGGAGGTCGTAAAGGAGATGAATGTTCCCACTCTCATCGTGGTACCCACTCTGGATCTGGTGGATCAGTGGAAGGAGGCAATCCCCTTCGATTGTGGGGAGCTGTCGGGAAGGGAGAAGGAGTTGAAGGCCATAACCCTGGCCACCTACGACTCGGCATACAATTATGCGGATTCCATTGGCAACAAATTCCTCTTGCTGGTATTTGATGAAGTCCATCATCTGCCATCCAGATCATATAAATCCATAGCAGAGATGTCTGCAGCACCTTACCGCCTGGGATTGACGGCAACCTATGAGAGAGAGGATGGGGAGCACAAGCTCCTTCCAGAGCTGGTGGGGGGCAAGATCTTTGAGGTCAGTCCTCAAGACCTTGCTGGCACTCATCTGGCCAACTATATCCTCCACAGGATCTCTGTCCCTCTGGAGGAGGAAGAGGCTGAAATTTATGAGAAGAACATCAGGGTGTTCAAGAATTACGTTGCTTCCCATAATCTCAAGCTGAGGAGCCCTGAAGATTTCAGGAAGGTAGTAATGAGAACCGGATTCGACGACAGGGCCTACGAAGCTTTGAAGGCGTGGGATACTGCCAGGAAGATCGCATTCAACTCCAGAAATAAGATAAGAAAGCTTAAAGAGCTGCTGGAAGAGCACAAGAGGGATAAAATAATCCTTTTCACCAGACACAACGACCTGGTATACAAAATCTCCAGACTCTTTCTTATCCCTGCCATAACCTATAGGACAAAGAAGGAAGAGAGGAAAATGGTCCTTAACGGTTTCAGAAAGGGAAACTACAGGGCAATCATCTCCAGCCAGGTGCTGGATGAAGGAGTAGATGTGCCTGATGCCAATGTAGGGATCATAATGAGCGGCAGTGGAAGCGCCAGAGAGTTTATACAGCGTCTGGGCCGGATCCTGAGGCCTAAAAAGGATAAAGCTATTCTCTACGAGCTAGTCTCTCTGGACACTTCTGAAGTTCAAACATCCAGGAGGAGGTCACCCCGGGTGAAGAGCAATGCTTCCCAAGGAGTTTCTAGAAGTAAAAAAGACTAAAGGTAAGATCTTCCCCAAATTCGGAGGAGAAGATGAATCCGAGCTGGCCCATAAAGTTATCAAGTTATTTGAAGAGAGCAAAGGCTCCAAATATGGCCAGATCAAGAACAAGCTCAAAGAACTGGAGAATGCCAGGAACTACAAAAAAGTGAGAGCTTTCGCTCGAATTCTGGAGAGGAAATGCAGTTTTGAGATCATCTCTGACCTTGACCCCCAGGAGATTAGAAAGTACCTTTTTGCCAGAGGATTTGTGACCACCAAATCTCAAAGAGAGGAGATATTGGAGAAAGCCGCTGCTCAATTCAACACCTCTGCGAAAAATATAGAACAAGCTATGTTCGCGGATAGAGACGAGGAGCAGATTTTAAGAGATGTTGAGCAAGTGGAACCTCAGGAACTCATCAAGGAGTATAATCTCTCTCTCCTCCAGACTTCTGTTTTTGATTCCCTCAAGTTCAGTTTCTGGACTTCCTCTCAGCACCAGGAGATATTCAGGAAGATAAAACGTCTGGGTCTGATGTACGAGATAGTGGATAGCGAGGTACACATCACCGGAGCGGCATCCATATTTAAAATGACCAAAAAATACGGAACTGCTATGGCCAAACTGATACCTACTATCTTGAAGGCCGATGAGTGGAGGATAAGTGCTGAAATCCTGGACGATTACGCTGATAAGGTATTCAGGATGGAGATCGACCACTCTCAGGATGACCTGTTCCCCGAGGTGGATGTTCCCCTATCCTACGATTCTTCTCTGGAAGAAGAATTTTCCCGCAAGATCAAGAGTATAAAACCGGAGCTGGAAGTTTACAGGGAGCCAGGCGTTTTTAGATCAGGGAAATATGCTTTTATCCCTGATTTTCTTATCAAGAAAGGAGATAAAGAAGTTTACATAGAAATCGCTGGCTTCTGGACATCCGAATATATTAAAAAGAAGATGCAGAAGATACGGGAGGTTGACTTACCCCTCATACTGATCGCTAGAGAGGATTACGGCATCGACAAGACTGCGGCTGATGTCATTCTTTTCAGCAGTAAAATACCTTACAATGAGGTAATGAAGAGGATAAACAGAGAATTTAGATTAGAAATCCATGATGTTAAAATGGAAGGAGACATTGTCAATCTCAAGGAGATCTCAGAAGAAGGCATCAACATGCAGGAGCTGGTAGAAATGGCTAAATCAAATGGTTACGTGGTTACGGGGTCTCACGCCATCAAGAAGGACCTGCTGGAGAAAGTAAAAGAAGAGGTGGATAACGCCACACCCGAGCACCTGTCGGATATAAAAGATATACTGGATAAGTACAACGTCTCCCATGATGTTCTGGAGAAGATAGGTTACAGGATAATATGGATCGGCCTGTTCGACGACGAAGCAAAGCTCCAAAAGATTGAGAACGGTCTGAAGAAATGATCGATAACGAACACTGGTGATACAGCAATATTAGAGTCTTATTTGCCTATCATTTACCAAATCTCTTTTTTATGCTGTGGTAAACGCCATGGGGCATAAAGATAGCAATAACGATCAATATGATGTAGAGGATTATCTCATCGTTAACGGGGAAGTCGGAGAAGAACGTATCCACTACTTCGCGGAGCCACCAGTTCTTGGCCAGGTATATGAAAAATCCACCTACTATAGGGCCATATATTGTCCCCAGACCCCCAATTACGGCAGAAAGGATGATTATCAGCATCAGGGGTATATCGTAAAGGTCGGGACCTACGGTTATCCTGTAGTGTACAATTGCTGCTCCTCCGATCCCGGCGAAAAAAGAGCTGATCATGAAAGCAATGAGCTTGTATTTGACAGTATCTATACCGGCAGCCTCGGCAAGCTCCTGGTCCTCCCTCAAGGCCCTCAATTTGAGCCCCAGGGGGCTCTTGACCAGGAACAGCATGATACCTACCGATATCAGCATTATAAAGAATGCTGCGTAGTAGTTGCCCACTATGGTACCTGTGAGAACCTTACTGAGCCCTACAGAGAAACCTTCTTCTCCTCCGAACACATCAGACCATATGTATAGGGTCTGCATAAAGACCAGGGGGAGGACAGCGGTCACCAGAGCAAAGTAGTAGCCCTTGAGCCTCAGGGTGATGACCCCGATAATAAAACCGATTAAGGCAGCCATAACTCCCCCGGCTATTATGGACAGGTAGATGGGGGGTTCAACGGCCAGGAACTCTAGCGAAGTGCCATGTAACCTTTGTGTCTGGAGCAGGGCTGTGGTGTAGGCTCCCACGCCCACAAAGACAGTATGGCCCAGGTTCACCTGTCCGGTGTAACCTACCATAACGTCCCAGCTTACGGTCAAGATTATGAACAGGAAGGCCAGACCTATAAGGTAAATAAATGCTTCAGGCAGAACTTCGGGAAGGAGAAGCATTACCCCTAAAATACAAGCGGTTATCAATCCCAAGATCGTCCTCATTCTTCCACCCCAAACAATCCGCTCGGTTTAATGACCAGTATCCCGATAATGGTCAAGAGCATGACCAGCTCCGACCACCTGGCTCCCAGCAGGATTATAGTAGCCATAAGGATATAGCCCACAATAAAGGAGGCCACAATACTCCCCCTTATACTTCCCAGACCACCCAGAATTACGATGGCGAAGGCGTAAATAAGGGACTTTATGGCCACATGGGGTGTTACGGCAAATATCTGGGAGTAAAGCAATCCTCCCAGTCCTGCAAGGACCGCCGATATGAACATGGTGAGAGTGAATATCTTCTCCACTTCAACACCAACCAGTGTGGCCATCTCCATGTCCTGAGAAGCGGCATTGATCTTCTTGCCCGTGATCGTCCTGTTGATGAACACTTCCAGAGAGATAATGGCTATTATGGCCAGTGCCAGGGCAAGGATCCTTTCTTTAGAGACAGGTAAATCCCCT
>JBKHKH010000110.1:0-6428 GCA_046537735.1 Archaeoglobaceae archaeon | reverse complement strand
ACTGCTTAAGGTATTCGAATTCGGCGGCATCAACCCGGGGTAGATTTATGGCGTTTTTTACAGGCAGACCCCTGGAAAAATTGACCAACTCGTTAGCAATGGTCAATCCCACACCCATTTGCGCTTCTCTGGTCGAAGCTCCCAGGTGGGGGGTGGTCACTACGTTATCCAGTTTCAGTAGGGGGTTATGGGGATCGGGAGGCTCTTGCTCGTAAACGTCCAGAGCTGCCCCCTTGACCTTGCCGTTCTCCAGAGCATGATAAAGAGCATCTTCATCGATTATTCCTCCTCTGGCGCAGTTTATCACCATAACGCCGTCTTTCATAGCCTCAAATTCTTCTTTTGACAGCAGGTGGGTGGTTTCCTTGGTCTTGGGGACGTGAACAGTGATCATGTCCGACTTTTTGATGACCTCATCCAGTTTGGCCAGTTTTACGCCAATATCTTCTGTTCTATCCTTGCTGATGTAGGGGTCATAGCCGATGACATTCATTTCCAATGCTACTGCTCTCCTTGCCACCTCAAAACCGATTCTACCCAGTCCAATAACTCCCAGGGTCTTTCCTCTTAACTCAGTCCCCAGGAATTTCTTTCTCTCCCACTTGCCTTCCTTAACGCTCTTACATGCAAGGGGGATACCTCTTGCGAGGGCAAGGAGTAGAGCCAGGGTTTGCTCTGCAGCAGAAACGGTATTTCCACCGGGGGCATTGGCCACAATAATCCCCTGCTGGGTTGCAGCATTGACGTCTATATTATCTACACCAACCCCAGCTCTCCCTATGAATCTCAGATTCTTTGCAGCGTTTATAACTTCTTCCGTTACCTGAGTACCACTTCTCACTACCAGCGCATCGTATTCAGGGATTATGGATATTAATTCCTCTTGGCTAAGGCCTGTGTTTACATCAACTGACAAACCTTCTTGTTGCATGGTTTTAACCACATCATCTGGAATGGAATCGGATACAAGAACTTTCATTGGTGCAAGTTACAGTGAGTGGATTATAAATTTTGCTTACTCTTAGCAATGTTTTTTAATTTGCCTTTTCCACATTGTGAATAATGCGTGGATGGCTCATCAATGCTGATTATATAACCGAAAATGGGATTGCGGTCATCAGGTTGTGGTGTGTAGATGATCAGGGACCATTCGTGGCTTATGACCACTGGTTCAAACCCTACTTTTATGCCCTCAAAGAAGAAGGGGTCACAGCCGACGAGCTCATGGATATAACTGACAGGTCAAAGACTGAAGTGGTATCTCCTGAAAGGGTGGAGGAGCTCACTCTTAAGAGCCTGGGAAGGGAGATAGAGGCTTTCAAGATATACTTGAGGCATCCCCAGCACGTTCCCCGTCTTAGAGGGAAGGTTGCCACCTTATGTGAGGTCAGGGAAGCCGACATCCCGTTTACCTACCGCTATCTCATCGATAAACAGCTGGCCTGCATGGATGGAGTGGTCATTGAGGGTGAGGACGTTTCAGACCAGAGGTTGAGGCGCTACGAGCTACAGAGTGTGGAGAGGGAAGAAAGGGAGGGCTATCCCGAGCTGAAGATGATGGCCTTTGACTGCGAGATGCTGACCGAAGTAGGTATGCCCGACCCGGAGGATGACCCCATAATCGTCATTGGCGCTAAATATAACGACCGTGAGGAGATACTGGAAGCAGATAACGAGAGAGAGTTGTTGGCAAAGTTCATTGAACTGGTGAAGGACATCGATCCGGACATCATTGTGGGATACAATCAGGACAATTTTGACTGGCCCTACATCAAGAAGAGGGCCAAAAAGCACAACCTCAAGGTGGACATAGGCAGGGACGGCAGCGAGCTGGACATAAGGGGTAGGCCGAGGATAGCGGGAAGATTGAATGTCGACCTCTACGATATCGCCATGAGGACCATTGACGTTAAGGTCAAGAAGCTGGAGAACATCGCAGAGTTCCTGGGAAGGAAGGAAGATTTTGCGGATATCGAGGCCAAAGACATCCACTACAACTGGACCAACGGGAATAGAGACAGCGTTAAGACCTATGCCCGACAGGATGTCCTCAACACCCACTACATCGCTGGAGAGTTGCTCCCCATGCATTTCGAGTTATCCAGAATGATCAGATTGCCCCTGGACGATGTGACCAGGTGCGGTAGGGGGAAGCAGGTGGACTGGCTTTTATTGAGCGAGGCGAACAGAGTTGGTGAAGTGGCTCCCAACCCTCCCGAATACGCTACGCCCTACGAGGGAGCTTTCGTTTTGGAGCCGGTGCGAGGATTGTATGAGAATGTGGTGTGCCTGGATTTCGCTTCCATGTACCCCAATATCATGATATCCTATAACATAAGTCCGGATACGGTTGACGGCAGGGATGGGTATTTTGAGGCTCCAGAGGTCAAACATCGCTTCAAGAAGGAGCCCGACGGCTTCTTCAAGAGGATTCTTCGCATGCTGATAGATAGACGAAAGGAAATAAAGAAGGCTATGAAAAATGTCGACACAGATTCTACAGATTACCGCATATTCAACATAAAGCAGTCAGCGTTAAAAGTGCTCACCAACTCTTTCTACGGGTATATGGGGTGGAATCTAGCCAGATGGTACTGCCGGGAGTGCGCTGAGGCGACCACGGCATGGGGAAGGCATTTCATTAAAACATCCGCCAGAATTGGGGAAGAAATGGAATTCGAAGTCCTCTACGGAGACACCGACAGCATCTTCGTGAGGAAGGAGGGATTGAACTTTGAACAGCTAAAAAAAGAATCCTACCGCCTTATAGAAAAGCTATCTGAGGAGCTGCCGGTGAAGATCGAGATCGAGGACTTCTATAATACCGCATTCTTTGTAGAGAAGAAGCGGTATGCTGGCCTGACGGTTGACGGCAATCTGGTGGTCAAGGGTCTGGAAGTGAGGAGGGGTGACTGGTGCGAGCTGGCAAAGAAACTCCAGAGAAACGTAATAGAGACCATCTTGAAGGACAGGGATCCCGAGAGGGCCGCTGTATACGTAAAAGACATTATCGGGGAGGTCAAAGAGGGTAAAATCCCTTTAAACGATTACGTTATCTACAAAGGTCTCACCAGACGCCCTGAGAAGTATGAGGCGGTCCAGGCTCACGTGAAGGCTGCCAAGAAAGCCTCTGCAAAGGGGATAAACTATCCCATCGGCTCCAAAGTGGGATTTGTGGTAACAAAAGGTACAGGCAATATTGGGGACAGGGCATACCCTTACGATCTGATCGAGGGCTTTGACGGAGATTGCATAGAGGATGTGGATGGAGTCAGATACAGAATCGATAAGGACTACTACATTGAAAATCAGATCCTTCCCTCTGTATTGAGGATACTGGAGAGATTTGGGTTCTCAGAATCCCAGATAAAAGGTGCCAGACAGAAAACCCTAGACTCATTCTTCTCTTGAAGTTCTTGCTTCCCCGAACCGGATTTAGTAAGGTTTTATGACTTCTAGGCCCTCCATTCTTTTAAAGTGCTCATCATTGTTTGTTGCCACACCAAACCCATTGACCATCACTATTGCACCGATAAGTAAGTCCCGGATCTCAATGCTTCTTCCTTCTTCTTCAAGGCGGGCCATAATTTTTCCTGCAACCTCCATTGCGTCTTCACTTGTGGTGAAGAGGATCAGGCTGTTTAAGAGGCCTTTTGTTGCTGCCAGATTTTTTTCTTGTTTCTTTGATTTGTAAGCGCCGAAGTAGAGTTCGAAAGCATTGATGTCAGTTGTTGCCAGGGCATTGTTCTGCATTCTATTAAAGAATTCCACAGCATTTGGTTTGTTTGTCAGCAGGTCAACAAGTATGTTGGTGTCCACAATTACTCTATCTTCCATGCAGACCACTTATCCCTAAGGGATTTTAATATGGAGTCTAATTCATCGTCGTCCATATCCCATCCGCCAGCAAAATCAGTGGGATTGAAGCGACTCTTTTTGATTAAGATGTTTATCACTTCCTCTACTGAGACTGGTCGTCCTTCTCTTGCCCTTAGTTCACCGGCAATTTTGTTTAATGTGCTGTAACTCGAATCAGATATCTTTATTGTTTTAGGCATATTGGTAACTTAGTAACAAAGTATTAAAAGTTTCCGACTTTGCTTAGCCCAGTTTGGTCCACCGTTATACCTATTTTTAACAACAAAATTAGCTGGAGATGAGGTTGTGGTATCTTTCGGCCACTCTCCAGGTTATGATCAATTGACCCAGCTCGATCTCGCTGACGATGTCGTTCTCCAGAATATCTCCTCTCTTGCCGGCTATACGCTTTATTTTCTCTTCAATGTCGCTCAAGGTACTTCTCTCTACCCTGCCGTTGAACTCTATCAGGCTGTACTCCTTCTTCCTCCTGATCGCTCTGGTGTATTCGAAGTATAACTCTTCTGCTTCCTGGGCGCACATGGATGAGAGGTCGAGAGGGAAGTAAACTTTGCTCAGCTTTTCGCCGGTTATTCGCTGGAATATCCTTATCCAGTAGGGAGAGCCCTTATCGTAGCCCTTACTGGTTATGTCCTTCCGTATCTGTATCAGCATATCAGCCAGGTTTCTCTGGGGACCGATGTATTTCCTGTAATCGGGCAGTCTGGAGTTCATCTGCTCGATAACTTCTTCTTCCTTATGCCCTCTCTTCTTTACATCCCTATCCATTTTCCAGTCCTTCCGTATCTCATAGTCGGGGTCCATGTAGATGGTGATATCGAAAAGTTCTCTGGTCTTCTTCCTGTAAAGAGTGTGCAGACCCTCGATGATAACGATCTCTTTGGGCTCCACCCACACCGGCTCGCCGAAAGTTCCCGAGCTGTGATCATAAACCGGTTTGTGGATTTTCTTCCCCTCTTTAAGCGCTTTCACGTCCCTGTAAATGAGTTTAAGGTCATTAGCTTTAGGGTTTAGGGGCGTGATCCCCATCTTCTTCCTTTCATCCCTATCGTAGAGATGATAATCATCCAGACTGATGGACAAAACATTATCTCGTCCGAAAAGACTGACTATACTCTTTGCAAAGGTAGTTTTACCAGAAGCGCTATCCCCCGCAATACCAATCAGAAACGGTCTATCACTGCCCACACAAATAATTGATAGTGGCAATTGAAATAGTTTTTCAACATGGTTTTTATATAATCGTTTTGCCTATTTTTAACCCAGGGTCCAGAATATGAGTGATTGGAAAGAGCCTATTATCAGTCCCAGTACAGCTCCGGAGATCTCTATGAATCTGAGCTCTCTTGCGGCGAATTTCAGGAATATCTCTTCGATTTCTTCGTCACTGATTTCGGCAGCTTTTTTGGCTACAAGTTCTCTGATATCTATGTTGTTTACAAGGTTTTTGGAGACAGCGTCTTTGGTAAAGTTCTCCACGTATTTGGCTATTGAGGAGGATATCCTATCCACTACATATCCTTTTTTTATGGTTTTGGAGAACACGGAGAGCACGGTGTTCTCCAGCACCTCATCAACCTTCTTCCTTATCCTGCTCTCGATGTAGGTTCTGGCGATGGCTCTGTCTATAATGTACTCCAGATCGTCTTTGGTGAGCAATTCGGAGAGCGTGTCCATTATCCTCTCCGACAGCTCTTTGCTTCTGGCGGGGACCAGCCCCTGTATCTTGAGTCCCAGAATGTTCACAGGTTTCTTGGGGTAGAACAGCAGCTTGACCGCCACCACGTTGGTCACATAACCGATAAAGCATCCCAGTATGGGAGGGATAAAGTAGATAAGATAGTCCATGGCAAACTTAATTTTCATCAATTGAAAAGTTTTACCTGAGGGATAGCATGAAAAAGGAGATACTGCTCATCGTAATACTGGCTCTGGTTGTCACTGCAGTGTATGGTTATCAGCAAAGTGGGTATGAGCAAGAGGTAAAAGACCTCTTTGAAGAGGTTAAAGCCAACTTCTCTCAGTTGAGGGGCTGTGACCTGGACAACGTGTCCATTAGAGTGGTCACCACGCAATGGGTCAAGGACAGATGGGGCTCACAGACTGTACAGGAGCAGGTACCCCAGTATCTCCAGAATCAGGAGCTGTTCTTCAAATCTCTGATGGTGGTGGATGACAACTTCAGCTATTATCAAAGAAAGGATCAGGAGGTCTCCGGATTCATGGCCTTCTCCTGGGAAGGGGACGTATATGTGGTGAAAGAGAACTTTGATCCCAACTCACCTGGTGCCGGAGAGACCTTGGCACACGAGCTGGAGCACCTGGTCCAGGCCAGGCAATTCAACCTTGAGAATGATGGGACCTACGATGGAGAGAGGGCCGTGGGCTCGATAATAGAGGGGGATGCGATCCTGGCGGGGAAATTATATGCCGGGAAGAATGTATCTGCCACCAGAAGTTTTGAAGTTGATGAGGATAACAGCCTGAATTTCATGTACATGTTCTCCTACAATTTCGGTTATCCCTACATCGCCCGTATCTACCAGAAA
>JBKHKH010000109.1:0-6449 GCA_046537735.1 Archaeoglobaceae archaeon | reverse complement strand
AGCAATCTTTATATTCCCCTTTTTTAATAAGAACCAGATTGGTTAGAAATTGCTTGCAGGTAGGCAGGTGAAGGCTCTGATGGTGAATAGTATGAGATTGGTCATGAAGTTCGGTGGGACGAGTGTAAAGGATGGGGAGAGTATTCTCCACTGTGCGCAGCTGGTGAAGAAGTTCGCTGCCGAGAACGAGGTGGTGGTGACCACCTCTGCTATGGCTGGTGTAACTGATTTCCTGCTGGAGGCTGCTGAGAAATGCTATTCCAATCCTTCACCGGGTTATATTAAGGTGTCCGTTGCCGAGCTGGCCAAGAGGCATTTTGATGCGGTTAACACTGCCGTTTCGGAGGATTATCGGCCCAAGGTGATATCCGCTATTGAGCGGCTGATGGATGAGCTGGAAAAGGTGTTGCTGGGGATAACCTACCTGGGCGAGCTGACCAAAAGGAGTGAAGATTATATACTCTCCTTTGGTGAAAGATTGTGTGCCCCTATTCTATCTGCCACGTTGCTTTCACTGAGTGTTGATTCAGTGGCTCTCACCGGTGGGGACGCTGGCATTATCACCAACGAGAACTTCGGCAGGGCGAAACCCATTCCCGATGTTAACAAGATAATCGAGAGCAGGCTGGACCCTCTCCTTACCATCAAGAACTCTGTACCTGTTGTATCCGGATTCATGGGAACCACCAAAGATGGCAGTATCACTACTCTAGGGAGGGGAGGGACCGATCTCACTGCGACCCTTCTGGGAGCTGCTCTTGATGCGGATGAAGTGTGGTTGTGGAAGGAAGTAGCCGGAGTTATGACCACTGATCCCAAGATAGTTCCTGAGGCAAAGTTGCTACCGGAAATATCATATCTGGAGGCAATGGAGCTGTCCCACTTCGGTGCAAAGATCCTGCATCCCCGGGCTCTGGAGCCGGTAATGAAGGAGAAAATACCGGTCAGAATTAAGAATACATTTGACCCCGAGGCACCTGGAACGGTGATAAGGGGAGAAACAAAGTCGGCGAAAGAGATCGTAAAGGCCCTCAGTTTGATCGAGAAAGTGGCCGTGATCAATATAGCTGGTGCTGGCCTCAATTTTGCGGATATAATGGCAGAAGTCTTTAAGAAGTTATCTGAAGCTAGAATACGGGTCATCATGCTCTCCCAAAGCTCATCTGAGCTCAGCCTGTCTATAGTTGTGGACCAGACAGATCTGAGGAAGGCGATGAAGGCTCTGAGGAACATCCAGAACGGGGTCAGAGTGACCATGATGGAAGATATCGCAGTCATCAGCGCTGTGGGAGCGGGTATGGCAGGCACCAGAGGGGTAGCCGGCAGAATATTTTCGGCACTGGGCACCAACGACATAAACGTCATAATGATAAGTCAGAGCGTCTCAGAGTACAATATCTCCTTTGTGGTGGATAAAGATAACTGCAACGATGCCTTAAGAGTTATTCATCGGGAATTCAAGCTATCTGAAAGCTAAAAGCAATCAAGAGATCCTGTAACCTGTAACTGCTTCTCTTCAGTACAATACTGTTAGGAAAAATAGATACAGATCCTTTAAAAGAAAGAGAAATAAAAACGAAATAATTAGAGTGTTAGTATCTATTTGCGGTACAGTTCTCCGATGTCGAAGTTTATTTCGCTGCTTATTGTCTCTACGACCTCTCCCAGTACTTCCATGAATTTGCTGTAGGAGTCGCCCAGGTTGACCATAGAATCCTTTTCTTTTAGCTTTTCCTGGATACTGGTTAGCTCGTTTATCAGTTCCTGGTCAACTTCTCCGGATTGTCTTTTGGAGATAAAATCCTGTTGTTTTGTTTGGAACTCGGAAAGTAATTCTTGAGCCTCAGAATCCTCTTTAAACACTTCTTCCTTTTCTTTCATCTCTCTATACTCTTCTGTTTCTTTAATCTCAGAAGCGAGATTAACAGCTTTCTCTTTAATCGTGTCAGAAACCATAATCGAATCACCTTTTTTTGTTACACCCTGAGTTACACCCTATTTTAGTTTTTCCCCGAACTTCAGAAAAATAATTTATATGATATAGTAATGGGGTAAGCAATAAGCAACGCTACTGGTTTACCTTTAAATTTTTTTATAATCCAAAAATTAAACACCGTTTATGGCTATAGGTTATAGATAATATAACAGAAAGCTTATATACCATCATAATTAACAGGTCTTGGGGGTAAGACATGATTGAAATTGAAGTAAGGTCGATTGTAAATAGCTTAGCGGATATAGCGAATGCACGGGAGGGACCCCCAGTCCAGCATATGTGGAAGGAAGGCGAAGGAACCATTCTGTGTGAAGCGCCCTTATCTACGCACACAGGTGTGAACGGAGTAATTTAAATAAAAAAGTGATGATGAAACATGCCCGGTCTTTTTGAGTTGGATGATAAAGATAAGATAATACTTGAAGTTCTGGAGGAGAACCCTGAAGCATCTCAGGATAAAATAGCCAAACTTACTGGTCTATCGCAACCTTCTGTTGGCGCCAGGATCAAGAAAATGAAGGAAAAAGGTATCGTGAACCACAGTTACGGTGTCAACATAAAGGAACCCGGTCTCTACATTTTAAAAGTGGATGTCAAATGCAGGCAGCCCAGAGATCTGCTAAAGCTGTTTAACGGCTGTCCATTTTTCCTCAATGGGTTTATAGTCGCTGGAAACATGAACCTTACCATGATGTTTATCTGTGAGGACCTCTCTACCCTGGAGGCTATCGTCGACCAGCATATCAGGCCCAGTCCCGATGTCCACGATATAGATGTGGGGATAATGGTCAGAGCAGAGAGAGACACAGTAGTTCCCATGAGGATACACGTCGAACCGGCAAAAGAGGCACCCTGCGGATCTAATTGCGGAGTTTGTGATTACTGGAAGGATAAGATCTGTCTTGGATGTCCCATCACCGGTCATTACAGGGGAAAAGTGTGGAGATAATGCGGAATTTTTTCCGCTAGGTTTCAGGTTCAAGTGGTGGATCCAATCGGGTGAGGAACATGGGCAGGATGAGCCCTGTGGAGAACCCGGCGTAGTGTGAGGGAATGTTTATGGCATATCCATCGTAGAATATCTCTGGGGGGAACATGGTCTGTACGCCTATCTGATATAGTATCAGCCACACCAAGATTATTGCCAGATGTCGTTTATCCAGCAAGGAGTTCTGGGTGGAGAAAATGAAGGCCAATATACATAGGAGGAACAACAGGGCGCTGGGGAGGAAGTAGCCGTATATTGCGGGTACGAAAGCCACTCCAAAGGCAAATATGGCCAGAAAGGCTGAGTTCTTTTCTGCATTCAGGGATCTGAGGTACAGGATTATACTGAACCCGAAGAGCCCAATGGCCGCGGATGTAATGGTCGAAAAACCGTATATCTGTAGTCTTCCCAGGTGGGGGTAGATGTGGCTGGCCGTGACCCAGGAAAGAGAGCCGATGAGTGGAGCCAGCACCAGCACAATGGCGTAGGATCTCCAGAACATGGATTTGTGGTCGGTTTTAATGAAGATGATATATGCTGCCAGCACGAAGACCACATAGATCATCAGGCTGGAGCTCAAGTGCTGGAAGGTGAAATGGACGAAGTGGGATGCATAGAGGTGATAGAGGTTAAAGGAGCCGGGTATGAAGGATAGAGACTGTTTAACGGGGTTCTCTATTTTGAATGCTGTCAGAGCGATGATGGCTGGAATGAGGATCCATATAAGACCAGGTATGTTTTTATAAGCCTGATGCGCCTCATTCCTCAATTCTTGGGTGAAAACCAGATCCATATTCCTATATTATTATATGTCGTACTTATGCTTTCCTGAAAAACTCATTTTTTTGATCGCTGAAAGAGTTCATCAGAACCCAGCCGTATAGAATTAGGGTCTCCATTATCCACTTTCTTTATAAAATTAGATTGGTTGTAATAGCCTTTCTTTCCTGAAATAGGTTGCTCCAGAAAATTGTTATGTTTGTTAAATCCTTCTTCGTCTTACTCTTTCTACGAAGCGGTCGATGTTTATTCCGTATTTAATACAGAGTTGGCAGAATAGTTGTGCTGAGTATAAGATCATTTTGACGTCTGTTATGGCGTATTTGCGGTAGTAGCAGTGCAGGTCTTTTAATCCGAAGAGTGCTTTACCTACTTTGAAGAAGATCTCTATCTTGTATCTCTCGCCAGCGAATTCTTGGTAGGAGTCGACTCCTTCAACTGCCTTCTGGATTATGAACTCGAAATCTTCCTGTAGATAATCTAAAACCTGGTTGTATCTGCTGTCAAACCACAATAAGTTCATGGCCTGGTTAGCTATCATTCTCTTCAGCTTCTCCTTATCTATGTTGCTCCTCGCCTTAATCACGGGAATAACTCTCTGATTTAGGGGTAACAGGATGTTGTCGTAGGCGAAGAATCCTGCATCAGCTATCACTACCTTGATCCTCCCATTAACTGAACCCAAGTTCTCGGTCACCATCTCACTCCAAATCTCCTTCTTCGCCTTGGACTTAGGATGGATTTCGCAGGCAACGACCGAGAAATTAGATAAATTAATTAGAGTGTGAACCATAAACCCTGGCGTAACCCCATTCAAGGAATCATAACAGAACTCTACATCATAGGCTCCTTCCTTCACCTTCTTACCCGACCTTATTCGGTTAAGGTCCACAGGAAGAATAAAGGAGTCATGAGCATACAACTCAACATCCTTTTCCTGGATGTTCCTCTTAACCATGTTATCTAACCTTAACTTGGCTTTATCCAGCCTCTTCTTGAAATCCTCATAATTAGAGAACTCCTTCAAAACTCTAAGGTTTAGAATCCCTCTTAACTCTTTATTCCACCTTAAATTAGCGTAAAAAACTACGGGAGCAAACCCCAGGAAGAATCTGACGGTCTCCACCTTATAATAATCAATGATGTAATCATCCCTCTTCTCTTTCTTGGTGAAG
Source organism: Archaeoglobaceae archaeon (assembly GCA_046537735.1). GTDB lineage: Archaea > Halobacteriota > Archaeoglobi > Archaeoglobales > Archaeoglobaceae > JdFR-22. The sequence goes on along the minus strand of JBKHKH010000109.1, from coordinate 1,510 downwards.
AGACCATCAACCTTACCAGAAACCTCCCTAGCAAACTCAAGCAAAACCTCATCATATTCCACCTCCGAGAACCTTCCACCATTAATTTTATCCACTGTAGACCGAGCAATCATAAAAAAAGATTACACAGCCTCATATTTAATTATTTCGGTTTTTAATACCTTATTTGGCTAAACAGACAATTTAAACCCATATCTAATTGACACAGTTTACTGGAGTTACTGGATAAAAATTATATTGGCTTTTGTAAAGTTTTAAATTTTATTAAGAATTTAGAAAAAAGAGACCCTATAAGATATTAAATGAGAGACTTAACTTTCTGAAAATAAGAATCTCCTTTAGAGAATCCTCAAGAGCACAAAAGATGTGATGAACCTGAAGTAGAGGAAGTTTTTGAGAGGATCAAGGAAATATTAGAATTGTAATTTACTATTACTATAATAATATGTTAATGTTTTAAACACCAGTCAATTTCTCAGATCTATCCTCGAGAAAAAAAGCGACCAGTTCTTCCGACCTCATCCAGTAATAGGGGTAGAGACATATCTGTTTGCCAATTAAAGAAAATAGAAGAAATAATCAACTCACTCCACCATAAGCCATTGAGACACGATATGAAAAATCTTTTAGTTGGAGGTCCGTTACGTTATTGTCCTCAACCTTTTGCAATTGGAACTTGAGGTGAAATATGTTACCCCTCAAAGTTAAACCCATAAAGCTGATGAGGGAGGATTTCTACATGAGGTGAATGAGGTGGTGTATGCAATGTGTTCTAACCTCTCCCGGAATTGTGAGGGTATGGCACAAGCACGAGAGGTAGTAGATTATTTTGTTTGTCTGAAGGGAGCGATGATATAGAGATATGTGTTTGTGATGGTGAGATTCAGAGTTGAGGAGATATATTAACTGGTGATGCTTTGCAGTGCCGGTGCCATGGCGCTACTGGCACGGGTTCTGTTGGTGGTGATGAGAGGGCTATGCTGGTGTGCTTTGTTAACAATTTGTACGAGTATGAGGATCCGGATGAAGTCCGGAGGCCTTGGGATGACGAGACGGTGGTGCCCAAAATGGTTAACGGGAGAGAGGATGATGGTAGGGTTGGTAGGCCTTAGGATGGTATTGTGATGTTAATAAGTAAATAGTTAGTTATGAGAGTTTTGATGCTTAATTATGAGTTCCCTCCCCTAGGGGGTGGAGCAGCAAATGCTACTAAATATATTCTATACGAATTTGCAGATACTAAAGAATTAGAGGTTGATTTGGTAACTTCTTCAGAGGATAGTTATAAAGAACAAGAGTATTCTGATAATATTAATATATATAAGATGGATGTAAAAAAAGAGCAGTACCATCATTGGAAACAGAGTGAAATCATAAGTTATAGCTTGAAGGCGTATAATAAAGCTAGAAGTCTCAGAAAAAAAGAAGATTATGATTTGATACATGCATTTTTCACCATTCCATGTGGTGCAATTCCTTATCTGGGTAGATTTGATGAGCCTTTTATAGT
>JBKHKH010000034.1:0-16273 GCA_046537735.1 Archaeoglobaceae archaeon | reverse complement strand
GTCTCTCCCTGTTTCCTCGCCAATATCTTAGAGGTCAGAGTTGTTTTTCCATTTGCCGAGAGAGCCATGAGAACTGTTCGAACGGTTCTATAATCACCATGTACTGACTGAAGATGATCTTCACGGCAACCTCCATGGAGGAACAAACCTCCTCTCTTTATCTTAGCTACCCAGTCCTCAGCAGCAAAGACCCCTTTCTTGTACTCTCCAATGTAATTGCTGTTCCTGACTATCTTGATGACCCTCCCATCATCCAGTATTGCCAGTCGTATAGTAATATCCTTTTCCGGGAGGGGCTTGGATTTGTTCTCTTCAAATGCCTCGTCTGCGAAGAAGATCATCTGGTAATCTGGCTCTTCTGTTTCTTGTCTTTTTTTACGGAAGAGATTACCACCACCGTAGGCAATATGGGCAAATCTCTGGGGAACGATTAATCTCACGGTGGTGTCGCTGTTCTTGTTACCTACTATTCTGTCAATGGCGATGAGGTTCTCTTTGCCAAGATAGTCCTCGCACTGTTCCAGTAGCTTCATCTCTTCCTCTCCGAAAGGTTGATCTTTACTGTTTTTGGTGAACTTAGCCGCCCTGGAAGTCGGCTCGCTTTCTGCAACAAAATTCCTGTAAACGGTCTTCACCGCTCCAGGCTGTTTTTTCACCATCGATCTAAGCTCTCTTCTGGAAGGGTTATCGGCCAGCCGGCCCTCTTCCAGTGCTTTTTTGTATATTCTATCTGCAGCATTGGCAAATTCTTCCAAATCCAACTCTGACATATTTACTACACCTTTTTAACTTGAATCAACTGGGTTTTTACCAAATCTCTGATTTTTGTATCTGCGATAAAAACTTTTTTGCTTGTCTCTTGGGAAACCACTCTAAAAAGTGAAATTATTAGTTAGCGTGTTACCCATTTATTCAAGCTCTTAAATTTTAGGAGAGTTGCTTTCAACCGTTTTTTTGAGGAGTAAATCTTTTATATTTATGATTACAATAATCATTAAAGAACGATGGGACCATGTCCAACCTTTTAAGGTTGATAAATAGCCATATGAGGCACGATGTTCTTAATGATTTAACTACCATCAGGTCTATCCTGGAGATATATCGAGATACCAGGGATGAGAAGTTACTGGAGGACGTTCTCAAAAAGATCGATGGAAGCGCCGATTTCCTTAAGGAGATGAGAGAAGTCGAATCCATGGTCTCTGAAGGGAATTTAGAGCCCTTGAAGTTCAGTGATGTTCTGAAACCAATCCAGGATAAGTATGAGGGGATCAACCTCAAGGTGGAGGGTGATTGCACGGTCGTGGCTGACCATTCTCTGACCTCTGTTTTCGACAACCTGGTGAGGAACTCCTTTACCCACGGTAAAGCGGACAGAATAGACATCAAGATTACGAACAAGGTTGAAGTTTGCCAGGTAGAAGTAACAGACAACGGCCAGGGCATTCCGGATGACATACGGGAGAGAGTGTTCGAGAAGGGGTTTAGCACTAACGGGACAGGACTGGGACTCTACATCGTTAAGAAGACAGTTGAGAGGTATGGTGGAAGCATTCAACTAAAAGATAGTCAGCAGGGAACTACATTCGTATTGCTGTTCAGCACCCCCAGCAGAAGACAGGAGAGCAGGGACTCGGGGATCAATGTTCTGGGTGAAGTGGGATGGGGGACCCACATCTGCCACTTCTATCAGACCAGAGATGACCTGGTTGATGTTCTCATTCCCTACTTTAGGGCCGGACTGGATAACAATGAGCACTGTATCTGGATCACATCCGAGCTCGCTGGGGATGAAGCTCGAGAACTGGTTGAAGAGCAGTTGCCTCATGGGAACGAGATAGAGATTATCTCTTATGATGAATGGTACTATACAGATAATATACAGCAAGTACTTAATGGTTGGGCTGAGAAGCTCAATCAGGCGTTGGCTGATGGCTACGATGGGTTGAGGGTCGCTGGGGATGCTGCATGGCTGGATAGTTTGAACGAATTCATTGACTATGAAGGAGGCATCCATAGGAAAATAGATGGAAAGAAGATGATCGCTGTCTGCTCTTATCCCTTCAATAGGCTCAAGACCTCTGAAATAGCTGATCTGACCAGCAGGCATCACTATACCCTGGTGGTTAGAGAAGGTGATCGGGAGCTCATAGAGAACTTCGAGTACAAGAAAACCCAAAAAGTCCTGCAGAAGGTGGAGGAGAAGTACAGGGCTCTGGTGGAGAATGCCAACGAGGCTATTGTAGTGGTGCAGGATGAGAAGATAATGTATGCCAACCCCAGAGCGATGAACGTGTCCGGCTACTCCCAGGAAGAGTTGATGTATAAGCCCTTCATTTATTTCATTCATCCGGATGACCGGGAGTTTGTGATCAAGCGGTATAAGGAGAGAGTCAGTGGAGAGGGGTCTGATAGCTACCAATTCAGGTTCAAGGATGAGAAAGGAAATACCAGATGGGCTAACCTCAATATTACTTCAATTGAGTGGGACGGCAGACCAGCCACACTGAACCTCCTGACCGATATCACTGCTCAAAAGGAGGCTGAACAGAGGTTGCAGGAACTGAAAACCAGCTATCAGGAGCTATTCGATAAGTCGGGTGACGCCATATTCGTCCATGATCCGGATACAGCCGATATCCTGGACGTCAATCAGAGGACATGCGAATTATACGATTATTCGCGTGAAGAGGCTTTAAAACTCAAAGTAGGTGATCTGAGTTCAGGAGAACCTTATACCCATGAAAAGGCTAAAGAATGGGTTCAAAAAGCAAGGACAGAGGGACCCCAAACCTTTGAATGGCAGGGAAAGAAGAAGGACGGGACGATATTCTGGGAAGAAGTAACCCTAAAAAAAGCTGTAATAGGGGGTAATGAGAGAATCCTTGCCAGCGTACGCGATATCACTGAGCGCAAAAGATCGGAACAGGCGTTGAAGGAGGCATGGAAAAAAGCACGAGAATCTGAAAAGCTTTACTCTACACTAGTTGAAAAAGTAAATGATATGGTCTTTATGCTGGACTCGAAGGGGGAGGTTACCTTTTTTAACTCTTATGTGAAAGAGCATTACTCTCTAAATGATAAGGAAGCTGAACAGTTATTCGGAACGCATCTATCCTTTTTCTGGTGTGATAGATCTATAGATGAGGTCCAGAACGCTGTGGATAAAGTGATAGAGCAGAAAGAGGAATATTCTATTGGTTGTGTTTGTGAAGATAGGCATTACCTGTTGAAGATCACTCCTCTCCTTGACTCCGGGGAATTGAAGGGCATGGTTGCTGTAGCCAGAGACTTTACTGAGCACAAAAAGGCGGAAGAAGCTCTAAGGGAAAGAGAAAAGGTTTTGGCAGATATTTTAGATGGTAGCCCAGTTCCCACATTTGTTCTTGATGAAAATCATAGGGTTACTCACTGGAACAAGGCATGTGAGAACTTATCAGGGGTCAGTGCACAGGAAGTTATTGGAACCAATAGGCAATGGTACCCCTGGTATCTTGAAGAAAGACCCACTATGGCCGACCTAATTATCGATGACAATGAAGCTGACCTTGTCCAGTATTACGGTGGAAAGCAATTGACCCCCTCCATCAAGGAAGGAGCATATGAGGCGATCGATTACTTTACCCATCTGGGTGAGAACGGGAAATGGCTTTACTTCACTGCCTGTCCGCTGAAGGATGAGGATGGCAGGGTTATGGGAGCTATCGAAACAATTCAGGATGTCACTGAGCAAAAAACAGTGGAGGAAAAGCTAAAAGAGAATGAAGAGAGGTATCGCCAGCTTGTTGATAATGTGAGCGATATCCCCTATACTTTGGATATTGAGGGAGTGATAACTTATATTGGCCCTCAAGTGGAACAGTATGGGTATAAAGTTCAGGAGATTGTGGGTAGAAGTTTTACTGAGGTCATACACCCTGAGGATGCAGAACAGGTGATGTACAACCTGGAACGGTCTTTGGAAACTGGAGAAGAGATCCCCTCCGAGTTTCGAGTTTATACTCCAGAGATGGGTGTCAGATGGTTTGAAGAAAGAGGGACACTGGTTAAGAGTAGTGAAAGAGAGGTAAAAAGGATCTCCGGGATATTAAGAGATGTGACAGAAAGAAGACAGGCAGAGAAGCATGTTGAACACTTAAATTCTCTTCTCATGGCTATCCGTAACGTTAATCAGCTCATCGTTCAGGAACAGGATCTGGATAAACTATTGAATGGGGCATGCGAGTTATTGCTGGATACCCGGGGATATCTTGGCTGCGGAATTGCATTGCTGGATGAGAACAACTCTATCTTACCAGTTGCCGGAGCTGGAGCTGGAGGATTCCAATTCTTTAATTATGAGAACTTAGAAGGAAAAATTCCCCAGTGTGTGAGGCTGGCTATCGAATCTAAGGAAGAATACATTATAGATGATGGGATTTGCGAGACCTGTGCATATAGGGAACAAGTTCATGATAACCGTTGCTCTGTGATCATTCCCATGAAAGAATACGAGCAGGTCACTGGTATTTTCTTCGTCACCCTCGAACAGGGCGTCGAGATCAGTGGAGATGAGATTAGTTTGCTGCAAGAGGTTGCTGGCGACCTGGTTTTCGCCATAGCAAAATTCAAGGCTGAGGAAAGACTTAAAGAGAGTGAAGCAATGTACAGAGCTACTTTTGAGCATACGGGAACGGCTATGATCGTTATTAACGAGGATACTACCATTATTATGGCGAATGAGGAGTGCGAGAGGATATCGGGGTACAGTAAGGAAGAGATCGAGGGGAAGAAGAGCTGGACCGAATTCGTTCATCCTGAAGATCTGGAGAGGATGATGAATTACCACTCCAACAGAAGAAAGGGCGAAGACTCTCCAGGTAAATATGAGTTCAGGTTGGTGGACAGAGAAGGCAATCTCAGAAACATGTTCATCACCATCGACTTGATACCGGGGACGAAGAGATCCATAGCCTCTTTAATGGATGTGACTCACCTTAGAACGCTCAACAAATTGCTTAGGGTCATTTCTGAGATCAATGAGGTGGTAGCCAGGATCAAGAGACCGGAGGTAGTACTGGACGCTGTCTGCAGGAATTTAAAGCTATTATACGATGATGTATTCACTTACATAATAAAGGATGGGGAGCCAGTTCTCGTAATGTCTGAAGGGAACACTGTAAAAAACGAGATAACCAAAAAATGTCCGCTTATTAAAGCATTGGAGAGCCACACGCTAAAAATGTCCACTGACGGCGATATATGCCGGGAATGCACTGAAAAACTGCATAAGTATGCCCTCTCCATCCCCCTGGTACATGAAAGACAGCACGGGATCATCACCCTCCACTCCAACTCGGACTTCAACGATGAAGAAATTACGCTACTGAACAAGCTGGCGAGCAATATCGCCTTTGCTTTGAGCGCGCATAAAGTGGAGCGAGATAAATCGACTGCTATGGAGCAGCTCGCCAAGAACTTAAGCCAGTTCGATATGGCTGCCGATAGATTAAGGAACCCGCTGGCAATAATAATGTCCGCCCTGGAGCTAAAAGACAGTTATGGAAAAGATAAAGCGTTTAAGATCGTGCAGGAGCAGACAGAAAGGATCGAAAAAGAGCTGGATGAGATGAGAAAGGAAGAGTCAGCTACCCACAAGTTGCTGGAGAAGAGCAAATTATAGTAATACTGTTCAAAAGGGGTTAAGCCCATCACTGTTTTTGGGAATAACTTGATTTTTATGATAAATTATTTATTTTCAAAGCTTTAACTATCTTGATGACATCTACCGTTATTTTTATTACCTCTATCACGTCTTTCATTGGCTTTATTATAAACATAGTTGTGATGGCTATTGTTCTATGGCGTGGGAAAGAAAAGCATCATTTTCTTTTTGCCCCCATTCTGTTCATAGCAGCTAGTTGGGACTTAGGCATATTTCTAATCATGATCAGGAATAGTTTCATTGGAGAGATATTGCTGTATCAAAACATGGTTACTATTCCACTTATTTTCTTACCGGTGTTCATTTACCATTTTACTACAACTTATCTAAACCAGCCACGGAAGAAGACTACGATCTTGCTTTACGCTTACTGTATCTTAGCACTTCTAGCCACTATAATAGGTGGAAGCGTATCAGGCGTCTATAATTATGATTGGGGCAACATCGCAAGGTATGAGTCCAACCCTATTCTCTTAAGCTGGCTTATAATATACTATCTTTCCATTTTGTTTTCTTGCTGGCTCCTATTCCAAGCTCTTAAGAGAGAATCTTCTTCTGTGAAACAACGTCACATCACTTACATACTTACGAGCTTCATTGTATTCTGTATAGCCCAGATCAAGATCCTGGTTACTTTAGGCATTGATGTCCCCTTCACAATGCCTGTTGGAATGCTTCTCGTAGACTCATTCGGAGCAATAATCGGAATAGCAATCGTTAAACATAGACTATTCGATATTACAGATATCATAAAGAAAGGAACTGTTTATTCCATTTTAGCGGCGGTAATCATCTTTCTTTTCTCATTCTCTGAACACATGATAGCTAAATATCTAGCAGATTATATAGCTGGAGAACTATCAGAATACATCCACCTCCTATCAATAGCCATAGTGATTATTGTTTTCATGCCACTCAAAAAGAAACTGGACCACGCCATCGAGGGCTACTTTGTAAGAAAAAAAGTCGAATTCTAGCCATCATAACCAGATTTTGACTAACCCTCTCTAACGTGTATTCTAACGTATATTCTAGTGTATTGTAAAACTGTTAAGGTTAAGAAATAAAATAAAAATCAAAAAGGTTAAATCCGAGCTTCAGAAAGCTCGACCATCAAACTGAGGCATTTCACTTCGTTCAATACCTCTCTAATATATCTACTAGTGTAAAACTGTTAAGGTTAAGAAATAAAATAAAAATCAAAAAGGTTTAAATCGGGTATTGCTTAGTTGTGTGTATGTATGTTAACTCTTATCTTGATGAAGTTGGGCGGCTTATCAACCTCTGTATGGAATACGTAAAGACCAACCATGGTTATGATGAAATAGAAGATTTATCGAGTCAGTTAAGGGAGCCGGAGATAATATATGATATGTTCAAGCAGGATGTTCAAAATATAGTATCTAAATACAATAATAACCAGGCTTCTGAGAAGGACGTGAAGGACAATTTCGATAGATTGAGGGTTTATGTCCTAACGCAACTTCATAAACATTATGACCTGGTAAATCGACTTCTGGGGGATACCGAAAAAAAGGTTGATGTGTCGTTCACTAAAGATGATAGGGAATTTCCCAAGAGATTGAAAGAAGATGTCATGGAAATTATTGACGAAGCAGATAAAGATTTAAGTAAAGAGAGCTAATCAAAATCAATTTTTGACAACCTGGATTTTCTCAAAAAGCCCTATGAATTGAGAAAAGTTAATAAATTGAGAGGAAAACCTTCCTTCAGTGATCCTAAATGAACTACGATATTAAAGATGAGAGCCTAGCGGCAGAAGGAAAATTGAGAATAGAGTGGGCGGACAGGCAGATGCCGGTCCTCACTTTAATAAGAGAACAGTTTGAGAAAGAGAAAACATTGAAGGGATTGACCGTTGGTTGTTGCTTGCACGTAACCTCTGAGACCGCTAATCTTATGCGGACCTTGAAAGCTGGAGGTGCGGACGTGCATCTTTGTGCTTCTAACCCCTTGAGCACTCAAGATCCTACAGCTTCTTCTCTGGTAAAGGATTATGGTATTTCGGTGTATGCCATCAGGGGAGAAGATAGAGATACGTTCTATAAGCATATCAATCAGGTTCTGGACCAGGAGCCGGATATAACCATGGACGATGGGGGTGATCTGGTCTCTACTCTGCATTCGGACAGGACCGAGCTGATCGATAACGTCATAGCCGGAACTGAAGAGACCACCACCGGTGTCATCAGGTTCAGGAGCATGGAGAGAGAGGGCGTATTGCGCTATCCCATAGTAGCGGTAAATGATGCCAACACCAAGCACCTGTTCGATAATAGATATGGTACAGGCCAGAGCTCCATAGACGGTGTGTTGAGAGCTACCAACATCCTGTTGGCTGGAAAGACCTTTGTTGTGGGCGGTTATGGATACTGTGGAAAAGGAATCGCCATGAGAGCAGAAGGAATGGGAGCCAACGTAATAGTGATCGAAGTCGATCCCCTGAGAGCTCTGGAAGCTGTCATGGATGGCTACAGAGTCATGCCAACGAGTGAAGCCGCTAAACTGGGCGATGTGTTCGTGACCGCTACAGGATGTAGAGATGTACTGCGTAAAGAGCACTTCGAGGTAATGAAAGATGGCGCCATTCTGGCAAACTCCGGTCACTTCAACGTGGAGATAGATATTCCCGCTCTGGAGGAAATGGCAAAGAGCAAGAGAGAGGTCCGCCCCTCGGTCGAAGAGTACATTATGGAAGACGGAAGGAAAATACACATCCTGGGAGAAGGAAGACTGGTCAATCTGGCTGCAGCGGAAGGCCATCCGGCATCTGTGATGGATATGAGCTTCGCCAACCAGGCATTGACCGCAGAATACCTTAAAGAGAACAGCGGCAATCTGGAGCCCAAGGTATATTCTGTTCCAGAAGAGATTGACAACAGAGTCGCCTCACTCAAGCTGAAGGCCATGGGCATTGAAATGGACGAGCTCACAGAGAAACAGAAAGAATACCTGCACAGCTGGACAGTGGGAACCTGACCAAAAGATCAATTCCTATCTCTATTTAATTATTAAGAGTTGAAAGACTATGCCATCTATTGTAGAAGACCTGCAGGAACCGGAGGCTTATCCTGAGGAAGTTTCAGAGGTCGAACTAATTCAAACCCATATCTCCTTTGTCTTCATAACCGATAAACTGGTTTACAAGGTAAAGAAGCCGGTGAACTTTGGCTTTCTGGATTTCTCTACTCTGGAAAAACGAAAATATTATTGTGAACAGGAGATAAAGCTCAACAGCCGTCTCTCACCACAGTATTACCTGGATGTGGTTCCTGTGGTTGAGAGGGATGGCAGGCTAAAATTCTGGGGTGAAGGAGAGCTGGTGGATTATGCAGTGAAAATGAAAAAGCTCCCCATGGACAGGCAGATGAAATACCTGCTCCAGAAGGAGGAGCTGACGGACGAGATGCTCGACAGGGTTGCCCAGAAGATAGCAGCATTCCACAACGAAGCCGAAACATCTCTGGAGATCGAGAAGTTCGGAGAGCTCTCCGCTATCAAATACAACACCGATGAGAACTTTGAGCAGACAGAGAAGTACATTGGCAAGACCATAAGTAAAGAGCAGTTCGAGACCCTCAAGAGCTATACTGATAAATTCTATGAGGAAAATGAAGAGCTTATCCACAGCAGAATGAGGGATAAGAGGATCAGGGATTGCCACGGGGACCTGCATATGGAACACGTTCTCATCACCGACGATGATGTAGTGATCTTCGACTGCATAGAGTTCAATGACAGATTCCGTTATTCCGACATTGCAGCTGACATAGCTTTTCTGGCCATGGACCTGGACTACTATGGGAGAAGCGACCTCTCCCACAAGCTGATAGAATACTACTCCACACATTCGGGCGATGATAAAGTCAAGGATATGATCACCTTTTACAAGGTATATCGGGCATATGTACGGGGCAAGGTCATCAGCTTCAAGCTGGACGACCCCCACATCTCTCAGGAAGAGAAGGATGAAGCAGCCGGGAATGCCCAGAAATACTTTGATTTAGCTCATTCTTATATAAGATGAAAGATCAATATTGAAAGATACGTAAGGAGAGATATGCCCATTCTGATCGTTGTGTGCGGTATTATCGCTACCGGAAAGAGCACTGTAGCCAAAAAAATATCCGGAGCTACAGGAATAGAAATGATCCGCTCGGACAGAGTCAGGAAAGAGCTTGCAGGTATGTCACCAGAAGAACATGAGTATGTGCCCTATGGACAGGGCATCTACTCTCCAGAGTTCTCCAGGAAGACCTATGAGGAGATGATGAACCGGGCAAAGGATAAGCTCAGTAAGGGCAGCTCGGTCATCCTGGACGCTACCTTCAGCAAGAAATGGCAAAGAGGATTAGCCAGGAAAACAGCGATTGACACAGGAGCGCGTTTTCTGTGCATTGAGACCGTCGCCTCCGACGAAGTGATCAGGGAGAGAGCCGAACATAGAACTGAGAGTGGTGAGAGCATATCGGATGGTCGGCTGGAGCTACTGCCTCAAATAAGGGAAAATTTTGAGGAAATAGTGGAGCTGGACGAAGAAGAGTACATAGTGATCGACACCAGCAAAGAAGGGGAAGAGAAAATGGATAAGATACTGGAGATCGTCCAGCAGTATCTCTAAGATTTAATATAAATAGCTGAGACACCTCTTTATTTTGCTCGAATATGCTCCAGAACTTCTTTTGCTTTATCCACTCTGATGGTACCTTCGCTTATGAGCACTTCCACCACTTTATCCACCTCATCACCTTTGGCTCCTGCCATCATGGCGATGTTCCTGGCGTGGAGGTTCATGTGCCCCTTTTGAATACCTTCCGTGGACAAGGCCCTAAGTGCAGCGAAGTTCTGGGCCAACCCTACGGCAGCGATAACCCGGGACAGCTCGCTGGCCGATTGGACACCAAGGATCTTCAGGCAGGTTCTGGCCATGGGGTTGGTCGAAGTTGACCCACCTACAGTACCAACAGCTACTGGTAGCTCGATCGTCCCCACCAGGTTCCCTTTTTTGTCCTTCTCGTAGGTGGTGAGAGGTTTATAACCATCCATAGCTGCATAGCTGTGTGCTCCAGCTTCAACTGCCCTGAAATCGTTGCCCGTAGCGATGACCACTGCCGAAACACCGTTCATTATCCCCTTGTTGTGGGTGGCACACCTGTAGGGATCCGCTCTGGCGAAGGCGTAAGCATCGATAATAGCATCTACAACTTCATGTCCTCCTATAACGTTAGCTTCGAATACTGCTTTGGCTCTAGCAACCCTCAGGGTTGCGAGATTGGAGATTATTCGCAGGTGGGTTCTCACTCCAGTGATCTCTTCTATGTAGGGTGCAACCGCCTCGCTCATGGTGTTGACCGCATTAGCCCCCATAGCATCTCTAACATCCACTATCAGGTGAACGATAACCATAGGCTTGACAGAATCATAATCGACCACTCTGACCTCAATGTCCCTGCACCCCCCACCGAACTTGAGGAGAACAGGGTCCTGCTCATTGGCGATCTTGATTATCTCTTCTTTGTAGCGCAGTATTTCCATTCTGGTGGAATAGGGGTCTGACATATTCAATAACTGGATCTGGCCTATCATGTGGGGAGGAGTGGCAGAAGTGGTAAATCCTCCTTCAGCTCTAGCCATTCTGGCGGCATTACTTGCTGCAGCCACTACACTGGGCTCCTCAATGACCATGGGTATGAGATAATCCTTGTTGTCTATAAGAAAATTGGTTGCAACTCCCAGAGGAAACTCAAAAGTTCCCACAACATTCTCTATCATCTGATCCGCTAGATCAGCATCCAGACTGCCGGTTGTGGCGATTACATTGACCTCTTCATCACTTAGATCTGCAAATTCCTTCACTTCTTTGAGCCTGTCCTCTAAGGAGAGCTTATAAAAACCACTGATCCTTGATGACTTCATGGACAATGATTTAAAAATTTGTTAAAATATTTTTGGATGCAGTCCTTCGAGGACTGGCCACCTGCAATAAATTCAATCTACACATCAGTCCAACGACAATAATCGAATTTGGTTACCGAAATAATCGTATTACGTTGAAATTTTTTTATTATGACGATAAACCATGATAAAATTTTTAAACTATATTCCGACAGTAGTGGTCAAAATAATTGAGGTGATAACATCCTAAAAGAAGTAAGATTTCATGGCAGGGGTGGACAGGGCATTGTCACTTCTGCAGATATTTTAGCGGTTGCTTGCTTTAAAGAAGGGCACTACTCGCTATCTTTCCCCACTTTCGGTGCGGAGAAAAGAGGTACACCGGTGGCATCCTTTCTGAGGGTTTCAGACAAGCCAATAGTTCTGAGAGACGAAATATACTATCCGGATTATGTGGTGGTAATGGATCCCACTGTCATAGGCGTTGTGCCGGTGGAGTCAGGTATAAAGGAGGGAGGATTTATCATTGCCAATTATCCCGAAGATTCCAACGAGCTGGAAAAGCACTTGAACACATCTGTGGACATTTACACTTTGAACGCTACAAAGCTGGCTATGGAAGAATTGGGAAGGCCAATAACCAATACCGCCATGGTGGGAGCTTTTGTGGGTCTAAGCAAGATCGTCTCGCTGGACACACTTAAAGAGACTATTGACGAATGGTTCAAAAAGAAGAGTCAGAAGCTTGCTGATAAAAATGTGAAGCTGATAGAAACAGCATATAATATGGTGCAAGGAGGATAAAGATGTCTAAAATAATGATGGGAATTGGAGGAGTTTCGCAGCCTCTAGAATCCCAGAAAATCAAAACAGGGGACTGGGGGACAGATTTTCCTGTGGTGGACAATGAGAAATGCAAGGGATGCAGGGATTGCGAGATCTCATGTCCCGATGCCTGTATTGAGGTTATTAAAGAAGCTAAAAAGCAATACAGAGTTGAATTTGATTACGATCACTGTAAAGGTTGTGGTATCTGTGCTTTTGTGTGCAAAGAAGATGCTATAACCATGGAAGTAAAAGAGATTTATAAGGTGTGATGATAAAATGATGCAGGTAGTAAGAGGTTTTTATTCGGTAGCCCACAGCGTAAGGGCCTGCAAACCCGATGTGATATGTGCTTATCCTATAACTCCCCAGACAGAGATAGTGGAAAGACTGGCAGAGATGTATGCCAACGGCGAGCTGGGTAATTGTGAGTACATTACTGCTGAATCCGAATTCGGTGCCGCATCGATTCTGGTGGGCTCTTCTGCTACGGGAGCCAGATCTTTCACCGCCACCAGCTCTCAAGGTCTTATACTTATGAGCGAAGTTTTGATTAGCGCTGCGGGAATGAGACTTCCTATTGTGCTGGTCAACTGCAATAGATCCCTTTCATCTCCTCTGAGCATATGGAACGACCATCAGGACAGCATGTTCATGAGGGATGCAGGAATAATGCAGGTCTACGTGGAGAACAATCAGGAGATCCACGACATCATGCCCCCTGCGTTCAAAACAGCTGAGAACCCCAAGGTAATGCTACCCTACATGGTGTGCATGGACGGATACAAACTCACCCACGCATACGAGCCCATAGACCTTCTGGAGCAGGAAACGGTTGACAGCTATCTATCGCCGTATGAAGCTCCTGCCAAGTTGACCACCAAAGACCCTCTCACTTTTGGTAGTTATGCCCCTCCAGCTTACTATACCGAGTTCAGGGTGGCCATGCAGAACGCCATGGACAGGGCCAAAAAGATCATGCTGGACGAATTCAAGGAATGGTACGATATCACCGGGAGAGACTGGGGAGGACACGTGGTCGATGAAAACCCTGGCGCTGAAACCGTTGTGATCGCCATGGGCTCCCTTGTTGGACTGGTAAGAGATGTGGTAAACGAGATGAGAAGCGAAGGAAAGGATGTCGGTTTGGTCAAGCTGAGGACCTTCAGACCATTCCCCGTGGAGGAGATGCGAGAAGCCCTGAAGAACGCCAAAAGGATAATAGTTTTCGAGAGAGCCATCTCCTTTGGTCACGATGGACCGGTATCCATTGACGTCAAAAGCGCCAACTACGGAAGAGACACTCCAGTGTATTCCATAGCTCTCGGTCTAGGAGGAAGAGACATACCCAGAAGCCAGGTCCAGAAGAGCATCGATCAGGTGCTTGAGGGTAAGGCAGACCCCGGATTCCAGTTTGGAGATGCTAAAGAATTTGACGAGGTGATACCATGAGCAACACTGATTACTTTGCCTCAGGACATGGAGCCTGTCCAGGTTGTGGAGTCCCTGTGGTGGTCAGAAATGTCCTGGATGCGCTTGATGGCAAGTGCTTTGTGGCCAATTCTACAGGCTGCCTGGAGATCATCAGCTCTCAATACGGGAAGAGCTCCTGGGGTGTGCCCTACATCCACTCCCTGTTCGAGAACTCCGCAGCAGTTGCCGCAGGGATCGAGGCGGCTCTCAAGGCCATGAACAGAAAGGATGAAGGTCATGTTCTGGTGTTCGCTGGTGATGGAGCGACTGCAGACATAGGCATAGGCCCACTATCCGGATTGTTTGACAGAGGGCATGACGTGCTGTATATTTGCCTGGATAACGAAGCCTACCAGAATACCGGCAACCAGCAGAGCGGACTGACACCCATGGGCTGTCACACCACAACTACCCCTGTAGGCTCACTCAAGCCCGGAAAAGTCAAGAAAAAGAAGGACATGGTATCCATCGCACTGGCTCACGGGCTATCCTATGTGGCTACCGCATCCGTAGCGTTCCCCAGAGATATCAGCATGAAGGCCAAGAAGGCGGTGAAAGCTGAAGGAGCCAAGTATCTTCACGTATACACTCCCTGTGTTACCGGATGGGGTATTAAAGGAGAAGACTCAGTTCAGATAGCCAGACTGGCGCATGAGACCGGCCTGTTCCCCATCGTAGAGTTCGAGGACGGTGAGCTTACCAGAGTAAGGAAGATCAAAGAGAAGAAACCTGTTGAGGATTACCTCAAGGTCCAGAGAAGGTTCAAGCACCTTTTCTCCCATCCTCAAGGTGAAGAGATAATAAAGCAATTGCAAGAATTCGCTGACGAAAATATCCAGAAATACAACCTGGAAAAGACCGCTGAAGAGAAGGACGAAGATGAAGAAAAGTGTGAAGGAGAAGATTAACCCACACTTTATTTAATTTATTTTTAAATTCTCAGTTCAAGGTTCACGAGGTCCAGCTGACCCCAAGATGACTTACCCTACTGGTTACAGTTTTCACTCACATTAGTCCAGTTAGTGGAGGCATTAGTTCTTGGGCACTTCTAAGCCTTCGCTCTCTAACTCCTTGACGTATTTCTTCCAACCGGGGCACCACTTGGTGTGCCATCGCCACAAACGGGCTTTCCATGACCTGGGATTCTTCTGCGCATGTGCCCGCCAGCCACAGTTAGCGCATCCGCTCTCAATTCCGTTGTCCTGTTGCATGATCAATCGCTCACCATAAGTAGCTCACTGAATATAATAATTTGTCTCCCCTTAAACCATACAATCTACCTGGCCTTAAAACACATTATAGCCCGGGTGATTATTGCCCTTTCTCACCTCACTACTTTATTAACTTATTCTACTATCCTTACCCTGAACTCACCACTCACTTCACAATCCCATAATATTAAAATTTTCTAATAGTTATAAAAATTTAATAATTTTGATTATTTAATGTATATTAAACATAATAATAATTTTAATAATACTAATATAAACATTATTGATTAGTATTAACAAATAATCTAATTTAAATTTTATTAGTTAATTTTTATTAATTTTATTTTAATTGATTAATTTTAACTATGAGTGGTGAATGCCAAAAACCTGTATTACATAAAACATGTAATGAATTTGGAAAATTCAGGTGTCAGCATGTGATCCCCTGCAGTTTTTGCGTTTACCCCCCCTTTAACCCACCGTAACTCCTGTATTCACATATATTTTGGAATGACCGACTTACCTCAACATATAATTTTTCGGTAGCCCTAAACATTTTATTACATAAATTTTGGAACAATTTTATTCCTGGATTGAAAATTAAATATATTATAATAAAAAAATAAATAAACTAATGTTAAGTAATGTATTTAGTATAACTAAAAATAATTTAAAATATTATTAAATTATTAAGTTTATTAAATTAAAAATTATTGATTAATTAGTTTTATTTTAATTACTTTAATTTAGTGGTGAAGTGAGTGAAAAGATAAGTACATAATGTTTACTATGAAGTGAGAGTAGCAACTGAGGAAACTTTTGGAGACAAAAAATTAAATAGCCTGTGAACCAGTCAATTCAGGGGATAGTATGAGCGAGAATGAGCGGTATGACGTAATCGTTATGGGTGGTGGACCTGGTGGGGCCACAGCAGCCATGAATGCTGCAAGAGCTGGTTTAAAGACCGCATTTTTTGAGTCCATTTCACCTGCTTCTTCACTTTCCATAGCTCCTTATGTAGAGAATTACCCCGGAGTAGAAGGGAGGGGTTACGAGCTTCATGATATAATAAAAAGACAGGCCACCAAATCAGGTGCAGAGCATAGATTAGAGCTGGTTAAGGAAGTAAAGAAGGATGAAGGTT
>JBKHKH010000033.1:0-16325 GCA_046537735.1 Archaeoglobaceae archaeon | reverse complement strand
CCCATCTAACTCATAAGGGTGGGCATCGCTTTTGTACAAACCCTTTATAGGCGGCAAAATACCCAAATTTAGAAGATGCTTTTCTTCCCTCGCCTTAATGAAAGGCTCTTCAAAGTACAATTTCTCTCTACCGAAATTTTTGCCAAAGTCAAGAAAAAACTTTGACCCCTGATTTTCTAGAAGAAACTTGTTTCCCCCAATCTCGTTTACTCCACCATAGAAAGTTATGGATGTCATCTAAACCAATCCTATATTTTACTGTCCAGTATAATCATCACATCAGGCAAAGAAAAGTTTTATGGAAATTTATAACTTCAACTTAAGTGAAAATTCAGATAACAGTGAAAAATAATCAAAAAATATCTCCTACCTCTCTAATAATTCATATCAAACATGAAAAGAATAAGGCTCACAGAATTTTGAGGCTATAAAAAAATTTTCAGTAGCCCCGTCCGGATTCGAACCGGAGTCGTCAGGTCCAGAGCCTGATAGGATTGACCGCTACCCCACGGGGCTTCAACATAAAAGAAGATGACCTTGATATTTATCTTTTACTATGGGTTAAATTACAGATCCTTGGACTCTACGATCTGTGATCACTCTCTTCGTTCCATAAAATTGTTTATTGTCTGGAAGATCTCTTCACTTATATCTTTGATTTTTCTGGTTCCATCTATCTTCACCCACTTGTAGGGGAAGTCCTCATCGATCATTCTTTCATAATAGCTCTTTACCTCTTCAAGGAGTGGGGCATCGTCTTCAAACCGGTCCTTATGGTTCTTCTGTTTTATCTTTCTTTCTCCTGAGACCTTAACTGGAGTATCGAGGTAAACGATTATATCGGGGAGGGATACGTCCACCAGTCTGATGATTTCCTTTGCCTTCTCGTAGTCGAAGTGATTGGCACACTGATAAGCAATAGTGGAGGGTGTATATCTGTCCAGTATCACCATATAACCTTCATTAACTCTTCTTCTAATGCTATCTCTATCTTTTACGATATCGATCAGGTACAGTAAGAATTGCTCATCTGGATTAAGGTTGATATTGTTATTCAGGAAATCCTTTATTATCTCCCCGTAGGGAGAGTCGTAGTCAGGGTAGGAATAAAGAATGACTTTATAACCTTCAGCTGTAAAAGAATTTTTCAGGATTTCCGCCTGAGTTCTTTTACCTGATCCGTCTATTCCCTCAAGGTCAATTAACAAGCCCGGCATATTAATTCACTGAACACGACTCCATTATGAACTGCTTTTATAAGCTTGAGATGGAAATAACAGACTAATCCAGTAGAACCTTCACCAGCTCTTTGTCATCCACCATACCCATTAGCCTGTTCTCCACGTCCAGGATAGGGATATGGTCCATGTCTCTCCTTACCATCTCTCTGGCACACTTGGACACCAGAGTTTGAGGGTAGACGAATGCAGCTTTTTTCATGTAATTCTTGACCGGCTCTTTGGGCAGCTTAACCACACTCACCTCAAAGTACTTAACTGAATGATCTCTAATGCTGTCCCAGGTCCAGTCATCGTCTGAATCGCTTGAAGAGGAGTAGTGGGTTTGCTCTATGAACTCTTCGATCAGAGACTCGGTCAACATTATCTTCTCATCGACTATACCTACAATTTCTGCACTATTATCCAGCACGGGACACAGTTCTGCATTGGCAACTCTCATGACCTCCCCTACAATGTTCAGGGGAGTCTCTTCCCACACACAGGTGGTTGAACCGGACATAAATTCCTTTACGGGTTTTTCGATGGACATTTCAGAGATTCTCTGTACCATATCTCTTAGAGTTATTATTCCTACCAGCTGGTCGCCATCGAGCACTGGAGTTCTCCTGAATTTAGTGGTTGCAAATATTTCCGCTACTTTCTCTATGGGATCGCTGACCTGGACTGTTGTGGGTTTGGGAGTCATTAAAAGAGCCAGTTGATCTTCATCGACCTTCCTGAGTAAATCCTTTCTGGTAACAATACCGGCCAGATTTCCATTTTTGATTACAGGAACAGCGGAAATACGGTGCTCTTTAAATAACTGAAGTACGCTATCTCTGGTATTAGGAAGAGTGACATATATCACATTCTTGTTCATTACATCTTCTGCCTTCACGGTTACCACAGAATAGCAGATGGATAAATATTTTTTCCTTCTACATATATGTATTATACTGTCAGCTGAAATCACAAAGCACAAAAGTTATTTAACTTATTAATTATAGGTGTATTCATGGAAGAAATAAATGATCTGGCAAGTGAGGATATAATTGAACTTTACAAAGTATTTAATGAATTGATTACCGATGAACCTGACTCTCTCAAAAGGATTTACAGGCAATATTATGAATGGCTCCAGAGTACAGTTTACTGGGACGGACAAGTAGTTACCTGATAGTTGCTTAAAATAACTTTTAGACGTCAAATTAATCATTGAATAAATCGCTCAAATCATATCCACTGATAATCTCATCAATATCTTCTTTTTTACCCCTCCTCACCACGGAGGAAATGGGCCTTAACGTGTGGCTCAGGTTCCCTTTTTTATTGAAGATCACCATATCCGGCCTAACACCGAACACCT
The DNA here is from genome assembly GCA_046537735.1 of Archaeoglobaceae archaeon. Taxonomy (GTDB): domain Archaea; phylum Halobacteriota; class Archaeoglobi; order Archaeoglobales; family Archaeoglobaceae; genus JdFR-22. The sequence goes on along the minus strand of JBKHKH010000033.1, from coordinate 13,739 downwards.
CAAACCCTCTGAACGCTGCTTTAACCACCTCAACGTCATTTCTTAATAAATAAGAGGCAAAGGTCAGCTCATCGAGCATAGAAGGAGAAGCCACCATCACATTATCCGTTCCTATAAGCCACCTATCGTAATCCAGTAGCATTTGATAGTTCTCCGGATTTAAGAGGCCAAAGAATGAATTGGAGCGGAGACAGGAAACGATAGGTATATTCTCATTCATAGCATGCCTCAGTTGAGCTTTAGAGGCCATATTCATGTGGACCAGCATGTCCGGTTCCAGATTTATGGCATCATCGACATCCTGATCGTCTCTCTCTCCTGCATGAATGGCAAAAATCTTATTTTTAGCTCGTGCCAATTTCCTTATCTTTTCTATGTAACTCTCTTCGTGGTCTCTCGTACTGCTAAGGCCAAAACCAACTACATAGTCATCGGCAGCCAGACTCTCAGCCTCCTCAACAGTGGACGGTCTGGTCAGAGGATAGCATATCTGGTCTTTATCAGCCTCTCTTAACATCTCAAGTCCATCACATCCTCCTTCTCTGAAGTCGGCCAGTGCAGAAGTACCTGATGATCGGGCAACCTCAATAGAAGACCTCATGGCTGCATTGACGCCTTTTGATTTCATGTACCTGAATTTGAACCCTCCGGGTCCCACAAGCTCCTCCAGCCTCATGGGAAGCGGGTCCTTGATGTGTGAGTCCCCTAAATGTACGTGGGAGTTGAAAAATGAAGGAGAAACTACGTATCCGCTGGAGATCTCTTTCTCATCTTTCTCATCAAAAAAAACTTCTCTATTCTCGTGATTGATGGCTAGTACACCTGTGGTGAGAGTACCATCAGGTCGTATCAGTTCACAGTTGTAATTATACACCATTGAAAGAAATAAAAATAGATAAGTTATTAGTTTTTTTATTGCAGGGAAAAGGAAATTAAGTTGCGAGATGCATCCCCTATTTCCCTTATTTCCCTATTACATCCTTAAACTCGTTGTAGGCAGCCTCTATCTCCTTTACGGAAGCTTCATCCTCCAGAGTGGTAACATCTCCTACCGATTCTCCCCTAATAATTGCTTTCAGAACTCTTCTCATTATCTTTCCGGATCTGGTCTTGGGCAACTTGGATACGAAGTGGATCTCATCGGGTACGGCCATAGCTCCGATCTCTTCTCTTATGAATTTCTTGAGATCTGATTTTAGCTCGCTGGTATCTTCATAACTGCTCTTGAGGATGACGAACGCCACTGGAACTTCTCCCTTAATCTCGTGGTATTTTCCTGTAACTGCTGCCTCACTGACAGCCAGATGTTCAACTAAAACACTTTCCAGCTCGGCAGTACCCAATCGATGTCCGCTGATATTGAGCACCTCATCTATTCTCCCCAGCATCCATATGTATCCGTCTTCGTCCTTCCTGGCACCGTCACCGGAGATGTATATGTATCCACTGTCCGATTTTCTCCAGTACTGATCTACATATCTATCTGGGTCGCCGAAGAGAGTCCTGAGCATTGCCGGCCAGGGTTTGGTTATGACCAGCTTGCCCCGCTCATTTGCTTCTGCGGGCTCTCCATTTGCGTAAACATCTGCTTCTACTCCCGGAAATGGTTGAGTAACGGAGCCCGGTTTAAGTGCAGTAACCCCGGGTAGGGGGGTTATCATGAACATCCCTGTCTCCGTCTGCCACCAGGTATCCATGATAGGGCAACTTTCTTTCCCAATGTGCTTGTGATACCATCTCCACACCTCAGGATTGATGGGCTCTCCCACCGACCCCAGCAACCTGAGGGAGCTGAGATCGTGTCTGTATATCCATTCTTCACCCAAACGCATGAAGAACCTGATCGCTGTGGGAGCGGTATAGAAGATGGTGACACCATATCTCTCGATAATGTCCCACCATCTGTCAGGGTGAGGGTAGTCTGGTGCTCCTTCATACATCATTACTGTTGCCCCATTGGAAAGAGGACCGTAAACGATGTAGCTGTGACCGGTGATCCAGCCAATATCGGCGGTGCACCAGAATATGTCGTCATCCTTGATGTCAAGGACCCATTTAGCAGTGATATGAGTCCCTACATTATATCCTCCGTGGACGTGCACAACTCCTTTAGGCTTGCCTGTGGTTCCAGACGTGTAGAGTACGAATAGAGGATCCTCGCTATCCAGGGGAACGATATCGCACTCTGGCCTGACTCCATACTGAAAATCGTGCCACCATATATCTCTCTCTTCTACCATGTTGACATCTTGTTCCGTTCTTTTGAGCACAATAACGTTCTGGATAGTGGGAGTAAGCTCGAGAGCCTCATCCACAATTGCTTTGGTGTTGATGATCTTGCCCCTTCTGTAGAAGCCATCCATGGTGATCAGTACCTTTGACTTGGCATCATTGATTCTATCCCTTAATGATGTGGACGAGAAACCACCAAAGATTATGCTGTGCACAGCTCCAATGCGAGCGCAGGCGAGCATCGCCACCGGGAGCTCGGGAACCATACCCATGTAGATAGTAACTCTATCCCCTTTCTTTACTCCCAGCTTCTTTAGAGCGTTGGCAAATCTGGTAACTCTTCGATAAAGTTCGTAATAGGTGATAACTCTTCTATCTTTTTCAGGCTCTCCCTGCCATACTATGGCTACTTTATTCTTTCTCCAGCTGTTTACGTGCCTGTCGAGGCAATTATAAGCTATGTTAATTTTTCCTCCAATGAACCATTTGTAAAAAGGAGCTTCTCTATCGTCTAATACCCGATCATAAGGTTCGAGCCAATCCACCTCTGATTTGGCGATCTCGTCCCAAAAACTAAGGTAATCTTCTTCTGCTTTCTTGAAAACACTCTCGTCAGTGATCCATGCTCTCTGTTTGTATTCTGAACCGGGTTCAAATAATTCAGTCATTTTATACCCCCTGTACAATTGGGTAAGTGGAATCGTTAATGATTATATATAATTAATGGTTTCTAATTGAATTTTATTCAAACTATTCTGAAAAATATTCAACAATTCACTGGAAATAGTGATGAAATGGAGAATTAATTAACTATTCAGATTTTGCCTCTGAAACAGCTTTGATCTCCTCTATAGAGGTTTTATCCTCCAGAGTAGATAGATCGCCCACTGATTGACCCTCGAAGATTGCTTTAATAACTCTTCTCATTATCTTTCCGGATCTGGTCTTGGGCAGCTTGTCCACGAAGTAAATGGACTTGGGAGTGGCGATAGGACCTATCTGTTTTCTAAGCTCCTTCACAATATCTTCTTTAAGCCCGTCCTCTGGCCTGTAACCTTCTTTGAGTATGGCGAATACCACTATAGCCTCACCCTTGATCGGGTCAGGAACTCCTATCACTGCGGCTTCGGCGACGAAAGGAGACTCCACAACCACACTCTCTATCTCGGAAGTACCCATTCTGTGGCCTGCTACTTTAAGAACTTCGTCTGACCTGCCCAGGATCCAGAAATAACCCTCGTCATCTTTAATTGCGTAATCTCCTGTAAAGTACACTCCCTCTATTTTTGACCAGTACGTCTCTTTGTATCTCTCCGGGTCTCCGTAAAGACCCAACAGCATACTGGGCCAGGGCCTTCTTATGACCAGATACCCCTTTTCTCCGGGAGGGATCACTTTACCTGCTTCGTCTACGACCTCGGCGTCGATCCCGGGTAAAGGCATTGTTGCCGAGCCGGGCTTGAGAGGTACCAGCTCAAGACCAGGAGCAGGGGATATCATGATACCTCCCGTCTCTGTCTGCCACCAGGTGTCCACAATGGGGCATCGTTCTCCTCCTATGTGGGTGTAATACCACTCCCAAACCTCAGGATTGATGGGCTCACCCACACTTCCCAGGATCTTCAGGCTGTTCAGGTCATATTTCTTTATCCAGTCTTCTCCGTACCTCATGAACATCCTGATGGCGGTAGGTGAGGTGTAGAAGATGGTGACACCATATCTTTCTATGATATCCCACCACCTATCCGGCTGAGGGTAATCAGGAGCCCCTTCATACACCAGGATAGTGGCTCCGTGGAGCAGAGGAGCATAAACGATGGAGGAGTGGCCAGTGACCCACCCCACATCTGCTGTGCACCAGTATATGGATTCATCGGAGATATCGAACACCCATCTGTAAGTGGAACAGTTGTAAACCAGATAACCTCCCGTAGAATGTACCACTCCTTTAGGCTTACCGGTTGTCCCTGAAGTATATAGAATGTAGAGGGGATGATTAGACTCCACAGAGACTGGTTCAACGTGTCTCCGAGCATTTTCCAGCAGTTCGTGGTAGTAGTGGTCTCTACCCTCTTCCATGTTGATCTTTTCGTCCGTCCGCTTGACCACCACCACTTTTTCTATGGTTGGGGCGGATTTCAAACCCTCATCGACAATCTCTTTGAGGGGGACCAGCTTACCTCTCCTGACCCCAAAATCAGCAGTTATAAGATACTTTGCCTCTGTATCGTTGATCCTGTCAGCAAGTGCTTGACTGCTGAAGCCCGAAAAAACTACGGTGTGTATAGCACCTATTCTTGCTGTTGCCAGCATGGAAAAGGGAAGCTCAGGGATCATGGGTAGATAAAGAACCACTATATCTCCCTCCTTAGCTCCAAGAATTCTCAACACTGAAGATAGCCTGTTGACTTCTCTATACAGTTGTGTGTAGCTGTAGGATTTTGTATTTCCGTCTTCACCTTCCCAGTATAAAGCTACCTTGTTCTTACGCCACGAATGCATGTGCGTATCTACACAAGCATAACAGGCGTTCATTCTCCCTCCTGTAAACCATTTGGCAAAGGGAGGGTCCCACTCCAGAACCTTATCCCAACGCTCAAACCAGGGCAATCTCTCCGCTTCTCTCCCCCAAAAACCCTCAGGATCAGAGAGTGCATTTTGTTGGACTTCTATATACCTTTTAACCGGATAGAATCTCTTTCCTTCCATAATAACCCACATCCTCTTTTAAAATTATGGGACACCTCGATACCTTCAAACCTGTGTATTTATATGTCATTATCTTTTATATATTTTATTAAGGGCGTATGCTAAGAGCAAATACTGGTTCAGTTAATATTAAATACAGTTCTAATACCAATAAAAAATATGGCGAAAGGTAAAACGAGATCACGTAAATCAGACAGTCCGCCTCTGCAATCCTCTGCAGGTATTATGAGGTATTTTGAGGAAGAAAGATCCCACGTCAAAGTACCTCCTAAAAGTGTACTTGTGTTTGGCCTTGTTATTGGGGTTCTGGTTATTGTTTTGAACGCTTATTATGGTCTCTGGCCCAATTAATTGTGAAATAGTATTTGTTGGACGTTCTAATGTTGGGAAATCCACTCTTTTCTCCCACCTTTTTGGTCTTAAAGTGAGAAAGGGTAAGAAGCCCGGGACCACCATTAAACCCAATTTTTTCCAGTTCGGTGATTTTCTACTGACCGATATGCCCGGTTTTGGTTTCATCCAGGGTATGGACAGAGATCTCAATGAAAAGGTCAAGGATTTCATAGTTCATTATATTGAGCAGAATGGGAGCAGGATTATTCTTGCTGTTCACGTAGTGGATGGAAAGTCATTTGGAGAGATAGCGGAAAGATGGAACAAGAGAGGAGAGGTACCGGTGGATGTGGAGATGTTCTCTTTCCTAAAAGAATTCTCTCCCGTGCTGTTGGCGGTCAACAAGATGGACGCGGTAAAAGAAAAGGATAAGGATAAAAAACTTAATGAAATTTGCAGATGGCTGGGGATGGACCCTCCCTGGACCGATTGGAATAACGCAATCTTCCCCATTAGTGCCAAAAAGAGTGATTTTGGTGACCTGAAGAAAAAAATTAAGGAAGCTCTTATTGAGAACAAGAGACATGACATGGTCAGGATTTTGAAATAGCTATGTGTAGTTGGATAGGATAAAGGGAAAGAGGAAAGTGAAGGAGGTAAAGCCTTGGAAACGGAAAACAGCTCTCAAGAAAAGAACGTTAAGATACAGATCGAGTTCGATGGTTTTAAACCTCAGAAAAGAGAAATAGAAGTTAGTGCTGATATAAATTACTCCCAGATGCTGGAGGATATGGGCATAAATCCCGAAACAGCCGTAGTCCTCAAGGATGGCCTACCAGTACCCTCTGACGAGACTGTGGAGAAAGGAAGTATTAGAGTAATAAGAGTAATTTCAGGGGGGTAGTCCCGTCAAACCTGATTTTGGTGGAGTCAAGGGGCGAGGTTAACAGTAAAGTTGAGGCTTCTGTTGTTCCTGTCTTCCCATACCGTATAGTTAGCAGTTCCTGTGCTGTTCCAGTTTGCTACATCAAAATGTTTGGAAGTAGGCTTCTCGAACATTATCACATCAAATTCCATGGCGGCTCTGTGGGTCCAGTTAATTCTTACTGCAGCGTGGGTGTGGCATCCGACGCAGGCTTCATTAGTAGAATTCATGGTGGGGTCTTTTTCGGCGTCCTCCATAAATCCTCTGTGAGCCGAGAAGTTGTTAGGGTTAACGTTATGGCATTGGGAGCACCTCACAGTTGTTCTATTAGCTTGGCACTCTGTATCGCTCCCCTCCTTATGGCAGACTGTACAATTATACCCGGTGTGTATGGGACTGCTCTCGATTTCTGCGGCAATATCATGGTAGTTATCGTGGCACTGGGAGCAATCCGGATCCGAATCTGTACTGCTCATTTCTAACTCCTCGTCAGTTACGCTGGCATAATTTGTGGATGTGTTATCTTCCATTAGAAGGAGTGAGGCATTGGGCAAGATGAACATGCCAGTCACTGTGGCTGGTAAGAAAACTAGAAATAGTGCTCGTCCATTAGCAGAGCTTAATAGAGCAAGAAGATCGGAAAACATGGATTAAGAGCAGTTATTTTTAATAAGATCTGTCGACAACAAGTTTATCAGCAATTTAGGCGCATAGGATACTTCTCTCTTTAAACCAGTGAACCTTATCAAATAACCAAACTTTCTCATTATAATAATTGTTATCACCATAATATATAAAGGTTTATTTTTTACTGTAATTAAAATAAATTTAAAATAATAAATACGGTGCTAGGGATGAGTTATAGCGACACCATATGGTTTTCAGTAATGGTTTTATATTACTAAGGATACTGTACTATTGGTTGGAGAGGTGTCCCCAGAGGCGGTTATCACTTCCCCCATTCCCGTAGCCTACCTCTGTTGTTAACTGCCTCTCCAGCCCATATTCTTATTTTTGAGAATAGTATAAGTGTCTTCCTGCGTTTTCCGTTTTTTTGTTCAGTATATTTAGGATGGGATTAGGGTTTTTTTAATATATAGCTCTACATCGTAGTTTATTATAAAAGGGTTTGTTACTGGCATGCGATTAGCGTGCTTTAGTAATTCATCTCTTTGATTTGAAAAAAGAGTAAATTAGAGTTTGAACGTCTAGAATCGGGACGCATATCCGAGATAGAGTTGATTTGATAACCTTGAATTGATAATAATAATCTGCATGCCATCTCAAAAAGTTTAAATAGATTACAAAGAAGCAGCTAGTGAATACCAATAGGAGGTAATAATTGTGAATGGGAATGGGGGAAGAATAGTTGTATTGCTAGTTGCACTGCTAGCCATCGGTATACTAGTGCTACCATCTACAGTATCGCTGTTCGCTGGTCAGCACTACTGGTATGACTTAACCGGAGAAGTTGGGTCAAACGAAATTCCATGTCAAAAGTGCCACGCTGACGTTTTTGAAGAATTGGACCAGTCAAACTTCCATATTGGCTGGGGAGAGGACCCTGATGGTGCTGATCAGGGAGATTGTGAGGCATGCCACAGAAGCAACAACACCATAACATATGCAACAGTTCATGAGGTATCTACTAATTATACTGCAGGTGACGAAGCTCATGCCGCAAGTGTGGTTGCCTGTATGCTCTGCCATCAGTATGATCCATATGGTACGCCAGGAGTCCCTAGTGACTCAGACTATGCAGGTTTCTATGCTGGAGGCTTTAATATAAGCGGTTATGGTGTAGATTCTCCATATGGTTACTCAAATGACACACACCCAGGCACATATGAGGCTCACAACGCCTTTGTCGCCAGAGCGATTGAATATGATACACTCCAGGACTCGAACGAAGCCTGTGTGGCTTGCCACACTCATGTCGCAGTGAAAATTAACTGGACCCATGCCAGGAGTCTGGAGTTTGATGTAGGTCTGCAGAAACCGATTACGACCGAATCTGGTACGCACAACTGGACTGTCGACAACTGGGACTATAGTGGAACTGCTAACGCTACGAGCTGGGGTAACACCACCGGATATGGCACGTCAAGTTCTTGGAGCGAGTGGCCAGGTGAAGTACCCGGTGTAGACTACGAATACGGAAGCTGACCAATAAAAAAGCTAAGACAATGAAAACATCCAAAATCCTTCTTATTTTTTTAGCACTTGTAGCTATCGGCTTCCTGGTATTGCCATCAACTGTATCGCTGTTCGCGGGCCAACACTACTGGTACGACTTGAGCGAAGGAGAGAAAATAGCCACAGAGATCGCATGTGAGAAGTGTCATGCGGACATCGCTGATGAGATGAACCTGATTTCAGGGCCCCACACTGGCGAAACAGGCTACGGGAGAATGGAATGTGAGTTCTGCCACAGAGTCAGATATGCGGATTACGAGTACGCCACTGACGAAGGTGGAACGGTAACGCCAGGTAAATACGCTCACGCAGCCTCAACGATAGCCTGCATGGATTGTCACAGGTGCATAAACGGTACCGAGTTTGATAATGTAGTTACTGCTGGTACAGGGTCTCATGCCTACTCAGATCAAGGTTACTTTTCAGGATCAGATTGTGAAAAGTGTCACGGCGACTCCCCATTCGATAACGACCCAGACATCCCATATGCAGGAGGTTTTGGTTTAACTAACGCTTCAGGTGATACAGGGAGCATGGCGGCTCACATGAAGTTTGTGATTGATGCAACTGATAACGACCTGATGTTGGACTCGAACGAGGCATGTATAGCCTGTCATACTGGGATTGCGGTGAAGATCAACTGGACCCATGCTAGGGCAATAGAGTTCGATATAGGTGTGCAGAAACCTGTTGTAACTGATGCTGGTACGCATAACTGGACTGTGGACAACTGGGACTATAGTGGAACTGCTAACGCTACGAGCTGGGGTAACACCACCGGCTTTGGTAACTCAACTATCTGGAACGAATGGCCGGGGGATATAGGAGATATTTACGAGTAGCTCATGAGAACATCTAAACTAGTGATCTTTTTTTTAGCATTGGTAGCTATCGGTTTTCTTGCCCTGCCTTCAACTGTATCGCTGTTCGCGGGCCAACACTACTGGTACAATCTGGAGGGTTCTGGAAGCGACATTCCATGCAAGAAATGTCATGCGGACATTTATGCGGAAATGGACACCCATGTAGGTCCGCATAGCGGTGAAACGTATATAGATTCAGCCAAGTACTCTCCTGGTGGACACCAGTCGATGGGGAACTTCCCATGTTTTTACTGCCACACGTGGTACTACACAAACAATCAGCATGCCAGTGTTGAAGGCACAACGGTCGTAGCTGGAGAAGAGGCACATGCTGCCAGCACCGTATCCTGTATAGCCTGTCATAGAGGTCAAGAGGAAGTGTACACTACTTACGAGAGCTGGGACCCCAACTGGGGAGAAGCACGCCTTGATGGACCTGCTGAACATGAAGAGTACTGCAACGACCAGGATAGCTGTGTAGGTGGAGGCTGTCATGACGATCCCAGCGACTGGGACGAGTTCCCCGAACACGGAATAGATATTGCTGGAGTGGAAGCTGGGATTCCTGATGGACACTGTAAGCGCTGTCATTGCAACCTGGAGCCCGGAGGTTCAACTGGCAACTATGAAAGCTACTCTATATTTCATGTTCCTCCTGCCACTGGCTTTGGAATAACTTATTTCAATCAGTCGGGAGCTTACGGATGGGATACTGGCAGTATGGCTGCTCATAAAGCCTTTGTAGACAGATCAAGAGATACAGATATTTTACGAGATGAGAATGAAGCGTGTATAGCCTGTCATACTGGGATTGCGGTGAAGATCAACTGGACCCATGCTAGGACAATAGAGTTCGATATAGGTGTGCAGAAACCTGTTGTAACTGATGCTGGTACGCATAACTGGACTGTGGACAACTGGGACTATAGTGGAACTGCTAACGCTACGAGCTGGGGTAACACCACCGGCTTTGGTAACTCAACTATCTGGAACGAATGGCCGGGAGATATAGACCAGGTATACGATTGATACATGTGATATATGATACGTGAAACGTGGATTCGACTTTGTTGTGGAACTTTAACTATCTCTGATCGTTGATTTCTTGGAGCAGTATGGAAAGAAGAATATATAAGATAACTGTAATTTTTATAGCCGTATTGGCCATACATGTTCTGGTATTGCCATCAACGGTCACTCTATTCGCTGGACAGCATGTGTGGTATCAGAAAGAAGCCATACCGTGCCAGAAGTGCCATGCAGATGTGGCGGAAGAGTTCAAGAGCCCTTTAAATCATCATCCGGGTCCTGGTGAAAGTTACGCCATATGGGAGGCTTGCGTATTCTGTCATCAGGTGGAACCGTTATATCCAGGAGATGTCAATCAAGGAGAAGGCTATCACGCTGCAGCACTCGTCCCCTGCGATTATTGTCACTGGGAAGAGGCCAACGCATTCGAAAACGACCCCCACAAGCCCTTTGTGGAGTCAGCGGAAAATGAGGACTTGATGACCAATGGGACAGAAGCTTGCGTTGCCTGTCATACACACGTTCAAGTGGAGATCAACTTTACATGGAGAACTCATATGACATTCGGCTATACTGCGAATGCGGATGCGGATAGGAGCGATCCATGGACAGCAGGCGAGGGGTTATGGAATGCAACAGAGGACTTTGGTGCCGAAGGCAGTGAATCGCACTACATTGTAAACCGTACGGCATACATCGACAAGAACCGAACAGAACTATATAAAGACAACCTGAGGTAGCAATGAGATTTTGGGGGTAAATAGAATGAAGAAGAAACTCTTGTTTTTAACCACCATAATTTCGCTTGTAATATTCGTATTCGTGCCCCTGGCATCTGCGGATTGTGAAATAGGTCACCTTTCAGCGGGCGATGTTTATTATAGAGTTGAAGGAGCGTCCAGCACACCATACACTCCTGGCGAGCCGATCGATTTGACTTACCACATATATCCATCGAACAACTCAAACTCAGGAATCGGTGGAGATTGTGGGACATCCAGGTATTATGACGTATACACCATCCTAGAGGAGTCAAATATAACTGCAACGATTCTCTATGCTTCAGGCGAAAAGGAAACTCGTCCAGTACCCACTGACACATATGAGCGATTTGGAAATGGAAAGCATTTGTGTTTCGCACCAGACTCAACTGGAATAAAGGAAATAAGAATTGAAGTCTCAGGGTATTTACCCTCAACGTACTCAGATAGGCTGACTATATTGAGCCTGGACGTTTCTCACGCTGAAGAAGATATTTTACCGCCAGTCCAGCTTGTGGCGGTAGAAGATTTAGAAGATTTAGATCAAGATCAAGAAGATCCGGTAACCTCAACCGAAGATGAGGCGAAACAAAGTAGTGCAATCCAATCCTCCCTACCAGAGCAACGAACAAGTCAGGCAGAAAGTCCGGCAGAGATTGAAAACCTCAGCCTCTCTGTTGAACCATCTTATGTAGAAGCACAGCCAGGAGATACTGTCAATTTCACTGTAACCCTGGATTGGACTCCAGTAGAGTGGAGGGGAGATCTGGTATTTTGCGGTACGCTATCAGCTGCAGGATTGGAAAAAACATTTGAATTTCAACCGGTAAGACCATCACAAGATCCTCCCATTGAGAACAGGATACCCATTACTCTACCTGAAAATATCCCTCCTTTCAACTACAGTGTCAACCTCACCGTAAATGCTGGCTCCCAGAAATCCAGTGATGAAACTCAGCTTAAAATCAACTCTTCAGCAGTCACTCCTGGTTTTAAGGCTATATTAACCATGACAGGATTATTCTCTGGCTTATTTCTGGTTAAAAGAAAGGGGAATGGATAGATAGGTCTAGAAGAATATGTAAGGAGAAGCAAACCAAAACGAGTTCGGCGTGGGAACACGGTGATGTAGGACAATTGTAAACCTTCAGTCGTCCATCATTGTTTAGGCTTTATGGACTTTTGGTCTTTAAAGGTCTTATGGGTACTCTCCTCTCTTCTCCGCAGTTAAGGCAGGTGATTATGACCCGGGACTTGCGGACCCTCACCTGGAATTTATCAGACCTGTAGGGGTAAAGGCACTTTTTACAGAAAGTTATTTTCAGCTCTTTAGGTATTTTCACTCTGTAGCGTTCTCCTATCCTCTTAGCAAGGGATATATACCTTCTGGATAGGTCATAGTCCTCGTTCATGTATCTCCTTGCTCTGTCAACAAGGATCTCAATCCTTTCGTGGGCAATATTCTTTTCCAGGTTCTTTCTTCTCTTGATCATGGAAAACCTCAGTGGTACTTTGTTCGCTCACAGACTTGTTTATAAACTTATTAGTGATCTATTGCAGTAGGATTTATCCCTGTCCGTCTCCTCTACGTCTCCTTCCAGCGGGTCCCTTGCCTCTACGTCTCCCTCTCCTCTCTTTTTCTTTACTGCCAACTCTTGCTGCATTTACACTCTTGCAGTGAGGACAGGCAGGTCTTCCTGTTCCGTAGGGCTCACTCCATTCATGACCGCAATCAAAACATTTTAATCTTCTCATGGTGTGCTCGCCTCCTGCGACTATCACCTCTCTGTTCTCCAGGACAGCTATTCCCAGTTTCTTTCTGCCTTCTTTGAGCACTCTGTGCAGCGTTGGCTGGGAAATTCCCATAAGGTGAGCGGCTTCTGACTGGCTCATCTGTTCAACATCCGTAAGTCGAATGGCCTCCAGCTCATCAGCAAATAACTCTACCGCACCCCCTTTTGCTGGTGACACTTCCGGTGGTACATCTGTGTAAATCCATCTGCACTTTTTTCTTCTCGGCATTTTTTGAATATATATTCATAATGCATAATAAGTTTTTTGGATATGCTCATTGGCTATTTTTACATAAGAAGAGTCTATTTCAAATCCAATGTAATCCACACCAATCTTCATACAGGCCTGAGCGGTTGAACCAATACCCATGAACGGATCTAAAACTAGCATACCGTCTTTTACACCGTGTAGTTTTATACACATTTCAGGTAGTTTAACCGGGAAAACAGTGGGGTGCGGTCTGGACTCCTTAATAGTAGGGTAGGGTATGAACCATGTGTTTCCTCTCCCTCTCAAGTCGGTTGTTGCTGATTTCCATCTTCCGATATTGCTCTTATCCTGATAAGGGACTCCGATAGCTAGTTTATCTAAATTAACGTCTCCTTTTTTGGTGAAGTGGAATATGTATTCATGGCAACTACTGAGGTATTTGTCACTGTTCACTGGTTGGTAGTGGCCTACAGAAACATCTCCTCTGATATGGTCGTAGTTACCAATATCTTCTTTGGGAATGGAGATGGATTTGATCCAGTGAATGGTATTCTGTAAATAGAAATGCTCCCTGAACTCAAAAGCGACATCAAATGGTATCCATTGGTCAGATGGTTTACCTCCCACATTCAAAAAGAAGGATGCATTATCCTTCATAATTTCTTTAGCAACCTCAGCAACCTCTCC
>JBKHKH010000032.1:0-16355 GCA_046537735.1 Archaeoglobaceae archaeon | reverse complement strand
AAAGCTGAACACTATAAGGTCTGAAAATGAAGAGATGGGAAATAGAATCACCGAGATAGAAGAAAACGTCAGAAAGCTTCTGGGAATCTATGAAATGGTCACTGAAGGAATAAATCCTTTTGCTACAGAGACCGGATATGGTGGAGGGGGAGGATTGGGCATCTTTTCTCCGAGTACGGAGAGCAAACAGGAAGAAATTCCCGAGGATCTCTCATCGAAGGATGCGGAGAGCTTTTTTGAAGATGTCGAAGAAGACGAAGAGCCAGTAATGGAAGAAGACTTGAATATTGGTGATGATGCTACGAGCCCCGAATCTCCATCCGGATCCGGAGAAGCGCCAGAAGATATGTTCAAGAAGCTAAAGGATGAGCATGACCAAGAACGAGCCGAAGATATGGGGTATCAACCAGCAGGCAAAGAAGAATTTGGAGATGAGTCCCAGGCTCCAGACTTCGAGACTTTGCACCCATCAGAGACCAGTGAGAACATTCAAGAAGCTGTGTATGAGACGAGAAGTCACGCCGGCCAGCTTCCCAAGTCTTCCTCTCCCTACCTGGTGGATATTCCTAAAGACCTTATCTCCGATGTGATCGCTTTAAAATGGATGGATTACCTGGTTAACACTTTTGGAATAAAAAGGATGGCGGATATTCTGGACTTCTACGTTGATATCGGGTGGATAAGCAAAAATGTAAAGGACTTACTGATTAACTACTCCAGAGGTTATGTTTTAAGGGAAGGGCATATAGTTAATGAGCCGGAAAACCCTACATTGAAAGACCATTTCAAGTCCCTCATCTTTATCTCCAAACTCAGTGGACGTGAACTGAATCTCGGAGAGGTCGAAAAAATGGTCAAGGAAGTAGAAGGGCTGGATAAAGATGTTAACGATGTGATTACTGAACATGCCTTCGGGAGCAATTGCTAGCGCAATTCTACTAATTGCCATGGCCATAACCGCATCAATAGTTTTCAACACCCTCAGCTCAAATTATGAGTTGCTGAGAAAAGCGGATATTAAAAAAGGAGAGATAAATTACAACCAGCTTCACACTTTTTTGAGCATCGACAATGTCAGTTACAGCTCAGGAACGGTTATAATCAACGCCACCAATGACGGAAGTACGGTCATTCAGACCAAAAAGATAGAGTTGTTGTTCGATGGGGGGCTGTATACTGATAATATTACTTCCACAACAGTTGACGGTAAGGAAGTCAATATCTGGATTCCGGAAGAAACTCTGACGGTCGAAGTAAATTCATCGCTCAACCCATCTAGGATAAAATTAGTCGCCGATAACGGAGCTTCGGGCTATTGGAGTGTTTAAATGGCGTCCACACCCGCATCAGAGATAATATTTTTCATTGCCGCTCTGGTCATCTCTTCTATGATCGCTGGAGTGATGATAAGCTCTATACAGGAGACTTCTGTCGTCTTCGATCAACGGAGTAGATCGCTGGTAGAGAGCATCAAAGACGACATAACCATAATAAACGACCCCGATAACGTTTCCCACGATCCACTGATAATTTACGTTAAGAATACCGGAGATAGTTCATTTGCCGTGGACAAGAAAACCTTTGATGTTCTGATAAACGGAACTTATATTACCAACTTCTCCGTATCTTCAATGGGTGAAGATTTTGAGCTGTTGCCTTCTGAGGTTGCCAAACTGACCATAAACACCACGCTTCCATCAGGGTCCCATACCATTAGAGTTTATGTTAGAGGAGGGGAGTGGGACGAATTGAGGTTCAGGATATAAATTACAATTATATTTAATATTTAGATAAAAAATTATATGGCCTCGTTCCCATGAGGACTAATTAGAAACTTTTTTTAGATTACAACTATCATTATGATACAAGTACTCACTTATGTTCACGCAGGTAGTAGGTGATGATATGTATTCCATTGACTTAGAGAATACTGACAGAGTTAAAGAAAAGCTGGGAGGTGGACTTCCTGAAGGTTGTATAGTACTCCTGGAAGGCAACTATGGCGGCGGAAAAAGTGCACTCGCCCAGAGGTTTTCCTATGGCCTTTGTATGGCCGGACATACTGTTACCTACATCTCCACAGAACTCAGAGTGAATAGGTTTTTGGGTCAAATGCATTCATTGGGCTACACCAAAATAGAATCCATGCTACTTCAAGAGAAAATGTTGTTCTTACACGCAGATCTGGGTAAGTTTAAGGGGAAAAGAGAGCTCTTGAAAAGGATGAGTGAGTCAAAAGCTATCTGGAAAGCAGATGTGATTATAATCGATACCTTCGACGCCATATTGAGGAATGATGCCACTTTTGAAGAAATGATACTGAGAGATGAGGGCAGAGGTGCAGCTCTATCCATCATATCATTTTTCAGAGACATGATCGGGAGAGGAAAGACCATAATAATAACGGTGGATCCTGCCAATGTATCCGAGGAGGTCATAAATCCCTTTAGATCAGTTGCAGATGTTTATTTTTATATAGAGATGATGGAAGTTGGAAGCGAGATAAGGCGTTCTATAAACGTTAACAGGCATGCAGGCGGGGGAGATAAACTCGGTGACAAAATAGGTTTTTCTGTAAGGCCTGGTGTCGGAATCGTTATCGAAGCCAGATCGGTAGTCTAATCAGGGGTGATCTATGGCTACCAAACTTGATCCAGAATTAAAAGAGCTTGCTTATAGGTACACTCATCTAAAAGACCATTTGGTTAGCTTTAAGAGGATCACTGGAAAGTATCCTGATTATAAAGAAGAACCGAGCATCGAAGATAAGGCTGCGAGGCCCAATCTGATCTATCCTATTGGTGAGTTGCTCTTCGCTCATATATGGGGAGGAATGGCACAAGAAACCAAATACTATGGTGTAGAACCTACACTTAATGAAGAAGAATACGTTAAATACAGAACCGTTAGGGAAATTGTTCTGGAGAGATCAATAGAAGAAGAATCCCCCCAAAGCGAAGAAGGGTTCACAGATATAATCGAAGAAATACTCTCCAAAGTAGTTGCAGTAAGAAAGAATCCAGATGAAGAGAGAAAAGGTTTATTTAGAAGTTTTAGCGGTAAAAAGATCGAGGTCACAGAAGATACTTACAATAAGCTTAGGTACAGGCTGAACAGAGATATTGTTGGTCTAGGACCTCTAGAACCAATGATCAGAGACAAATACTTTGAGGATATTCACGTTATAAATCGCGACATCACCTACGGAACACATAAGATATTCGATATGGTGAGAACCAATGTAAAGTGGGAAAACGAGCAAGAGTATGAGAGATACCTCAAGGCTTTAGGGGAGAGGATCGGCAAGCCGGTAACCGATGCTCACCCCATTGTTGATGCCAAACTTCCCGATGGGTCCAGGCTTAATCTCGTTTATAGTGATGATGTCTCCAACAGAGGTGCCTCACTTACTATCAGAAAGTTCAAAGAAGTTCCTATATCCTTCACTCAACTGGTAAAATTCGGCACCATGTCCCCCACCCTTGCCGCTTATCTGTGGTTATGTCTGGAGAATGATGTCAGCTTTATTGTTAGCGGTGAAACGGCCAGCGGTAAAACCACTACATTGAATGCTGCTCTAAGCTTTATACATCACGATTCCAAGATCTACACCGTAGAAGATACTCCTGAAGTCCTACCTCCCCATAATGCCTGGCAGCAGATGTGTACTCGAGAGGGAGAAGGTGGGAGGGGTGGAGTAGATATGTTTGGGTTATTGAAGGCTGCATTGAGGAGCAGGCCTAATTACATCATAGTTGGTGAGGTCAGAGGTGAAGAAGGCAGAATCGCCTTCCAGGCCATGCAGACCGGCCACCCGGTCATATTTACCTTCCACGCAGGCACCATGGAAGCGCTAGTGCAGAGGATCACCAGTGACCCTATAAATGTGCCTACTCCATTCGTGGGAAACCTGGACATAGCTCTTTTCCAGAACTTCATCAAGGGAAAAGGGTACAGAAGAGTTACCAGTGTTCAGGAGGTTGAAGGTTATTCTAAACAGTATGATGGTATTATTACCAGAGAGACGTTTGAATATGATTTTGCTACCGACGAAATAATCTTTAGGGGTTTTGCCAACTCCTACATCCTGGAAGACAAAATCGCTACGAAATTGGGTTACGCGGACAGAAAACAGATTTACAATGACCTGGAGACGAGAAGCAAGATTATCGAGAGAATGGTACAGGAGAAGATCTTCGACTACCATGAGGTAAATGAGTTGCTGAAAACTTATAGATTAAATGGGATAGATGCATTGCCTTTCAGCGTTTATTGAGGAAAGATGAGCGCCAGCCAATATGATCAAGCATTCAGGATGTTGGGATTAGAACCCCAGGAGTACTTTGTCAGGTTTGCTCTACCACTGACTCTGGCTTTCCTAGTAGCCGGATTGATACTCTATATCTTTGTGGGTAGATTACTGGGTGGTTTATCGTTCGTATTCCTTACTTTACCCTTATTCGGATTACTGGTAGCATTGATCTATCCTAAAGTTGTAGTGGATAAAAAAAGAGTGGAGATCAATCAGAACCTCCACCTGTTCATAACTCATGCTGGCACACTATCAACTGCTGAAATGCAGAGGAAGGGTTTATTCAAGATTATCGGAGAGAAAAAAGAATACCACGAGCTAAGCAGACAGGCAAAGTTGATCACCCGACTTGTGGATGACTGGGGGATGAGCTTGCCCGAAGCCTGCAAATTCCAGGCTCAGCGATGCCCCAGCAAAATATTTAGTGATTTTCTGGAGAGATTTGCATATAATGTTGACGCCGGTCAGGAGTTAGAGGACTTTCTGGTGGGGGAACAGTCAGTCGTAATGTCAGAGTTCGAAACCATGTATGTTAATGCTCTAAAGGATGTGGATATATTCAAAGAGCTGTTCCTTTCCATGATATTGTCTATTGCATTCGCTGTGGTGTTCGCCATCATACTTCCTGCTATTACTGGCATGTCTCCCACTCTTTTGGTAGTTTCTACCGTTTTTCTGTTTGCTATAGTAGAGACCGCTTTCCTTTACGCCATGCACTCCCGTATACCCAATGACCCTCTTTGGGGAAAATTTGATACCAAAACAAGTTCAGAGAAAAAAATTGATAAATCGATTTTGGCGTCAGTAGCAGGAATATTAATTTTATCTACGGTAATCCTTCTATCATACTTGGGAATAGTTTTGACATTTATAAACCAACTTCCGCTTATTATGAGGTTCACAATTCCCCTCACTCCACTCCTTTTACCGGGTATTGTATCCAGATCAATAGAAAAGGAGATCAAGGGGAGGGATAAACAATTTCCCAGTTTTATCAGGTCTCTTGGTGCTGCCGAATCGGCCAAGCAGACGACAACAACATACGCACTAAGAACTCTTCAATATAAGGACTTTGGTGAGCTAACAGATCTGGTCAAAAACCTCTATAAGAGGCTAAACCTGAGAATCAGTCAGGAGAATTCCTGGGAGATGTTTACAAAAGAAAGCGAATCATTCTTGATCTATAAATTTTCCACCATGTATTACGGTTCCAGGCTTAAGGGAGGGGTCCCAGACAAGCTGGGCAAAATAATTGCTAAAAATATGGAAAAAATTTGCTCCCTTCGAACTTTCAGGTCCCAAACGTCAACTACGCTTATCGGTGTGCTTTACGGTATTACTGCCAGTTTATCCTTCTCTCTTTACGTAGGTATTATGGTTGTCAACATGATGGCCAAATCCATGGGCTCTATTTCTCTAGATACAGATCTTTCAGTATCATCGGTAATAACTCTTACCCAGTATAACCTGGGAGAAGTAAGCTTTTTGATCGTGCTAATACTTTTAATTCACGCTTTTCTTTCCTCTATAATGATAAAGATAGTTGATGGCGGTCACCAGGTAAACGCTTATTTTCATTTTGTGAACATGATGTGGATATCTACCGTCTGTGCATATGCAGTTGAAGTGGGGATGGGCTCTTTTGTTACTATTTGATGGTGTGAAATGCTTAAGTTATAAATAGTATGACCATAATATAATTATTATCATGGCTAGTCTTTACGAGCTGGAAAAACGTGGGGATTTGGCTTCCGTAATAAAAATTTTCCATAACTCAAATAACGAAAAAGTAAGAGCAAGAGCTCTGGAAATTATGGGAGAAATAGGGGGGAATGAGGCTCTTAAGATACTAGTAGATGTGGTCGTAAACGGAGAAAACGAGACCTTGAAAAGCTCAGCTGCCAAAGCCATCGCATGGTCTGATGAAGTGGCTGTAAGAAATCTTCTAGAGAAGATCGAGGGAGAAAAAATAGAAGGTGCTTCTTGGGTAATCGTTGAATATCTGTTGAAAATGTTGAGAAGTGAGGATAAGAACCTGAGGATGAATGCCGCCATTGCTCTGGGCAGGATAGGAAATGAAAGTGATGTCGGTGCACTAATCGAGACGCTGAAAGATATCTCACCTAAGGTCCGGAGTGCCGCAGCAACCGCCCTGGGGATGATAGGCGATGACAGGGCAATCGAACCATTGCTGACCTTGCTGAAGGACGATAATACCAAGGTGAGGAGGGCAGCGCTTGAGGCTTTAAACGACCTCAATATTAACGAAAAACACATAGATGTTATTAAAATCTGTCTCAGAGATCAGGATCCTCGTGTAAGAGAGCTTACAGCAATTTTACTGGGAAAAGACGGCGAAAAGGCATTAAATCCCCTATTGTTGGGTTTAAAAGATGAAATAACTGAGGTGAGAGTTTCTTCTGTCCACTCTCTCCTGGAGATGATGTCCCGTACACCCCCCGAAAGAAGTGAAGAAGTAAGGAAAAAGATCAGTGAGGGTCTGGAGCGCTATTCAGAGACTGCTTACGTTGTGATCGAAGTACTGGAGAAGACAGAAAGCAAAGCGATCAGAAGAAATGCCATGTGGCTCCTGGGACAACTTGAAGATTCCAGAGGGATCGGTACCCTGACAAAAATTCTGCAGACCGGTACTTCTGAAGAGAGAAGACTTGCTGCCACTTCTCTGGTCAAGATAGGGTCAGTTGGTGACCTTGCCAGCAAAATTAACCATGAAGATGAGGAGGTTAGACTGCTGATCTGCTGGATTCTAGGTGAAGTGGGGGACAGGTCGGTCAAGCACGTTTTGGAAAGAGCTCAGGAAGATCCCAGTGACAGAGTTAGGAGTATGGCATTTCAGGCAAATAAAAAGATCGAAAGGTTTAAGAGATAAAATTTCATGATGATAGTGATGACTGAATCTAAAATTACCGATGATATTGGTAAATTCATTTCACCCATATCATCTGATGATAAAAGATTCAGGGACGCTAAATGGGTCCCAGGTCGCATCATCCTTTCCAACAAAAATATCTGGATGATCGGAAAGGATAGAAAAAAAAAGATCCCTCTCAAGACCATTTTTGATATCGGTGGGCGTTTTGACATAAGCAATGAAGTCAAATCAATGCCCCACTATATTTTAGTGAAGCATCACGGCCCCAATGAGGAAAATAAATCAAGTCTAGTAACAGTTAACGACAAAAATAAATTTGAAAGACTAAAAGAGAAGCTCATGGAGATTCTTTTAAATAAAAGAATTGTTTACGTCAAGTATCCTGTTAAAAAAGGTGGCGTTATACAGCAAAATATCAAATGGGAAAAAGCGCAGATAGCAATAAAGAAAAATAAGCTCAGAATGGTGACAGAGAGCAAAAAGTTCATCAAAATTGATCTGGATAAGATACAGCTGGCAAAAAAAGAGGATAGAGAAGTCAACCAGGAAACAAAAAAGGTGCTGGATATCCAGTTTTCAGAAGTAGAGGATAACCAGGAATTCTCTGTGGAATGTTACGTTTATGGTAAGGAGAACACGCTGAATATTCTCAATAACTTTATTTTCGGAAGTTTCGATAAAGTTACTGCGGATATAAAACTCTCTGAATCAGAAAAGCAGATTATAATGTCTCTTTACACAGGAGTATCTCCCTTTGAGATCGCGGGGTTTATAGGTATGGACGTAGATAAAGTAGAAGAAGTTTATGATAGGCTTATTGAGCTGGGAGTTCTCAAAGAAGTTAGAAAGCGAAAAGAAGTAATCCTAACCACCAGAGGAAAAAATCTAGCCAGTGAAGCCCTATCGGAGTGAAGTCATTCTCTCCAAGAGTGAAGTCATTCTCTCCAAGAGTGAAGTCATTCTCTCCGCCAACTCCAGCTGAACTAGTTTCTCCTTTTCCAGCATCAAGTCTCTTATTAAAGTTATAATGATCGGAATAGCTACTGCCAGGTGTCTGGTCTTGAGAAAGCCTATGTAATACGGTATGTGAAAGGGAAGGGTGCATAATAGACATTGAGAGTTAAAATAGAAAGAGAGGTTGTCCAGAGTAAGAAATATCCCGTAAATGGCTATCATAACCAGTAACGTCAAGTGGGCTCCAATGAGATGGACATCTATGGACTTCAAACCCCCCAATAAGAAGAGGGACAGGAGGAAAAATACCATGTACCATGCACTATTTATCCCCAGCTCCCAGAAAAGGTCCTGGATGCTTTCTGATGCCAACAGGTACCCTGTTATAGCTTCTCCAAATACGTAAAAACCCATTCCCAATATAAATGAGGCAATGAATATTCGATACTGTTTTTCAAATTCCATTATATTCTCCTGAATATTTTATTCACTCTATCTACAGCCTCAAATTTTTTTTCTATTGGCAGTGTTTCTGTTTTCCCTAAAACAAGTAATGCTCCTTTCTTCATGGATTCTGCAAGATGTTTGGAAACTATAGATTTATTCTCAGGCTCTATGTATATCAAGAAATTTCTGCATAAGACCAGATCAAAATCTCTAGCCGGTGGAGGGTTGTTTATTATATCATGAAATATGAACTCTACATTCTTCTTTAAGAAGGACTTTACCATATATTTTCCATCTGAAGCGTTAAAATACCTGTGAACATCCTTTAGGTAGTAGAGCTCTTCGCCAATGTTATAAAAGATTCCTTCTCTACCTTTTTGAAGGGCATCTTTATTTATATCTGTACTGATAATTCTCATGTCCACTCCGATCTGCTCGGAGATTATTGCCAGGGAGTATGGTTCCCTGCCATCTGCACATGCAGCACTCCATGTTTTAATATACTCTTTACCCTTCAATAGCTCTTTTAGTCTATCCCATACCTCTGGATTCCTGAAAAAATTGGTTACATTAATGCTCAGTGAGTCCTTTAAGGCTTTCAACTCCTTCTTATCTCTCCTCAGAACATTTAAATAGTCTTTCTCAGATTCAATTCCCTTCCTTACCATTCTGGCCCGTAACCTGCGCATCAAATAACTATCTTTATAGGCACTGAGCCCCAGATCGGACTTGACGTAATTTAAAAGGTTCATAACTCCAGAATAACCATATTCGATTGCTTGATGAGCATTTTTCCCTCAGCCGTATAAAACTCTATAGTTCTTCCGTGGTTGCTGCCCACATCCTCTCCTCTAACTTCTATACCCATCTCTTTCAGCACTTCCTTTACCTTCTGAACGTTTCTTTGACCTATGGACAAATTGGAAGAGGGGAAACTGAACATCTGGGCTCCTCCCGCTATTTTAGCATGCAAATTATCAATATTGGCACCAAAATTGTTCATTTTCTCTACCATAGCAGGGATAGCTGTGTCTGCATATTTGCCAGTGAGTTCGGTTTTACCATCAAATTCCGGTAACATTATGTGCGCCAGACCGCCGATACCATCTCCATCCCAGAGACCTATAGCTACACACGAACCAACAGTAGTGATCAGCAGTTTTCCACTATTGGATACCATGTATTCCCCCATCCTGACTCTAACTGAATTCATATGTTCTCAACTGCTTCCATTAGCCTGGTTATCTCCGGGATTACGAACAATTCACAACTTATATCGTTATTTTTGGTATGGATCAAACTGTTGAACAGGAATGCGTTGTCATAGTCCTGAGCAACCTGAATGAGCAATGGATCAATGACTGCTGATCCTATATCATGTACTGTTTGGGGAGTAGAGATATTGATTTCAGTTCTAAGAAAATCCGCCCATCCATCTATGAAAGAACTAGTTATTATGTTCCCCACTTCACTGATAGCAGATATATCCATTTCCGTGAAGCCGTCAGATTTGTGCTCTTCAATTCCCTCTAAAAGAAGACTGGCAACCTTCTTCGCACTTTGAGTAGGAAATAAAGCAAGTAAGTACCCTGATGGGGTTCCATTGAAAGTGAGGTACACACCTATCACTTCCTGGTCACCGATAGTTTCAGGGATGTCAGGAAGACTGACAAACTCTATCCTGGTAACACTCATCTCCACATCTATTCCCAGCATCTGAGACAGGTTGTTGGCAACATTTGTAGCTCCTTTCTTTGCCATCCGATTTAATTCACTTAACTTATTGAGATCGACTCTCACCTAATCACCTCCTAAAGTGTGTTTACGTCAAGTATGGGCACGACTTCTCCTTCACCCAAAATGGAAATCCCTGAAATGCCTTCCACACTTTTCAGCATACCCAGAGACTTCACTACTACCTCTTTCTGGTCTAAGACCATATCACAAGCAAGTGCAACCTTCCTGTCAACGGAAGAGGCAATAATGATCATCTTTTCGCTGTTGAATTCGTGGTCAACTCCCAGAGCTCTTTTAAGGTGTATAATAGGTATTATGTCATCTTCCATTACCAGCTGGTCAGCACCGCCAGCATATCCGATCTCACACTTATCTATTGGCTCTACTTTTAGGATATCCTTTATGGGTATCCCATATTTCTCATCATTAACTTTAACTAGTAGAATCTGACTAATCGCCATTGAGAGTGGTAATCTAAGCTTAAAAGTAGTTCCTTTTCCTTTTTGAGAGCTAACTTCCACTGAACCCCCCAGTGATTTGACCGTGTTCTGAATTATATCCGTTCCAACTCCTCTTCCAGAGACATCAGTTATCTGTTCAGCTGTGCTGAAACCGGGTTTAAGAATGAGAGTATATATTTCGTCTGGGGACATTTCCGCAACTTCTTCTTTAGAGGTTAATCCTTTTTCTATGGCCTTTTCTTTTATTTTCTCCGCATCTAGTCCCTGTCCGTCATCTGTTATTTCTATAAGGACATGGTCCTTGAGCTTGAAAGCCGATAAGGTCAATTTTCCTACCCTATTCTTTCCGGCCTTTTCTCTGATCTCTGGTGTCTCTATCCCGTGGTCAACAGAATTTCTGATTATGTGTATCAATGGGTCCTGAATCTTATCCAGTACAGTTCTATCCACGGTTACTTCCTTACCCTCAATTTGGAAATCGATCTCCTTACCCAAAGACTTGGATAAATCCCTGACCAGTCGGGGTAAGCGGTCCACCACATATTTTAGGGGGATCAAACGCAGATCCATAACTGTGTCCTGAAGTCTGCTCAATATCCTCTCAAAAGTAGAGAACTCTCCTCCAATACTCTTTTTTATCTCTGAAGGTAGGGAGTTCTCCAGTTTCAACTTCCTGACAACCAGCTCTTCAACCATATTCATTAGTTCATCGAGTTTGTGAATGCCGATGCGGATGGACTGAATATCCTGAGACTTTATTTTTGCCCTGGGTAAGCTAGTGGCTGTTTGTTGATTTTGTTGACATTGCTCTTCTGCTTCTCCATCTACACCATTAGTCTCCTCTGCTTCCTCTTTCTGGCTCTGTTTTTCTTGGGAGTCATGGCTTACATCCAGTTCATACTCGTTGATCTGGGGAAGCTTACCCAATGTTTCCTGGACCTTTTCCACACTTCCCCCCAGGACAACTTCAAACCAATCTTCAAAATTCCCATCTTCAATTTGATTGATAGACGGTGTTGTGCTAACCATCTCCGCAACGTCCTCAATATTCTTAAGAATAAGCATGGCGTCTATTCCCTTCATCTGCGAACCCGGATTTACTTTGATCTTTAGCTTGACCCTATCATCTGCATGATCATTTTCCTGATCAGAGTTCTCCTGAACTCCTTGAAGGCTAGTAGGTTCAGACTCTTGTGAATCCTGAGAGCCTGGAGTGGTTTGTAAATCCTGATAGTCTGTCCCTTCTACAACCTTATCCTCTAATCTACTCCTGATCCTGCTGATCAGCTCGCCAGGTTGGGTGGTTGTTCCTCCTGACTCCACGATCTCTCCCAGGAGCAGTTCGATCATGTCCACGCCTTCAAAGATAAGGTTCATGATGTGGTCGTCCATCTGGGTCTCACCCTGTCTTAGAGTATCCAGAAGATCTTCGATGGCGTGAGCAGTCTCGGATAAGTTATCAAATCCCATTGCAGCACTATTGCCTTTCAAGGTGTGGGCATTGCGGAAAATAGAGGTCATTACGTCCACATTATCCGGTTCTTCTTCTAGCTCCAGGAGTAGATTATTGAGATCAGTGAGCAGACTTTTGCTTTCTTCTACAAAGACCTCAACATATTCATCGTCCATTGTTACCACCCGCCAGTTTTAGAATATTATCAACAATAACAGAGATATCAGCTACTACATCTACACACCCAGTATCGATAGCTCTTTTTGGCATCCCGAAGACCACTGAACTTTCTTTGCTCTGGGCAATGATCTTCCCACCAGCCTGTTTGATAAACTGTACTCCAACCTGGCCATCTTTCCCCATACCAGTAAGTATCACCGCAATGCTGTTGGCCCCATCAATCCTGGAGGCGGAGATCAAGGTTGGCTCTAGTGAAGGGCGAACGTTGTTTATAGGAGCATCTTTGTTAAGCTTGACAAAGATACCGCCACTCCTTTTTTCCAGAACCATATGGTAATCGCCAGGGGCAACGAGCGCACAACCGGGTTCCAGTTTATCTCCATCTTCTGCCTCTTTAACAGAATATTCAGAGATGGAGTTTAATCTACTGGCGAATCTAAACGTAAACTCTTTGGGCATATGCTGTACTATGGCAATTCTAAACCTGGCAGAAATAGGAAGCTTGGACATTATTTCTTCAATAACCGGGGGACCTCCAGTAGATGCTCCTATGATAAGCAACTTTTCCAGGGGATTGACTTTTGCTCTTATGGATTCGACTTTAGTTGACGGGGGTAATTTAGCTTTTGCAGCCGTTTTTACTTTAACAATGATATCTATTCCGTCCCTTCTTAAATCAGGAGAGATAGTGCCTGAGGGTTTGGGGATAAAATCGACCGCTCCTAATTCAAGTGCTTCCAGAGTTGCGTCTGCACCTTCCTGTGTCACTGCACTGAGCATCACCACCGGAGGGGGGTTCAAAGTTTTCATTATCTCTTTAACTGCTGTAATACCATCCATTCTGGGCATTTCCACGTCCATAGTGACTACATCTGGTTTCAACAAGCTTATCAACTCAATGGCCCTGTAACCGTCCTCTGCTTCCCCAATAACTTCAATTTCAGGGTCAGAGTTGAGAATATCAGTTATAATAGTCCGCATAAATTTGGAGTCATCAACCACTAAAGTTTTTATGATGGTGCAGCCCCCCTTTTAAGCCTTTTGATCAATCTAAAACGCACTGAATCGCTTCCACAACCTTGGGACCCTGAAACGGTTTGGTAATATATCCATCAGCTCCCGCCTTAACCGCCTGCTTCATCTTTTCCTCCTGCCCAACTGAGGTGCACATCACTACTTTGAACCCGGAATTGGAGCTCTTTATTTCAGCTGTGGCTGCAATTCCATCCTTTATGGGCATAACGATGTCCATCATGATAATATCTGGTTTAAGTTCATTTGCTTTCTGTACTGCCTCGACACCATTTTCAGCTTCTCCTACGATTGTATAACCTGAATTAGACTCCAGAATTTGACGCAACAGCTTCCTCATGAACTGCGAGTCGTCAACCAGAAGTATTTTAACAACCATGCTAACACATCCTTACAATAACAATTATCATAAGAATATATTAAGTTTTTGTAACTCAAATGTCTACTGTTGATAAATATACCAGGATATTATTCAATTGTTTTTATCCAAATCTCTAAGAAAAAGTATGTTGCCTCTCCCTTTCTTTACCTTCTCTATAAGACCTCTTCTCTCCATATCTGCAATAATCAGACTCATTTTGGCTTCCGAGTAACCCATCTTCTTTCTCAAGTTCTTCTGGGTTATCCGCCCACCCTCCTTTCTGATAATTGACAATGTCTCCTCAAGGTCCTCAGGAAGCTCTTCAAGTTCTACAGGTCCTTTCCCTGATCCCTCATACGTCTCTGAGGTTTCCTGGGTAACACCTGTCTCAACATCACTTAATCCACCTTCTCCACTGCTGAACTGCTTTTTCCTCACAATCAGAATAGCTGATGCGGCCGCTACCAGACAGAGAATCAGGACTACTGGTATCAGAAGGTTAGAACCCTCATCGTCACCATCTCCGACACCATCTCCATCGGCTGCAACGGTCTCGTTCTCCTCATCTACAGAGAAGTTGAGGTCTTCAGGCTCTTCGGGAGTGATATCTGAAAGTGGAGGGAAGAGAACCAGATCTATTTTATAGTTTCCTTCCTGTTCAATCGTAATATTTTTCTGGGCATACAATGCCACGCTTCCCTGTTTGTAGTAAACGGCCTCCAGACTGTAAGTGCCTCTGGAGAGGTCTATTTGGTATTTACCATCTTCAGAGATCATATGCTGTTCGGGTGTAGTATTGACAATTATCTCTGTTTTGGGTAACGGCTCCAGAGTCTCCCAGGAGTAAACAGTGCCGTGGATGACGGCAGCTCCACCAACTTCAACAGTTATTAGAAGGACTAATGTCAGCAAAACAGCTTTCCAGCACAACTTGAACCTCAAATTTGAGTCCGCCTCCGTATTGGATCCAGATTTTAATGAGCTATTCAAATTCCATCGACTCCTTAATGGCTAAAGGTATGCAGGACAGCATGTCCGTTGCAGTATAGTTATAGCCCATTCTCTCCATTGTCATATCTCCAGCCCTTCCGTTTATATATACAGCGCTTGAGGCGCTCCAGAACGGCTCATCAAGAGAGAGAAATGCTCCCGCGATCCCCGCCAGCAGATCACCAGTGCCTCCCACGGTCATGCCTGCATTTCCCGCCCGGTTTATCTTGACCTTCTCACCATCGGAGATAATATCCTCAACAGATTTAAGCAATATGGTAGCATTGGAGCTTCTGGCAGCTTTTATAACCTCTTCTTCACTCTCAAATTTATATCCAAAGGTTTTCATGAACTCCGCGGAGTGAGGGGTCATAATACACTCACAGCTCTGTGGAACTTCCGGTATCAGTGCTCCGGCATCCAGAACCGCTTTATCAGTATACTTCAAGAACTCCTGAGAGAACTCACTCATGTTTTCGCTGCCCATACCCATGACCACCACGTGAAATTTATTCACTATGTCTTTGAGACGCTCAATATGCTCTACCGTAATTTCTTCTCCTTTGACTTTTCTAACGATCAGGTTGGGTGAGAATGAGGCCACTATATCATATACGGTTTCCGGCACGACCACATTCACCAAATCGGCTCCTGCTGCGTAGGCTGCCATAGCCGTCAAGGCGGGAGCTCCACTATATGGCCCACCCCCAATAACCAGAACTTTACCGTGGGTACCTTTATGTCCGCCGGAGAACCGGTGGTAAGTTCTTTTTACGTCTCCCGGACCTGTTAGTTTCTCCATATGTGAGGGTATTCCAATGCTCTTTACAATCACTTCTCCAGCCTTCTTGAGGCCAGGTTTCATCTTGTGAAATGTGATAGTGAGGTCGGACTTCACAAAGGTGTGATAGTCACCTGTATCAGGGTCAAGACCGGTAGGGACATCCACCGATACCACATAACCGCTGCTGGAGTTAATAATCTCTACAGCAGTGGCGTAGGGATCCCTTAGCCTTCCCTTGACGCCTGTTCCCAACATACCATCGATAATCACGTCCGAGTCGTCCTTCTGGAGCATAGAAGAATCTCTGATTTCTGTGATGTTGACTCCACACGTTTTCAGGATGCTCAGATTCCTTCTAGCTATATCTGATTTTACATCTGTTGATCGGCCGAGAAGCATCACTTTAACATCAAAGTTGGGGAGGAAGCGGGCGGCAACGAACGCATCTCCTCCATTGTTACCCAATCCGGCGTATATAGTTACTTTACCACCATCAAAACGTCTCTTTATCTCCTCTGCCAGTCCTCTTCCCGCGTTCTCCATCAATTGCAGACTGGATAGACCATAATACTGACAATTGGTGTCCACAACCATCATTTCTTTGCCGGTTATAGAGGTCATGTTTTCCATAAAATGAATTTAATTTATTGGGTAAAAAAGTTTTAGGTTTTTGAAATGACCTGCTTCTCTCTTTCAAAATAGGTCAAAACCGGAAGGGTCTATCCCATCCCATGAGGTCGGTGCCGGTTAT
>JBKHKH010000108.1:0-6668 GCA_046537735.1 Archaeoglobaceae archaeon | reverse complement strand
GGAAAATATGGAATGTGCCAAAGACTTTAAATGCTACAGATCAGGATTCAAAGACCTCTGCGAACCAAAAGGTACAGTTACTGACTCTTATATTGAATGTGGAGGAAACTGTCCTTCAGAACCACACCTATGCGAATTTAGAGTTCTTTTCGGTCATTCCAGTTTGTGCTCGTGTCCTTTGAGGAACTTCATATACCGGAAACTGCGGAAGTGAACTTTTACGCCTCGAATTCTTGACTTCTAAACGTTGTTATGGTACTGCGAAGAATGAAGATCTGCAGGCAGAAAATTACTGTAAAAGTGGAGAATGCCAGGAGAGTGGGGAAAATGGGCTCGGCCGGATTTGAACCGGCGACCTCCGCCGTGTAAGGGCGATGTCATGACCAGCTAGACCACGAGCCCTCTGGTGCAACCCCGTAACTTTTTGTTGTGTTCGACGACCTTTCATTTAATATGTCTTATGGTAGTTTACCCAGCTTCAGCAGGTTCAACAGTTAAAGAATTTTGGACGGCATTGTTTACAAAAATATCGATCTAAATTTCCTGCTCCTTCAATCTCCTCCAGCCCATTATGCAGGCTCCTTTGACCACAGCTAGTGGGTCTTCAAGGATCTCGATCTGTGGAGTGAAAGGTTGCATCAAAAAGGAGTAAATTCCTTTCTCTAGCTTGTCCCTGTTTAGGTGGACACCTATCCCTCCCCCAAAAACTACTGCACTGGGATCCAGAACAGTAACTACATTGGCTATTTGTCTGCAGAAGATCCTGAACTCCGGCAGAGAGTAAAAGTGGTCTTCATCCTGTTTCAGCTCCTTAACATCTTTCCCGTACTTTTTTTTCAGTGCCCACCCACTAAAGTAAGCTTCTAGATGCCCTACTCCGCCACAGGTGCACTGTCTTTCCTGGTCTATGACCGTGTGCCCCACTTCTCCTGCCTTGCCGTTACCAGTGTATAATCTCCCGTCAGTTATTATCCCGCTGCCTATGCCGGTCCCCAGAGTTACTGCAAATATATGGGGGAGTCTTAAATGATCGTAAGCGAACAAACCAAAACAGTTGGCGTCATTTTCAAAGAATACGGGTAATGAACTGGAGAACTGAGGAGTTTCAGGTAGATTGGGGGAAAAGAACGGTCTCCCTTCTTTGATCCAGGCAGCTATGCTCACGCCAATGGCATCAACTTCATGTTCGATGGCAACCTCATCTACATACCGCCCTAGATCCGCAAGTCTTTCAGAAGTAGGATACTTTCCCAGGTATTCGTATCCATTACTGCTATTATCGTAGAGAACGAGGTCGATCTTGGTGCCCCCTATGTCCACTCCCAGAATTTTCATGTGGCAAAGTAAGCCAAGCAATTTAAATATTTAGCCCCGCCCAAAGAAGAACAATGTGGTGAAGAATTGATTGACTGTCCCACTTTTTTCTTATCCTTATTCGGTGATGAAAAGATATAAGAGATTAAAGCCATAACTTTAGTTATGTTATCTCACTCGGAAGGGGAGAAGGCGGTAAAGCTTGCCAGGAAGGCGATCGAGAAATACGTTTCCCAAAGAGAAAGGATATATGACCGGTTTGGGGGTGTTTTTGAAGAGGAGAGGGGTGTGTTCGTTACTTTAAATAAAGATTACAGCTTGAGGGGTTGTATCGGTTTTCCATACCCCATAAAAAGGCTTGACGAGGCAATCATAGAATCTTCAATAAATGCTGCTACAGGAGATCCTCGTTTTCATCCTGTTACTCCACAAGAGCTTCAGGATATTACTGTGGAGGTTACTGTGCTTTCACCTCCTCGGAAAGTAGATGTGGATAGAGAAGAGCTGCCCAGATGTATCGAAGTGGGGAGACACGGGCTGCTCATTAAAGCAGGATATTGTTCAGGACTTCTTCTACCTCAAGTTGCTTTAGAATACAATTTTGAACCTGAAGAGTTCTTATCCCAAACATGTATGAAAGCCAACATGAGTGCGGACAGCTGGTTAAAAGACGATGTAGAGATATACACATTCGAAGGGCAGATCTTTCAGGAGAAGGAACCCAGGGGCGAAGTTGAAGATATCAGTGTGAGTGGCAATCACAGTTAAATCCCCAAGTTTCCACTCCAAGTAAATAGCACAGTTGTTAAAACCAAAAACGGAAAAATTTTAAATATAATTCCCTGTATGTTTTTCCAGTGGTTGCCATGATAAGCACAATACTGTCAGGAGAAGTTCTCAGGTCCATAACCCGATCAATGGTTGCCCTGGTGAGTGAAGCCCGTTTTCACTTTACACCCGAAAAACTTCATGCCAGGGCTGTAGATCCCGCAAATGTGGCTATGGTCATTTTGAATGTTCCTAAAGAGTCGTTCGAGGGTTTCAATATAGAAGAGGAGAAAACTATTGGGGTGGATATCAATAGACTTTACGATATCCTGAAGTCCGTAAAAAGCGATGAGCTCATCGAATTGAGACTTGGAGATGAGACCTCTCTTAACGTCAAGTTCGGAAGTGTGGAATATTCAGTAGCCTTGATCGATCCTTCAGCCATAAGGAAAGAGCCAAAAGTTCCTAATCTGGACCTCCCGTCCAAGATAGTGATGGATGCGGGAGATTTCAAGAAATCCATAAACACTTCGGACAAGATCAGCGATAGAGTGATCTTCAGGAGCGATGAGAATGGGTTCTACATAGAAGCTGAAGGAGATGTGGACAGAATCACTTCTACTTATAGTGATGCCGAGCTCATCGAGTTCAATAAAGCTGAAGCAAAGAGCATGTATTCCATTGAGTATCTTAAAGAGTTTATAAAGGCTGTATCCTCGGGGGACACTCTAACGCTGCACCTGGGGAACAACTATCCCGTAAGGCTGGTTTTTGGATTGGCCGGAGGGAAAGTTGAAGTAGAGTATATTCTTGCTCCCCGGATTGAAGAAGCAGAATAACTCCTATGGCCCCATTTTTACCACTGCTACCTTTTTTTGCCAAATATCCTTTTATTAGAGTCGCAAGCTTGTTTCTGGATGAAGAGTATCCGGACATAATCGGTTTTCTGGAATCCGAAGGTGATCTAGAACTGGAGGCCAAGAAAACTGGTGAGGACATCATTCTCTCTGTATTTGACAAAGCGACTCCACACATCAATTACCCTCAAACCGGATTTTTATGCTCTGTTTGCGATAATAAAGAGTGCAAAGACTACTGTGAATACGGAGCCATTGGAGATGAGCTAGACTGGAGCATCTGTAATCTGTGTGGAGAGTGTTTCAAACACTGTACCCGGGGTGAAGACCATAACTCCCGGTATATGGCCAAAAAATCCGTTCTGGCATATCTTTTCTCCCGATTGCTGGTCTCCTGTCTAGACGACTGGGTGAGAAGGAAATATGCGGTTAAAGAGGCTAGAAGATACCGGAAGCTCATGGAAGACGAGGACACCTCGCGCATCGAACATGTAGTTGGTCTTTTCTCGGCCGATTTTGGTATAGAGGCTTATTACAACAAAGATGAATATGATGTGAGAGTCCATGTCAGCTCCTACCTTAAAGCACCTTCCAAAATAAAGGATGAGAGGTGGAGACTGCTGAACCGAGAGCTGATCGACGGTTACGTAGAGATCTCCACAAAAGAATTCATCAGACTGCTAGAAGAGTATTTGAAAGAGAGGCTGGAAGAAAAGCTCACGGTTACCAAAGAGATAAAAGAACTGCTGGATCCTTACCTGAAAGATATCATACCTGTAGTTGAGGCAGAGAAGAAGAAGGCTGGAAGAATAAAGTTCAAGAAGACGGATTGGGAGTGTTTCCCGCCATGCATGAGCCAGATACTTGAAGACCTCCAGAGCGGAGTGAATATACCTCATACAGCTAGATTTGCCATCACCTCTTTTCTTTTGAACATCAATCTGGATGTAGAGCAGATTATTTCCCTGTTCAGCAGTGCCCCCGACTTTGATGAAGAAAAGACCAGATATCAGGTGGAGCACATTGCTGGCGATAAGGGAACAGAGTATGATTGTCCCGCCTGTGATACCATGAAGACCTATCACAACTGCTACGCAAATTGCAATACTTATCATCCGCTTTCCTATTACGAGCAATGTATCAGGAATAAAGAGAAACGGTCAGCCAGAACACAAAACACAGCTTAGCTATGAGAATAATTGAGACCAGATTAAAAGACCATGAAGGCGAGATCAAGCTGGTACCGGAGAATCTGGATGATCTATGGCATCTGAAATACATAATAGAGGTGGGAGACACTGTATTTTCTCTGACCAAGAGGATAAGTGAAAGCGATGATAAGCTGCGCAGTGACAAGGAGAAGGTCACGGTAAGGATAGGAGTTCGGGTGGAGAAGGTGGAGTTCCACAGATTTGCCAACAGATTGAGAATAGCAGGGACTATTGTGGGAGGTATCGAAGAATCGGGGCATCACACGCTTAACATATCTCAGGGAAAGGAACTGAGCATTATAAAAACGTGGAAAAATGAGCAATTGGAGAGGATCAGATATGCTGAGGAAGTCTCCAGGAGACCCGAAGTGGTTATAGTCACCATAGAAGAGGGAGATGCAATTATAGGAGCCCTAAGGCAGTGGGGGGTGGAGGAAGTGACCAGCATAAGCAGTAGCTATGGAAAAGAGAGCTCAGGGAGAGATTATTTCTTCTCTGAGGTTCTCTCAGCTCTGAAAAAGATGGATTTCAAGTATTTGGTTGTGGCCGGGCCTGGATTTACCAAAGAGGATTTTATGGACATGATCAAGAGAGAATCTCTTGAAATGGCGGAGACTGCGATTGTAGTAGATGCTTCGACCATAGGAACTAGAGGATTTATCGAAGTGTTGAAGAGAGGAACTCTGGATAAGATCATGGGTGAGATCAGAATAGCCAAAGAAGCTGAGTATATGGATAAGCTACTGGAGAACATATCCAAAAATGAGAAGGCGGCCTATGGTATAAAAGAGGTGAATAAAGCCTATGAATATGGAGCAATAGAAGTTCTGCTCATCTCTGATGAATTCTTGAGAAAGGAAAGAGAGAAGTGGGATGTGGACTCCTTCATAAAGGACGTGGAGGATATGAACGGGGAAGTAATCATAATGAGTACAGAGTTTGAACCGGGTAAAAGACTTGATGCTTTGGGGGGAGCAGCAGCCTTGCTGAGATTCGATTTTTACTGAGATCTCTGACAATTAGGATGAGATTTATCACCCAAAAATTTAAAAAGGTACAAAGCATAATGAGAACTAGTAGTTATCAAGAAGAAGGAAGGAGAGGTGTAAATAAAAATGATGATGCCTGGACCGCAAGAACTAATAATGATTCTAGTTGTAGTATTCCTATTATTTGGAGCTACAAAAATACCCCAGCTTGCCAGAAGCGTGGGTAAAGGTATGGGTGAATTTAAAAAAGCCCAGAAACAATCTGAGATGGAGCTTAAAGATTTCGAACAGGAAATAAAAGAAGGAAAGTATAAGGGAAGCAGGACAGAGAGTATTGAGAAGCTGGCGAATGACCTGGGGATCGACACCGAAGACAAATCCGAAGAAGAGCTATTGGAGGAGATCAATAAGGTAATGCCTAAAAAGAATAGCTCTTAAAGCATATCTCTACTTTTATTTCTCTTTCTCTGAGCTTTAGCTAAACCGTTTTTTATTGATTTTTTGGGGGGCAGTTTATCGGTAGTTACCGGTAATCCGTTGGTTAGGAAGTTGCACAAGAGAGGTTGCCCTGGAAACGAATGCAGATGAATATCAAGTTCGATAAACTATGGTAAAACTTAAGTAGCTTGAGTTATCACCTCATAATGAGGTGTTTAGAACGTGAAGGTAGTTCATGCTCAAACCGTGCTGGATGAGGCGGTGCTCAGTGAGCTGAAAAAGAAGACGGGGGAGAATGCCACAAAAGATGCTATTGCCAAGGCAGTAGATCACTACTTGAGATGCCAGTATACTGACGAGGAGTCGATGGAGAAGAGACTGGAAGAAGTTCTCCGCAAAAGGAAAAAGTAGACTCTAACTAATAACCAACAACTTTATTTTTTCTTATATACGATGTATTCTATAGTCAGTTAAACTTATCTTGTTCTTCAGTTTGATCTCCATCTCCTGGGATAGATAATAGCAGCTGTTAAGCTCTCAAGATTGAACCCCATTGTTTCCGGTCCACAATACCTATCATTATAATTAAATTTTAAATTTGTTTCCTTATAGTGCCGTATACGCTAAAAAATGGGCTACTCAATGTATTTGTCCATGTCCACGATCTTTCTCCTGCAGTAGTGGCATCTGGCAGCTACACGGTCTCCTTCCAGAAAAACGTGAAACCGTCTTATGATGGGTTCGTTGCTGTTACTTATACAATTCTTGTTGGGACAGGTGAGGATCCCTTCTACTGTTTCCGGTAAATTGACCCTGAACTTCTTCTCGATCTCGTAGTCCCTCACCAGGTTTATGGTGGCTCTGGGAGCTATTAAGGCTATCCTATTCAACTCTTCCTCGCTGATGAATCTGCCCTCGACTTTTACAATATCTTTTTTCCCCACCTCTGCACTGGGCACGTTCATAGCTATGGAGACTGTCTCTGTAGTGCTGGGACCCAACGGTAGAAAAGCCGATAAAGTAAATATTTATCAATAGTGTCTCCATAAATCGGTTGTTTATTTGAAAAATTCTTTAGCCACTCGCCTCCA
>JBKHKH010000031.1:0-16441 GCA_046537735.1 Archaeoglobaceae archaeon | reverse complement strand
TGAAGTTGCGGCTATGTGGTGACCCGGCTGCCGGGATCAAATCTCAATGGAAGCCACACATACTGGTGATGACTGGGTATACTGCTGCTTTCTTTTTAGTTCAGATCGATGTTTTCACCTTCTGGTCTCTAACCAATAACCCCCCTCCAGCGTGGCACCCGGCAAAGCTTCTGTGGACCTACGCCACTATCGCTATGCTTTACGCCATAATTGTGGCGATGGCGGGCAGGCTAAAGAAGAGACAACCGATACACCAGTTCTCACATTCTACAGACTGGATGTTCCTCGTCTTGCTCTTCGTGACAGTGCTTACGGGTTTGCTGGTGCGCATATTCATGGAACTTGATATGCCATTACCGACGTATTACACCTTTGCAGCACATCTGGCATTTACGGTCCCCCTGCTTGGCCTGGAGGTTCCGTTTACCAAGTGGTCTCACCTGGCATACAGACCGTTCGCCCTGTATTTCGCCAATGTTAAGGAGAGAGCATACGAACTGCAAAAACAGAAAGAACAAGAGCAACAGAGCGAAGAAGAAGCTTGATCTTATCTTTATTTCCCTTATTTTTTACTGATTATTGATATCTGTTTTTGAGAAACTGGAGAAAATTATTTTTCCTCTTTGTTCCACCGCTATACTATGCACATTCCCAGGTTGATGCTATCTGCTATTAGAAGCAGAACAGGCAAGACTACCATAACTATCGGATTGATGAGAGCTTTGGCCAACAGAGGATATAAGGTCCAGCCTTATAAGGTCGGTCCGGATTTTATAGATCCCAGCTTCCACTTCTTTGCCACTGGCAGGCACTCCAGGAACCTGGACAGTTTCATGTTATCCCCCAACGATATCATGGAGAGTTTTCAAAGGAATCTAGGTGATGCGGACATGGCAGTAATAGAGGGTAAGATGGGGTTATACGATTCCCACAATGCCGTGGATGAGAAAGGGAGCAGTGCAGAGATAAGCAAGTTATTGAAATGCCCGGTTGTACTAATAGCAGATGTTGAAAGGATGTCGAGGACTGTAGCCCCCCTCTTAATGGGTTACAGGGACTTTGACCCAGAAGTGGATATAGAAGGGGTTATTCTCAACAGGGTTGGCAATCCCAGGCATGCTGGCAAGGCCAGGAAAGCAGCAGAACAGCTAGCCAAAATGAATGTCTTCGGCGTGGTCCCCAGGCAAGAAGTGGTGATACCTGACAGACACCTGGGTTTGATCCCGGCTCATGAAAGAGATGAGTTTGAAAGTATCTTTGATAAGCTTGCCAGCTTAGTAGAACA
This sequence comes from Archaeoglobaceae archaeon, assembly GCA_046537735.1. Classification (GTDB taxonomy): domain Archaea; phylum Halobacteriota; class Archaeoglobi; order Archaeoglobales; family Archaeoglobaceae; genus JdFR-22. Next base: position 15,156 of record JBKHKH010000031.1, on the reverse strand, counting down.
ACATGTGGATATTGATGGAATATTGAAAGTAGCTGAAAAATCACCAGACCTACAGGAAGTTGACCACAATTCCCTCTTTAAAGAGGAGAAGAGTGATATCAGAATAGGAATATTAGCTGACAGGGCTTTTTCTTTCTACTATCAGGACACCATCGATGCTTTTGCCTCAAAAGGAGAAATCGTCTTTATAGATGCTTTAAAGGACAAAAGACTGCCAGAGATCGATCTCCTGTATATAGGAGGAGGGTTTCCGGAGGTTTTTGCTCAGGAACTTGAAAATAATAAAAAACTTAGAGAGAGGATCTGCGAGTTCTGTAATAGCGGTAAGCCCGTTTATGGAGAATGTGGGGGTTTAATGTATCTGGGAGAATCAATACTTGTGGATGGAGGGGAATACGAGATGGTGGGATTTTTACCCTTGAAGACAAAAATGCACCAGAAATTCCAGGCTCATGGCTACTCAACCTACACAGCTGTAAAGGACAATCTATTATGCAAAAAAGGAGATACCCTTTTGGGTCACGAGTTTCACTATTCGGAGGTCATCAAAACCAGGGCAAAGGACCTGGATTTCGCCTTCAAGGTTAAAAGGGGTTCTGGGATAGATGGCTATGACGGAATCACTCTAAAAAACACATTAGCTACATACATACACATTCATGTCCTATCCTATCCTGAAATGATCAAGAACTTATTGAGAACAGCTAAAAAAGTTAAAGATAATGGTTGAAACGAGTTAGAGTCAAGATCCGGAGATATTTTATTCGCTGGTCTTTCTGCTGGCCTTTTCTGCAAACTCTATCATTCTCTCCAGCTCTTTCATTTTGGCGTCTTTCTCGTTAAGTCTAAGCTCAAATATGTGTTCTCTGCATTGGGTATAAATGTCGAAAGCTATGCTTGCCATCTTATCGATTATTCTGCTGGCTTTTAAGAATTCATCAAAATTGAGAGAGAACTCATCAAGTAACAATTTTTTTAGATAAAGAATTTTCTCAATGCTCTGTCCTGGGGTCATTTTAGCATCCACTGCCAGATACCTCATCAGATCATCAATAGGTTCCTCTACACCATCTAAACTGTCACCGTTGTACGCTTCTATGAACTTATCGAGTATCTTCTGAGTGCAATTATTTATGTAATGCGTTATCTCAGGTACGTTAGGCTTGAAAGGGTAAGTCTCAAAAATTCTGTCTCGCCAGACCTTCAAGACCCGGTCCTTACTTTTTTGATCTTCGAACATAAAATAAAACAAAAAAAATAATTGATGATTATACGCATCCAGTTGGTTTTGGAAGGCCAGCAATTCTACAGGCGTCTTTAGCTGGACCCTGGGGGAACAGCTTATAGATATATTTCAAGTTGCCCTTCTCTGGACCCATTTCTTTCTTGACTGCTTTTACGAGTTGTCTAATGGGTGGAGCAACACCATATTTTGTAAAGTAATCTCTCAGGAAACGAATGATCTCCCAATGCTCATCCGTAAGTTCTACTTTAGCACCTGTCCACCTGTCATCATCTGCCAAAGCTTGTGCTACGTCCTCATCCCATTGCTCCCAATCCTGTAAAAATCCATCCTCATCGAGAGGTAGTTTTTGACCTTTAACCTCAATTTCTGGCATCTTTTCACCTCCTTGTTAATGGGTTTTAGAACTCCACACATATAAAATTTACGATACTTGTAGAATTATTGAGTGTTACTTCTGAAAATATCCCACGTATAACTTAAAATTCAAGAATGCTCGGTCTATAATCAAAAATAAGAGAAAGCCGACCTATAAACATGAAAAGTTAAAGTGATATTTAGATGGGCTTTATCCTAAATGTCAAAGTCTCCATAGTTGTGGGGAGTTAAGATCAGAGATTATACTCCTGGAAAATAATTAAGCTTTCTTAAAAAATATCAGGAAGGCAGGACACTATTTTCAAATCCCTCAAGGTACGTAAAGATGAGTGACTGAAGAAAAATCTAATTGGCTTAAGGGAAGTGAAAAAACCTTAAAACCATTTTATTAACTTAATAAACGAAACATACCCAAGCAATAAAACCAAAAACTTAATATATTTCATATAAAAAGCAAATGAAGGGAGTTTAGAAGGATAGATATTTACCAATAAAAAAAGGCAATTTGTGGAGTCTTGAATTTGGAGGTAGAAAAATGGAAAAAACCAGAGTTTATTCCGATGTTTCGGGGGTAGATAGATCATGATATCACGCCGAAGGTTTTTGATTATGGCAGGGTCAGCAATTGCGGCAACGGTTTCAGCAACTCAACTAGAGAGAGCTCTGGCGTCCTTTCAAGAAATCGATAAAAGCCAGAATCCCGAGTGGGGGATGATTGTAGACCTAAGGAGGTGTACTCCAGAGGACTGTAGTGACTGTGTTGATGCCTGCATAAAAGAACATAACATCCCGGACATTAAAGGAGAAGAGCACATCTGGTGGTTAACATTCGTAAATTTTGAGAACGCATTTCCAGAACAGTCTCACGAAGAGCTAGGAGAGTTTAGAGAGCATCCAACGCTGATCCTCTGTAATCAGTGCAGAAATCCGCCGTGCACAAAGGTTTGCCCCACAGACGCTACTTGGCAGAGAGAAGATGGTATTGTCATGATGGACTGGCACCGCTGCATTGGGTGCAGGTACTGCATGGCTGCCTGTCCTTATGGTTCGAGGTCTATGAACTGGAGCGATCCCAGAAAACATCTTGACGAAGTTACCAATCCCATATTTCCCACGAGGACCAAAGGTGTTGTAGAGAAGTGCGTCTTTTGCTATCACAGAATAGATCAAGGACAGCTTCCTGCCTGTGTAGAGGCATGTGAAAACGACGCACTGGTTTTTGGTGATCTAAACAAATTCGATTCAGAGTTGAGAAAGATGCTCGGCGAAAATTTCACTATGAGACGTAAGCCAAGCACTGGAGCGGAGCCCAAGGTCTATTACATACTTCCGGAAGAGGTGAAAAGTAATGTTTGAGAAAGCTTTGAAAGGTAGTAGACTTTACTGGGGCTGGATCGGTTTTCTTATACTTTTGATCATAATTGGTGGCACTGCGTACTTGATACAGTGGCAACAGGGTTTAACGATCACCGGAATGAGCAAAGAAGTCTCCTGGGGTCTTTATATAGCCAATTTCACATTCCTGGTCGGTGTTGCCGCTTCAGCAGTCATGGTAGCTATTCCAACTTATATCTATAACAAGCATAAGTTTGAAGAGATGACCACGCTGGGCGAATTTCTGGCTGTAGCTGCAGTAGTCATGTGTGTTCTATTTATAATGGTCGACCTGGGTAAAGTCGAAAGAGCCCTTCATGTCATGGTTTACCCGCAGTTAGACTCTGTAATGTTCTTTGATATGGTTGTTCTTGGTGGATACGGTTTATGGAATATAATAATAGGATTTTACATGATATCCAGCAGGATCACTAACACTCCGGACATCTCATGGTATGTTAAGATCGTATTGTTCTTAGCTATACCTTGGGCTATAAGCATCCATACAGTCACAGCTTTTCTTTACAGTGGATTGGTAGCCAGAGGAATGTGGATGACTGCGCTACTTGCACCCCGTTTCCTGGCATCGGCTTTTGCTGCAGGACCAGCATTTTTGATAATTGCATCAGTTGTGATTAAAAAATTCGCCAATTATGATGTTGGAGAGAGTGCGAGAAGAACAGTAGCTCAAATCGTTACATTCGCAATGATCGTGAATCTCTTCTTCCTGGGAAGTGAGTTGTTCGTGGTGTTCTATTCCCAACATCCCGAACATATGGCCCACTGGGCTTACTTACTCCTTGGACATGGTGGAAATACGCTTGTTCCCTGGATCTGGACATCGATAACCTTGGGTATAATCGCTGTGCTACTCTTGATACATCCCAAAACAAGGAACAATGATTATTACCTGGCAGGTGCATGCGTATTGGTGTTTGTCTCCATATGGATTGACAAGGGATTGGGACTGATCGTTCCTGGATATATACCGTCTATGGTTCATACTTATGTTGAATACTGGCCTACAGTGCTTGAATCGCTTATAACCCTAGGTGTTTGGGGAATTGGTTTACTGATATTCACGGCGTTGGGAAAAATTGCTATCTCAACATACCAGCAATATCCCCCCATAGGAGGAAAGCTTGAAGAGGAAGAAGTAGAAGTACCTGTTAAGAAAGTAGAAGAAGCAGAAGAGGCAGCCCCAGAAGCTGCTCCCGAAGCTGAGGCTGGAGTAACTTTTGTATGCGGACTATGTGAAGCAGTATTCTCTAGTAAAGATGAATGTTGTAAGCATGCAGAGGAAGCACACAAGATATCAGAGGATCAATGCGACATGATCTGTGAAGAGGGAGAGGGAGCCGCTCCTGAAGCCGAGGCTGGAGTAACTTTTGTATGCGGACTATGTGAAGCAGAATTTTCTAGCAAGGACGAATGCTGTGAGCACGCAGAGAAGGAGCATAAGATATCGAAAGACCAGTGTGACATGATCTGCGAGGAGGAGTGATAGAAATGATAGGATACTTCTATATTGGTTTGTTCTATGCAGCGATCATTATATTCGTTGTAGGTACTTTGAACAGGGTCTACAATTGGGCAAGGTCGCCTGTACCTTACAACATGTGCACTACAGGTGGGCAACAAAAATCCTTGGACTGGATTCCCAGAGCGAGATTCGATAGTCCTTATACTAAGCTTGAGACCCTTGGCAGAATGATAGGCGAGGTGTTTTTGTTCAGGACGTTGTGGAGGAACACCAAATACTATGTGGAGACCCAAAGGCAGACGGCCACCAAATGGCTGTGGATTTTTGCCATGGCATTCCACTGGCCGCTCTTGATCATTCTGTTAAGGCACCTCAAGTTCTTTACCTCGCCAGTACCTGGCTTCATCGTGGCTTTACAGAGTTTAGATGGGATACTGACCGTAGGACACCCTGAGCTTCACATGATATCAATTCTAGCAACTGATCTGATAATCCTGGTAGGTTTAGGTGGATTGCTGGGAAGAAGACTGGTGGGCAATAAAGAGAGGTCGTTATCTCAACCCGGTGACTGGTTAGTCCTGATATTAATTATTGCTACTGTCATTAGCGGCATATTAATGAGGTACTTGCTTCCAGTGGACATCGAAGGAGTTAAGCTGTTTGCAATTGGAATAGTTACATTCAGCTTCGTGCAACCCCCCATTGACTTCTGGTTCCTGACGCATCTGACACTGGTTTCAGCACTTCTGATATACTTCCCGTTCAGCAAGCTGGTGCACGCAGTAGGTATTCTGTTCAGTCCCACCAGGAACATGCCCAACGATCCCAGGAAGAAAAAGTACATAAATCCCTGGAACCCGCCCTACACCGGTAAGTCATACGATGAATACTACGAATATTATAAAGATCAGCTTGATGAGATCGCCGAAGAAGATTATAGGGTAAAGGGAGATTTTGATTTAGTTTAGAGGTGAGCTAAATGGCTGAAGAAGAAGAGATAAAAATCGAGCAAAAGTTTCCAAGTTGGAGCGATTTGCTTAAACCAATAACCGAGAAAGAGTTTTATCCAGGTTACTATCACTACCCTGCAAGGAAGGAAGACTGGGAATATTCTCCTCTTCCCCAACCCTGGCATGAGTTTAATCCCACCGAAAAGGACTGGCATTTACCAGAAGGGTGGAAGGAGACATTCCTAAGTAAATTCGAGGAGTTGCTTCACAAGCAGAGGGATTTGTTTACATTCATGGACATCTGCGTTAGATGTGGTGCCTGTGCAGATAAATGCCATTATTACATTGGAACCGGCGATCCTAAAAACATGCCAGTGGCAAGGGCAGAACTGTTAAGGTCAATATACAGGAGATACTTCACTTTACCTGGAAAATTGTTTGGAAAGTGGGCAGGAGCCAGGGACCTGGACGAAGGCGTTATCAAGGATCTCTATTATTACTTCCACCAGTGCTCTCAGTGCAGGCGGTGTTCACTGTTCTGTCCATATGGAATCGATAATGCTCAAATCGTATGGCTGGGCAGAGAGCTGCTTACTCATCTCGGAATAGGACACAGATTTAGCTTGATTTCCATCGCTTCTTGCCTTAAAAGTGGGAATCACCTAGGTCTGGCCCCCATGGGTATGGCAGGTTCCCTGCAATCTGCTACAGAGGACATATATTCTGTTACTGGCCTTGAGATGGATGTACCGGTAAACAAACCGGGAGCAGACATATTGTTCGTAGCTCCGTCTGGAGACTACTTTGCAGAGCCCCACTGGTTTACCATGATGGGCTACATAATTTTCTTCAACTACCTGGAAGAGAAATACGGTTTATCCTATACGTGGAGCACCTATGCTGGAGAAGGAGGGAACTTCGGTACATTCTACTCCTATAAATGTGCCCAGGACATGAACGCCAAGATCTACAAGGAAGCGAAGAGATTGGGAGTCAAATGGATCATAGGTGGAGAATGCGGTCACATGTGGAGAGATAAACACCAGCAGATGGCCACCATGAACGAGATTCCTGACAACTTAGAAGAGCCGGTAAGCCCTATAACCGGAACTCGCTTTGATTACGCAACCAGCACCAAGATGATCCATACAGCAGAATTTCAGGCTGACCTGATCAAAAATAACAAGCTGAAGATAGATAAAAGCAGAAATGACCACCTGAAGGTAACATTACATGACTCCTGTAACCCTGCGAGGGCTGTTGGCCTTCTGGAGGAGCCAAGATACGTAATAAGGAACTGCTGCAATAACTTCTACGAAATGCCCGATCACGCCATAAGAGAGAAGACCTATTGCTGTGGAGCTGGAGCCGGAATGCTGGCCGATGAAATAATGCCCATAAGAATGAGGGGCGGCATGCCCAGAGCAATGGCCTTAAAGTACGTCCACGAGCTTTACGGCGTCAATTATCTTACTACCTTATGCGCTATAGACAGGGCAGGATTTAACGCGTTATTCCCCTACTGGAAGCTTCAACCACCAGTAGCCCACGGAGGACTGTCTGAATTACTGGGAAATGCTATGGTACTCCCTGGAGAAAAGGAGAGAGATACAGACTTACGAGGAAATCCATTGAAGGGGAAGGAGTGAGGAGATATGTACGATAAAAATTACGTGATACTGATCGCCATTGCATTTATCGCCATAATGACGTCTCCAATGTGGTACCACACCATAATAGCCGGTGAAGTTATAAAGGAACCTGACCTAGAGCTTCCAGAGGAAGGAAATTGTGTTGAAGATGCTGACTGGATGAGAGCGCATCATATGTCACTGCTCAAAGAGTGGAGAGACGAGGTAGTGAGGCACGGAGATAGAGAATATCAAAGCTCTGAGTATGGAGAAGTTTACAATAAGACTACGGATGAATGTTTTAACTCTGGCTGTCACGCTGAAGCTGGTTATGAAGAATTCTGTGACGAATGCCACACCTATAACGGTTTGAGGACACCCAACTGCTTTACCGATTGCCATACGCATCCCACGCAAGAAGAAGAAGGGTTCGGTAGCTAAAATATATCTTAATTTTAAATTTTTATTTTATTTTTGTAATATAAATTATAGATTAAGCAATAAAAAAGAACAAAGTGGTATCGCTTGAAACAGGGCTCCAGAACGCATTTCTGGTTGTTTAATTGTTTAATGCTCAGGTTTCCACATCTGTGAACTCTACTATCCCCTTGATTATCTCTACCTTTTGATAAGGACCTAATTCCCTGCTCCAGTAATCTCTTTTTCTGGCAAAGCTGGTAGGACAAACCTCACATTCAACAGGATAATTGCTTAATACTTTGAGGTTACCGAATATCCCGCTTCCTATCAGGGCTGTGACCACCATATTTATTTCGTGGTCTTTCAAGTTCTTCTGACAGAGATGATATAGCTCTTCTAGCTTTTCATCATCCATCTCTTTAAGCGAGATCTCTTTTTCCAGATCTTTGAAGTAGGTTCTGGCCTTCCTCACAATTTCTTCGTCCTTTGCCACATAAATTGCCACCATAAGCAGGGCATCGTCTAGCGCATTTTTGGGGATCCACACGATTTTGGTATCCCTTTCTGAGCCAAAGTGAGAAAGTACCCACCTGGACTCATCGTTCTCGTACAGTAACAGGGTATAGCTCGGCTGGATACCTCTCTGAAGTTGTCCCCTGCTGACAAGAATAGATGCAGTTATTCTCTCCATAATTTACACCCCCCCATTCGCTAAGAAAGAACCTCAACTTTCGTCTCTTGAACGAATATCAGAGCCGTCTTTTCCCCTACAATAAAAAATTGTTAGCTAAAGGTTGGCGTCAGTACCACCACGTTATCTGACTCCAGTTTGCTCACATCTGCCTGGGTGTCAGGTAAAGCTCCATAGTGCATAGGCACTATATATTTGGCATTGATCCCCTCTAATGCCTTCTTTGCCTCTTCGACATCCATTGTATACTTTCCGCCCACGGGGATCAAAGCTATGTCTACGTCGATGTTTTTCATCTCTGGAGTGTAATCTGTATCTCCAGCGTGATAGATCTTTACTCCATCCATCTCGATTATATACCCCACATATATGCCCTTGGGGTGAAAATCCTTTTCCAGATTATATGCAGGTATAGTGGTGACGGTCATACCGTCCAACTCTTCTTTCTGTTCGGGTTGAAGAGTACATGTTGCATAACCCTCTCCTTCGAAAGCACAACCTTCTGGATACACTATGGTAGTGTGGTGTGTTGCCAACTTCCGAATGGCTTTGTAATCCATGTGGTCAAAGTGATCATGGGTTATGAATACGTAGTCGGCTTTATCCATCTCTGCACCCTCTGGGATATCGTAAGGATCTATGTAGATGGTTTTGCTCCCCCTAACCTTGAAGCCAGCGTGCTTCAAAAAAACTACTTCTACCCCCTCATACTTAAGTTCGGATTTCATGGAGATTGTTCGCATGGGTACTTCTTAAAGATTTCTTTTTCCATATATTAGATATAATTAACGAATAATAGTGCAGCTGTATAGTTATGGATTCAAAAAATAGCTATGGAAAGGTTATCTTGGCACGTGATATTTTGTTAGCTCCTTTCCACATTTAGGGCAATAAGCTTTTGTGGTCAGTAAATAATTCTTTGTAGGAGGGCAGTTTTTGCAAAAAACTTCTTCACAGGATGGGCATTTATATCCAAACAACTTTACAAGCCCACCTACTTCCTTCCCGCATTGGGAGCAAGAAGCCTCCTCCATAGTTATGATTACATTTGCCATGTTATCACCTTTTTGGATAATAAGAATCAATTAAAAATTAATAAATTTAACGGTTTGATCTCTATGGAGAGCAGAAGTTCAATTTGCAGAAAGTGATTAGCCTGACATAGCCGCCTTGGGTCATAATAAGCTATATAAATTATTGTATTGAGGGGAATATGATGAGTGACGAAGTGCTGGTGGTCTGCGGCAGGAAATTTGAGGCTTCTGTTAGATGGGCAAGAGATCTTAAACCTGTTCTGGCATATCCAGAGGATCTGAAGGAAGATTTCAGGGCTTACTTTATGTTTAGGGATGTCTACTGCAGCAATGCCGATAGGGACAAAATCGTTGAAAATGGTCTCAGGTACGATATCACTGTTATCCCTCCCCAAATGATAGGCAAAGAGTATGTCAAGACTTATGGGCATTACCACCCCGAAGCAGAAGAGGGGCTTTCTTATACTGAGATCTACGAAGTCCTCGAGGGTAAAGTAGTGTACCTTCTCCAAAAAGAAGAGAAAGGTAGGTTAACGGATGTGTTGATTGTGGAGGCATCACCAGGTGATAAGGTAGTGATTCCTCCCAATTATGGTCATGTTACCATCAATCCGTCGAACAAAGTGTTAAAAATGGCCAACTGGGTATACAGAGGTTTCTCATCTGACTATAAACCTTTTGAGCAGAAAATAGGTGCCTGCTATTACTATACTGAGGACGGATGGATTGAGAATGAAATGTATTCCGAGGCTCCTCCTCTGAAATTTGTCCAGCCAGATTTAAGGCCCTTAGGGTTGAAAAGAAGTGAAGAGATGTATAAGCTGGTTAAGAATTTGGATGAACTGGAATTTCTTTGGAAACCATCTCGGCACAAACAATTATTTGAAGAAGTGTTCAAAGAAAAATAAAGAAAAGAAGGAGGTAAAAATATGGTCAGCAAGGCGAGTAAGGATAGTATCATCTTAAGCGAGTAAGGATAATATTGATATAACCTTAAATCTTAATTTTTTATTACTTGGTCTAAACTTTGAATTTGAATGATGAAATTGACCCCCCTTCAATTATATATTATGGCTCATCTGAAAAGGGCCAATATTGACTTTGCCAAATCCATTGGCAAAAACATCAAATTTCCGGTTGAAGACATAGATAAAGAGCTTAAACGTATGGAGAGCTCTGGGTTGATAGAGAGGGTCCACGGATCAGCAGTAAAGAGGACAGATGCCAAATTCAAGCTGGCTCAGGAAGTTAGAAAGCATCACACATACTACAACCTTTCCGAGAAGGGAGAAAAGCTGGTGAGGGATGTGAGGAAAAATACTTCCAAACACTTCCAGAAGATGGTGGGGGATGCAAAGGCGCTTGATGTTCTCCTTTTCATCAAGAGGGCGGAGTACGAGCATGCGGAGCAAATCGGTAAATCAATCTCCCTCACCAGGGAGCGGACCAGGGATATATTACATGAATTGGTTCAGGCAGGTCTTGTATCGGAAGAGAAGCCCAAGTTGCTGAAGAGAAAGCACAGGAAGGGAAAGCCCAAAAAGGAGACCAGAACTCAGCATAAATATTACAGGATCACCAGAGTGGGTGAAATGATATTCAGATACCTATTCTGAATTAATATAGGAAGTAAATATATAAGTTAACATAAGATTAACCTATTTTAATTTAGGGGTGGGTAGTGAAATTGTTAAAAGATTGAGGTGATATGAAAATGAATAGAAAATTGGTTTGCGGTGTCTTTATAGCTCTCATTGTATTGACCGCTGGGATAGCTGGGTGCGCTCAATCAGATGCGAACGACTCCCAAGATGGCAATAACAATGAACAGCCAACCTACACCGAAGAAGAAAGTAAAGAGATAGCCAGAGATTTTGTGGAGAACTCTCCCACATATCAGTTCGATGGATACAATCTAACACATAAAGAAACTCTATACCCGGAAGTCGTTAACTGCACTGACTGCTATGGGTTCGTGTTCGAATTCGAGTCAAGGCATGCAGGGTATGGTAACAGAACCGGAGAGATGCTGGCGCAGGTCATCACACCCCACGAAGCTCATGTAACGGTTAAGAACGGTAAAGTTGCTACAGCCTTACTGGACATGAAGTGGGATATGATCGATCAGACCTTGTTAGAAGATGCAACAGAAACAGCTACACCTGCAGCAACATCCACTGAACCCAAATCTTCTGTGACACCACAGGAAGAGTTCTGCGGGTGGTCAACCCAGGGTAACTGCTCAACTGATGCTGACTGTATTGCTGGGGGATGTTCAGGGCAGGTCTGCCAGTCCACATTCGAAGAGCCGGTTATAACTACCTGCGAGTATAAGGAGTGCTACAACGCCGATCTATACGGCATGGAATGCAAGTGCATCGAAGGAGCCTGTCAGTGGTCACAGAACACTACGAAGTGACCTGGTGAGTTAAACAGGAACTCCATTCTTTTTTTTGCTGTGGCTACTTCTCAAATATTCCGAAGTACATAGGACCCAGAAACATTGATTTTTGAGATTCACCACGGATCTCCCTTAGACCAGCTTTATTCATCAGGGCCGTGATCTCGCTGGAGGACATGCCGTGGCTTGCTTTGGTGGGCTCCCGTATTATTATTTTTCCTTCAGGTTTCAGCTTCTCTGCCAGTGATTTTGCTGTGGCCAGTCTTTGTTTTCCACCCCCTTCTATTTCGTGCAGAACAAAATGGATAAAAATGACATCAAAATTGTTGATATCCATATCAATTATATTTCCCTGTTTCAGCTCCACATTATGGAGACCCTTCAATCTTTTTCTGGCCTTCTCGATCCAGTATTCGGAGGTATCAACTCCAATTACCTGTCCATTTTCCAGTTTCCTCGCTACATGTCCGGTCAATGTACCTCCACCACAGCCGAAATCCAGTAACCTTTCATCGCCTTTAAAATGGAGGGAATCAACATATTTTTTGTATAATGGAGATGCCAGTCTATTATTCGTTAAATCTATAAAAAATCCTTCTATCGCTCCCGGATTCTCTATGCTCATAACACACTAATTATAATTAAAGTATAAAAAGGATTGTGAAGTTCACAGCTAGATTTTCCCAGCATTAACTGGCTGCGAAAAAGGAGAGTTGACAACGAAACACATCCCTGTCATTGATCAATTTGGTCCAGTGTGCATTCCTCAACCGGTTTATCAGTTCTTATTCTAAGAAAGACAGGAGCCCTCAGCTTTTTATCAGGAGTTACCTCCAGAAATTCTACTTCACAGACGTAATGAGGTTTGACCCAGTGAATCTCCCTTTTAACGTTCAATTTTAGATGGGGTTTTACTGGCTGTTTGACCTCTACCTCTTTTAATCTGGGAGTGAATTCTTTCAGAAACTCGTTGCTGAATCCTGTACCAACTCTGCCTATGTGGATGTAATTCCCTTTGTTGTCCAGCAGTGCCAGGATGAATGAAGCAAAATACTCTCTCCTTCCTCCCTCGCCCTCCAGCCAGCCCGCAATTATACAGTCGGCGGTATTCCTTTTCTTCATTTTTATCCATGAGCTGCTTCTTTTGCCCATCTGGTAGAGACTGCTCTTCTTTTTACCTATAATGCCTTCCAGTCCGGCATCAACTGAAACCTGGTAAAAATGCTTGCCCTTTCTCTCGATATGCTCTGAAAGCATTATGTGGGAAGTCTTGCTGGTTATTTTCTGCAGAATTTCTTTTCTCTCCGTTAGAGGTAAACTGGTTACCCAGCCCCTGCTCTCGGTGTAAAGCACATCGAACACAAAATAAATGGCAGGATAGACTTTGGACAGAATATTGATCTTGAATTTATTATCAACTTGCTCTCGCTCCTGTAATAACTTAAATGAAGGTTTTCTATCCTCTAGAACTATGATCTCTCCATCGATTATGGCATTCTCTTTAACGAAATCGGTGAGCTCCAGCTCAGGATAACGATGAGTAATATCATTGAATCTCCTGTTCTGCAGCTTTATTCTTTGATTTTTTATGTCGATAAAGGCGAGACATCTGGTCCCATCCCATTTGGGCTCAAAAACATGGTCACTGCTGTCGAAGGGCTCTCCCTTGATGGCCAGCATCGGTGCTATCTCTGTATCGAACCAGCTCATGTATATCCTGCTCTACGATTCTGATTCTTCGGCTTTCTCCAGACTGGACCTTAAAGCATCAACGAGGGATTCGGCTTCAGATACCTCTCCAGATACCGTAACTTCTTTCCCGGAGAGTTTTGCCTCTATAAGCTCCATCAAAGCCTCCTTGTACTCGTCATTGTAGTCCTCCAGCTTTAGAGGCTTCTTCATGTGGTTGATTAGCTGGACGGCAAGGTCCATCTCCTCCTCACTCACATCTACAGAAGGATTCCAGCCAGGCACTTCTTCTGGACTGCGCACCTCATCGATATAATAGAGTTGAGCCAGCAATAGTCCTCCATCCAAGCTTTTGAGACCTATGAGATGCTCTCTATTCCTGAAACTCAATTTACCTATCCCCATGCTGTTGGTAGACATCATAGCCTCCTTTAAAATGTAATAGGGTTTCTCTCCTCCTTTTTCGGGGGCAAGATAGTAGAAGTTGTTGTAATATATAACATTCAGCTCACCGGGGTCAAAGAACTGCTTGATCTCAATGGTCTTGAGGGATTTTATAGGGACTTTGGCGAAATCCTCGTCCGTAAGAACAACGTATTCATTTTTGGAGATGGGGTACCCCTTCACAATCTCATCTTTGGAGACCTCTTGACCGCACTTGGAGCAGAATTTCCGGTAATGTATTCTTCCCTTATCCTTAGAGTGAAGCATATTGAATGATAGTTCCCTGGTGGAAGTAGCCGTATACATCTTGACGGGAACGTTGACCAGCCCGAATGATATGGATCCTTTCCAAACTGCCTTCATATATCCCATTTAGATAGAAATAATAAAACCTTTTTCTCCTTCAGCTTCAAGCCCCATCGAGGTTTACCACCAGTTAAACTATTCGGATTTAGCAGATATTTTTGAAAATTATGTAAATTATATATAGCAGAAAGTGTGGATAGCAAGAAATCAAATCAAAAGATGATAAGGAGAGGTAAAAATGGAGAAACTAGGTAATCCTGCTGCCCTGGGGCTTACGGGATTCGGTATGACTACCGTATTGCTGAACATACATAATCTTGTTGAGGGATTAGGGATGAACTCTCCTGAACCTCTTTTCCCTTTGGGAAGCATGATATTGGCCATGGGCATATTTTATGGGGGTCTTGCTCAGGTGATCGCAGGAATAATGGAATACAGAAATCAGAATACCTTTGCAACCACTGCATTCACATCTTACGGCCTGTTCTGGCTTTCTCTGGTTGCTTTGGTAATGATACCCCAGATGGATTTTCTTAATGCATCATTCACATATACTAGCTTTGCTTTTGGGTGGTATCTCTTTATGTGGGGTCTGTTCACTTTCTGGATGTTCATCGGAACCTTCAGAGAAAGCAAGGCTCTACAGGTCGTTTTCGGCACCTTGTTCGTCTTATTCTGGTTGCTGGCGGTAGCAGAATGGACCGGGATTAAGGCTGTGCTTGCCCTCGCCGGAGCAGAAGGGATCATCTGCGGGCTCTCAGCCATGTACACTGCAGCAGCGATAGTTCTCAACGACCTGTACAAGAGGACTGTTCTCCCCATCTGTCCCGTAGAAGCTCAGGGAATGAAACAGCTAAAATAAGCTTAAATTCTCCTTTTTTTACTGTACTATTAACCATAGATTCCTGAATAGGTTAATAAAATTGAAAATTACGATTCTTGTCCAGCCTATTAGTAGATCACGATTTCGACATAAAAACAGTAACAGAAAAAATAAACAGCGAATTCGGTAAGATAAGCCTCAAAAAAAAGCTTAAAAGTAGCAGGTTGTACCGTACATATCACTGAAGGGCTTATTAAAACAAATATCACCCCATCTTAATTGCAGTGAG
>JBKHKH010000030.1:0-16487 GCA_046537735.1 Archaeoglobaceae archaeon | reverse complement strand
ACTGACATGACAAGGAGTATCTTTAACTTACTGTCCATGTATTTTTCCGGGCCAATTTATTTTAAATCTATTTTTAATATGTTAATTTTAATAATAAGGATCGATCAGACTTTAAAGGATATTCCAGCATAACCCACCACACTCTCTTTTCCTGCAAGCTCGCCGCTGGTGGAGTAATCTACTAACTCAGCATCACCACCCATGCGGTTAGCGTATTCCATAGCCACTCCAATAGCTCCATAACCACAGACACTGGCCTGAAGCTCGTATATGGTTGTAAAGTATCTGGACATATTCATGGATAGAACAGCTTCAATTACCTTATTATCCCTCTCCCTGCAGTCTCTTTCAGGAAGGAAGTGATGCATATCACTTGAGGCGACAATGGCAATTTTTCTCCCTGTTTTCTTTTCGGCCTGCGCAATTTCTGCAGTTACCTCCTTTACCGTTTCTTCATCCTGCATTCCCAGACAGATGGGGACTATCTTGAAATCGTCATGAAGATACTGCAGGAAAGGCACCTGAACCTCCAGAGAGTGCTCATATCTATGTGCCGTCTCGTCGACATCCATAATCTTTTCAGATATGGCCTCAACAAATTCCTTATCTATTTCTACTTCTCCCAATGGGGTAACCCAGGTATCCATGGAGATAGCTACTGCTGATCCAAAGCCTGAATGATTTGGACCCACGATAACGTAAGTCTCCGCTTCAGAAAGAAGAGAGTGGACCATTCCCGCAGTCTTACCCGAGAACATATAACCAGCGTGGGGAGACACACAGGCTACCACTGATGGGTTTGGAGCCAGTTTGCTAAACTCTGATAGCATTGTTCTCAGTGAATCCGGGTCTGAGGGGTAAAACTGACCAGCGACCACCGGATACCTCATAGAGGTTGTATCTCAAAATAATACTTAAGTGTGTCGGAGTAGAATCAGAACTTAAGGGGAGGTGATGAGTGCCAAGATAAATTTAAGTAAATTGACACCAAAATTATTAGTTACTAAAAATGTATAATGAACAGAAGTGGATAAAGTACGGAGAGTATTCCTTTTTGCCCTGCAGCAAATTAAATTCAGTTAGGTTAAAGGCTTTAAGGGGTTTTTCAAAAGGTAATTACCCTCACATCGTCAATTTTGCCATAACCTGGAAGTGTAACTCAGCGTGTAGGATGTGCAACATCTGGAAAGAGAAAAGTGATGTGGAAATACCTGTAGAGAAGGTCGAAAAGATCTTTTCTGATGAGCTCTTCAGAAAGACCAAGCTGATAAAGATAACCGGTGGGGAGCCCACCCTACACACACAGCTGCCCCAGATAATTGAGATTATATCCACGCTGGCTCCTGAAGCTAAAATAGCCATCAACACCAACGGATACCCATTTAAGAGGATCAAAAAAGTAGTTGATTCTTGTCTGGATGTGAGGGATGATCTCATATTCTCTGTTGCTTTAGACGGTATCGGAGAGACCCATAACTACGTGCGGGGTAAAGAGTGCTATGAGGAAGTAATGAAGACCATAGACTATCTGGAGGAGCTCAAACAATCCAAAAAAGTCCTTTACAGGTTCAGCTTTACCATAACACCCTGGAACTATAGAGACCTCCCCAAGGTAGTTGAGTTCGCCAGAGAGAGGAGTACTTATGTGGGTTTCAGGGTTATGCACATCGATAAGCTGTACAGGAACGTGGACTTGAAGGCGAACGGTCTCAAGGACGAAATAAGGCCCATAGTGAAAAAAGTGGGGGGAAACTACTTCCAGGAAAATATCGCCAGCGATGTGACCGTCAACTGCTTTGCATTCGTTAACTCCGTGTTCATTGACCCACAAGGGAAATTTCATCCCTGTCTCTACAGAGAAGGCGAGGGTAATGGAGAACTCTCTCAATTGTGGACCGGCGACAGAGGTAAAAAGATAAGGGAGAACACCAAAAAATGTGCCAGGTGCTGGTCCGACTGCCAGACCATTCCCAACATAATCGCCAACTTCGGTGAATTCAAATAACCTGATTAACCGATCAATCCGATTCTAACTATATAATTACCTGTTTTAGTCCAGGTTTTTGATTTCTCTGGCTATGGCGTCTCCCATCTGAGATGTTTTGGCGCTGCCGCCCAGATCTCTGGTCCTGACTTCTCCTTTTCTCACCACTTCTTCTATGGCCTTTACGACATCGGCGCCAGCCTTTACTTCCCCGATCTCGTCCAGTAGCAGTCCTCCAGCCCATATGGTGGCTATGGGGTTTGCAGTATTCATGCCCTTGTACTTGGGTGCGGAACCATGGATGGGCTCGAACATGGACACTCCATCCGGGTTGATATTCCCTCCGGGAGCAAATCCCAGACCACCCTGGATCATGGCACCCAGGTCGGTGATGATGTCTCCGAACATATTGGGGGTGACTATGGTCTGATACCAGTTGGGGTCCTTGACCATCCACATGGTTATGGCGTCAACGTAATTGAACTCGTGGTCGATCCCGGGGTATTCTTTGCTCACTTCCTCTACAATGCTCCTCCAGAAGTTGTAAACGTAGCTCAGGACATTGGCCTTATCCACTGCAGTCACCTTATTATCTCCTCTCCTCTTGGCAAGCTCGAAGGCGTATCTTATAGCCCTTTCAGAGCCCTTCTGACTGAGAACTCCGATCTGATAGGCTATCTCGCTTCCCTCCAGTTCGATATCCAGACCAAATTTTACATTGTATATACTTCTCAGGACCTCCAGCTCCTGTCTCGCAGTTCCTTCCTTTACTCTGTTCCCGATACCAACGTAGAAGTCTTCAGTGTTCTCCCTTACCACTACAAAGTCCACATCCTTTGCTGTCTTATCCTTCAGGGGGCAATTCACTCCTTCCAGCAACTTAATCGGTCTAAGATTGATGTACTGGTCAAAATGAAATCTTAAAGCCAAAAGTATGCCCTTCTCCAGGACACCGGGCTCCAGTCTTGGATCTCCGAGAGCTCCCAGATATATGGAGTCCATCTTCTCCATTTCCTTGAGGCTGTCCTCGTTGAGGAGCTCATTGGTCTCCAGATAATGGTCAGCACCAAAAGGATACTCTACCCACTCGATCTCAAAGTTCTCCTTCTCACTCACAGCGTCAAGTACCTTCTTACCCTCATCAATTATCTCCGGGCCTATACCATCTCCCGGTATCACCGCTATCCTGTATCTCTTCAAATTATCACCCGTTACCAATTAATCAACTACCAAAGTCTTGTCAAGCAATTTGCTCTTGGTCTATCCTTAGCTGGAAAATGTGATATTTTAATTTACCTCTTCAAGTATAGCTGGACAATTAAAGAGGAAAGTCGGACTCGAGAGCTCGATGAACTACTGATATTTCAAAAGTTAAGTTTACGTGGAACTCACCCGAAAAATGCCAACGTACACCTTAAGCCTGCTTTAAGAGACTCTACCAACAACTTCAATTTAATATTTAATAAGTTCATAATAAATAATAAAAATTTATACAAAGTGGTTTTATACTTGACATTACTATCCAGCGATACAGGACTATTTTTTGTACAATCGTGCAGACCTGAAAAAGCGGTTAATTTAAGGAGGGATTATGGTAAGGCGTGGTGGATCGAAGTATTTTATGAAAACTATTAGAGTACTCTTTGTAGTTTCAGTAATTCTTTGGTCTTTGAGCAGCGTGTGCGCTGTCCTCGGACCGGAATTTGTAGTATCAGAGGACTCAGAAAGGCAAATGAGAACCCTCGATGGAACATGGCATGCCGCAACAGGCCAGTTCCTGGTGGTGTGGAGCGAACACCCAGGTCACAGCGTTTCCAGTGGGATGGAAACCCACTCAGGAAATGATGAAATTCGAGGGCAGCTCGTAAATCTGGACAACAGTTTGGCAGGAGGAGACTTTTTGATATCAGAGGGTGGGGATAGCAAAGATTTCCCCCAGGTCGCCCATATTGATAACACTCTCATTCCTGCACAGCAGATGAGCCTGGTTGTCTGGATGGATGATCGTTCCGGCAGTAATGATATCTGGGGGCAATTGATATCACCTGCCGGAAACACCAAACAGGGCTCAAACTTCAAGATAGCAAGTACTGGTGACCAGGAATTGTTCCCAGCGCTCAGCTACGGGCAGATACAGGTCATTAGCGGGGGAAGCGTACATACTGGAAACGGGAGGTTCCTAGTGGTATGGGAAAGAGATACTGGTTCTGGCTCAGATATTTACGGACAGATTATCTGGGGAGCAACTACTTCCATGACGGCTAGTCCAGGAGACCTGATAGGTAGTAACTTCCTGATATCTACGACCCCAGAGGGTTCAGCACCTTCTGTTGCTTTCGACCCGGTCAACGACCACTACCTGGTGGTGTGGACCGATGATAAGGGTATCCCGTCTGACAATGAGAGCGACATCTGGGGGCGTTTCGTAGATACTGATGGAAATACGGTGGGAACGAGCTTCCAGATATCCAGCCAGAGTGGAGCGGAATACGCTCCTGGGGTTATATATCACCCTGAGGCCCAGGAGTACCTGGTCATCTGGAATTATGCCTCAAACGTCTTCTCACCTTCAAATGTCTATGCTCAGCGGGTATCTCCAGCAGGTGCGCTGACAGGTGGGGTCATCGATGTGGCAGTGACAGGAGCTCAGGAAGAGTTCAATGAGCCCGCGATCAACAAGGATACCGGAAGCTACGTCATCCCACTCACCACGGGACCCAGTATCGGTAACAGGAATAACGTGGAATTCGTAAAGCTGAACGTTACGGGAGTCCCAGTAGGAGTTAAGGAGCAAGTAGCTACAGATACCACAGAGAACAAAGGACCATCTGTGGCTATCTATGGTTCTACAATTGTAGGTCCGGGAGCTGGAGTGAGTGCCACCAGCGAAGTGCTCATCGCCTGGCGTGACGCCCGCTCAGCTGTCGATGATGATCGCTTACTCTCCCAGGATGTATACGGGAGAATGGTAGAAGTTCAATCGGATACTGACGGTGATGGATTGCTGGACCATTGGGAAACCAACGGATATGTGGACATGAACGATAACGGTGTTCTGGATGAAGGGGACCTGAACTTTAGTGCTTTTCCGGAAGCGAACAGGCCGGATGTGAACCACAAGGATATCTACGTTGAGGTGGACTGGATGGCCGTTCCCGGTCCTGGAGGACATGACCATGCACCTGTTGCAGTCGCTGGTTCAGCTCCCACGGGCACCAATCTGGATGAGGTCATAACTGCCTTTGCCAACGCTCCAGTGGATAACCCGGATGGTACAACGGGGATCAATCTTCATCTGGATCTTGGGGCTATGGGTGGCGGAGGGGCCATTGCAGAGACTACAAATGTTGATTTCTTTGCCGTTAACAGCTTTGAAGCAGTCAAGGCGGCGAATTTCGCTTCGGAGCGTTCTCGCGTATTCCATTACGCTCTGTTCAAACATGAGGGTGCTGGAAGAGCAGAGATATGGGGCAATGACTTCTGGGTTGGAGGTGGCAACAATGGTCAGGTGGTGCAGGCCGCAACCTTCATGCACGAGCTCGGGCACAACCTGGGACTGAGACACGGAGGAGATGTGAACACTCCCAACTGCAAGCCCAACTACTTCAGCATCATGAGCTACGCCCACTCTCTAACGGGCATCGCGCCCGGATTCAGACTGGACTACTCAGGTCAAGCTTTGCCGTCTCTGGACGAATCCAACCTGAATGAAGCTAACACTCTTGGAGATGGAAATGACCAGATGATATTTTCTGCTGGAGGGGTAGCCATTGGTCCCAATGCGAACACCGCCGGAAACGTTCCCATTGACTGGGATAATGATGGCATAGGTGGAGAATCAGGTGCCAACGTCACCAACAACAATATCAACAACCTGGCAGCCTTCTCATGCGGAGGTTCTCCGTCGAACGAGGTTTTGGATGGTTACAATGATTGGGCCAATATTCGCTACAACTGGCGCAGCTCCCCCCATGTTGATGACAACATCCACATGTTCCATGAGGGCGAGGACAATACAGAAGATATGAGGGTCAACGCAATTGCTCTATACGGCAACGCATCGCTTTCAGTCAACAAATCAGGGACTGGGTCGGGTATTCCAGGGGATACCGTAACCTATACCGTAAACGTGACCAACACCGGATCTGGACCAGCAAGGAACGTTATTATGAGCGATAGCTGGCCAGCAGGTATTACATACGACAGCTCGAGTATAGCTCCAGATGTGAATACCGTAAGCCCGGATGGAAGCAGGAAACTGGTGTGGAACGTAGATCTCATCCCTGCAGGAGTTTCAGAAGTACTGACCATCAACGGAACGATAGATTACCCGCCTGCAAGTAGTTCAGTGACCAACAACGTGACAGTAAACGGTCAGAACATACTTGGTAATCCTGTTGCCTCAGTTTTGGACAGTCAGGCCACAGAGATACT
This sequence comes from Archaeoglobaceae archaeon, assembly GCA_046537735.1. GTDB lineage: Archaea > Halobacteriota > Archaeoglobi > Archaeoglobales > Archaeoglobaceae > JdFR-22. Next base: position 10,069 of record JBKHKH010000030.1, on the reverse strand, counting down.
TTACCCAGAAATGGAGTTGAACAAGAGCGCTAACTATACTGTAAATGCAGGAGAAGCAATATATTACAATATCACATACGAGAACACCGGTACTGCCGAAGCTGAGAATGTCACCTTGACCGATACACTACCAGCAAATGTCTATTACAGTATGGCACTCGATAAGGGGGTAGGACCACATCCGGACATTGTAGAGTATAATGCAGATGGGACAACAACCCTATCCTGGTATCTCGGTACCGTTTCACCAAATGGTACCCATACAATTGAGTATACTGCCAGACCGAGCCTGATAGTTCTACCCAACGAGACCATTACCAATAATGCTGTTCTCAACTTTACGGATGCCAACGGGAACACCTACCCTGAAGTACTCGCAAATACGACCACTAACATTACTGAAATACCAGCAGGGCAGGAGCCGGTATCAATGGGTTTTGTTAGGAACCATGAGGATACATGGACTGATGAGATCCTGGCAATGATACAGGCGACCGACGACAGATACGATACAAATGGAGACGGACAGCTATCCTATTCCGAGATGGGGGATGCATTATCTCCGGGCGGTAACCAGCCAAAGATCCTGAAGATGCAACTTCTCACAGTGTATTACAATCTTGCCTACCGGGAAATCAACGCTGGTACAATGATAGAATCAGATATTGCAGACCGATTGGGACTTGAGAACGTTCGGGATGCAGTAATATACGCACAAAATACACTGGAACTGCCGGTCACCAAAGAGAACCGTTCAACATATTCGGATGCAACAAATGTGGTTGAAGAGATAAATCTGAACATAAGCGAGGTCTATACGTGACTGTTAAATTCTTCTTTTTTTCTTTTTTATTTATTTGAAAGATCAATCACTTCTGGATGATGCCCTGTTAGCATTCTCTGATTAATTTTTTGCCAAGAACCTATCAACTCCAGAGATGGCAAATATGAAAAGATTAAATTTTTACCGTCAATTGAAATTCATGGAGGATCTGGAGAAAATCGACCATATCCTGAAAATGGGTGGAGACAGGATCAAGTTCATTGTCCTTTATGGATCAGTAGCTGAGGGTTCACAACGAGCAGAATCCGATGTGGACCTCTGCTTTACTATGAGGGTTCTGAAAGGGAGAGATTTGAGTTCAGGAAAAAAGTTCTCGGTGATCTTCCCAGCAAACTTCTTCACAGAAGCTTTTATGACAAGTGATTGAACTCAAACAAACTCGTTCAACCTGGATTGCGATGGCAGATAGGGTGCAGCTTTCCTCATACTATAGCCCATCTTCTTCAAGTCGTCAAAGGTGTACCCTTCCTCCAGCAGCTCAGCACCCTTTTTACCGACACCGGGTATCTGTATGGGCTCCAGCTTTTGTGATTCACATAAACGCTGGGCGATCAGCTCTTTGGGGTCCCTGTGAGGTAGGGTTCCTTCTTCCAGGATCTCTTTCAAGTGCTTGATGTCATATCCGTAGATCCTGACCAGCGCATCAGCCCGATAAAGGTTAGCGACCCTTTTCTTGTCCTCAGGTTCCTTTCCCACCATGGGCGTATCCTCAACGGGTCTGAAAGGGGACATATACATTCTGGCCACCTCGAATTTACGGTAATGGGTTTCCATGGCATCGATAACTTCTTCATCACTCTCTCCTACTCCAGCTATCAACTGCGTGGTATGGCTTTTCATTTGGCCTTTAACTTGGCTTTCTCGCCCGACATCCTCGGCACCCCGGTTCCATTTCTTGACCTCTTTCCATATCCACCTCTCTCTTCGCATTATGTCGTTGTTCAAATCCTTAACCGAGCTTAGCTCTCTCATCCGGGAGTTGGAGGTGGTCTCCGCATTGATGCTCACCCTGCTTGCCAGCTCCAGAGCCCTCCTGATCTGATCCTTATTCGCTCCCGGCATGATCTTCAGGTGGAGATAACCCTTGAACCTCTCCCTGATTAGCTCTCCAGCCCTCAAGATGTCGTCCATAACTTTTTGGGAGTCACCATCAATAGCGGAGCTGATAAAAGCCCCCTTTACCTTACCCTTTCCCCTCAGCATGAAGAAAGCCTTTGCCAACTCTTCTGGAGTGATCGACCTCCCTCTGCAACGTCCATTGGGACAGTAAGAGCAATCAAATCGGCAGTTACTGGATAACAAAATCTTGAATAATCTGATACACCTATTACCGCCTTTAGCAGGATAAACGTAGTTATATGGATTAAAGCTATCCTGGCAAATATCAAATCTACAATCTCTCACGAGGTGCTGGAGTGTTGAGGCATTCACACGTGTGGGTTTATCCCAGAAGTAGATATACCTTAAGAGTGGTGTAAAAGTGGAAGAAGCAGAATGTGACCATGTCTTCAAGGAAGAAGTCCCCATCATCTTCTTTAATTGCTACACAATGCACTGCACAACACTTATATACATTTCACTCAGCAGGCATTAACTACCCATAATTGATCGAGTTCGAGGTGAATTCAATGGCAAGATTTCCAGAAGCCGAAGCAAGATTGTTCAGTGTCCAGATATGCATGAAATGCAATGCAAGGAACCCGAGAAAGGCTCTCAGGTGCAGGAAATGCGGTTACAAGGGACTGAGAGGAAAATCCAAGGAGAGAAGAGGTAAGTAATTATCCTATCTAATCTAATTTAATCCTACAATTGAATTGATCCTTTTACTTAATTTTCTCCATACTTAACATACATATACTTTATAACTGCAATCTCCATTGAGACGACTCTATTTCCATTATATACTCAAGGGAGCTGTTGCATACCATGCTTCAGAAAAGATTTATTAACAAATTGGACATTCCATTCCATTAGTTTCGGGGTTGTAGTGCTGGATAAGAGATGGCGAAACGGGGGTAATGTGCTGTTCCATGTGCTTGGACCGTTTTTGAGAGAAGGAGTTCTGGGCTATGTCCGCCTCTAAAAGCGATTGGCATAGTTTATCCTCTGAAGAAGTATTTAAGTATCTGGATAGCTCACCTCAGGGATTAAGCACGGCAGAGGCAGACAAAAGGCTGGAGGCATTCGGATACAATGTTATACCGGAGGAGAGGAGAGCTGGCCCATTATTCAAATTTCTTCGCCACTTCCATGACCCTCTAATATACATCCTCCTCGGTGCCGGTGCCATAACCATATTCCTCCAGGATTACATCGATTCTGCCATAATATTTGCTGTGGTCATGGTCAACGCCACCATCGGTTTCCTGCAGGAGAGAAGTGCAGAAGAGACCATAAAAGAGCTGAAGAAGATAGTAGAGATAAAAACAAGTGTCATAAGAAAGAATCCCATTGTTATACCCGCTAAAGAGCTTGTTCCTGGAGATGTTATTACCCTGGAAGCGGGAATGAAAGTCCCTGCGGATGCAAGGGTTTTCCATTCCAAGTCAGTGCGGGTGGATGAGTCATTGCTTACCGGTGAATCAGTTCCTGTGAACAAGTTTTCCGATCCCATTCCTGAGGAGAGCGTAAATAAGAACAATATGATCTTTGCCGGTACCCTGATTACTACAGGCGACGGGAAAGCAGTTGTAGTGGCTACAGGAGAGAAATCTCAGCTGGGAAAGATAACTGAGACCGTAAAGCAAGAGGGGAAGGTCGAGACCCCCTTACTGAAGAGAGTGAGAAAACTGGGCCTATTCCTTCTTATCGCCATCATCTTCATTTCAGCAATCAACTTTGCTATAGGGATATACAGGGGATACGAGCTGGTTTTCGCTTTTCTGGCGTCTGTGGCTCTCATGGTCGCTGCCGTACCTGAGAGCCTGCCTGCACTGATAACCATGACACTGGCCTCGGGAGTGAGGGACATGGCTTCCAAAAAAGCAGTGATCAGGAGACTTCCTGCTGTGGAGACCCTGGGGAGCGTCACCACCATCTGCACGGATAAGACTGGTACACTTACTCAGAACAAGATAAAGGTGGTCAAGGTATTTACTGAAGAGAAAGAATACCAGATGGATGAGCTCAAGGGGCAGGACCATCTAGAGATCTTGAGAGCAGGGTACATCTGCAATAAAGCGGTTTATAAGGTATTGGAAGGAGAATACGTGGTTAGCGGTGATCCCACCGAAGTAGCCTTGCTGGAGTCGGCTTCACACGCAGACATCGAAGAAGAGTTCAATGTGGTTGACGAGATTCCTTTTGATCCCGGTCAGAGGTTCATGGCCACCGCTATTTCTCACAACAGTGATGCAAAATTGTATGTTAAGGGTTCGCCCGAGAAAGTCCTCTCCATGTGCAGATACGTCTTGAACAACGGCAGTATTGAAGAGATTGATGTAGAATACTACTCTAATGTTGCTGCCGGGTATGCTCAAGAGGGTTATAGAATCCTCGGTTTTGCCAGTAAATCCCTAAAAGCAAATTTTGGTAAGATCGGGGATCAGCTGGAGGAGATGGTCTTTCTGGGCTTCCAGTGCATGATAGATCCTCCCAGAGAAGGGGTTTTTGAGGCCATCAAGAACTGCAAAAGGGCAGGGGTTAGGGTCATAATGATCACTGGCGATCATCCCAGCACCGCTCTGGCCATAGCACAACAGTTGGGTATTGAAGGTTATGATATAACCGGAGAAGAGCTGGAAAGGATGAGCGACGAGGAGCTCACCAAAGCTCTCCAATCCACGGGAATTTTTGCCAGAACCCTTCCCCAGCAGAAGCACCGCATAGTCAAGGCTTTGCAGGCCAACGGAGAGGTGGTGGCGGTTACCGGGGATGGGGTTAACGATGCCCCCGCGTTAAAGGCTGCTGATATTGGAGTGGCCATGGGCTCCGGAACCGAAGTGGCCAAAGAAGCTTCGGAGACCATTATCCTTGACGATAATTTCGCTACCATTGTGGACTCCATAGAAGAGGGGCGTAACGTGTTCAGAAAGATACAGAAGGTAATCGCCTGGACATTGCCCACCAACGGTGGAGAGGCAAGCATAATTCTGGCGGCATTCCTCATTGGTTTGACCCTGCCCATACTTCCTGTTCACATCCTGTGGATAAACACGGTGACGGCTGTTCTTCTGGGCACAACTCTTGTCTTCGAGCAGAAAGAGCCCAAATTGCTGAGGGCCAAACCCACAAAGGGTGGGCTAGTAACCAGGAGCATCGGTTTCAGGATCTTCTGGGTCTCCGCTCTCATGGCCATCAGCGCATACGCATTTTTCTTCAGGTATGAAGATTTAGGGATGGCCAGAACCGCTACCATGAACGTCATCGTATTCTTTGAGATATTTTACCTCCTCACCTCCCGCAGTCTGAACATGAGTTTTCTACAGATCCTGAAATTGAGAAATAAGGTGATAATTCCCGGTATCGCTCTTACTATCCTTCTGCAGCTCGCTGCAGTTTATTTATTCCCACTTAACTCTATTTTACAGCTATCACCATTGCCACCAGTGGGATGGCTGGAGATCACCCTCATAGCCTCTTCTGTGTTCTTCCTGAGCGAAATAGAGAAAGTCTATTCTTCAAGATGAGCATTATCCAGTGCAATACAAAATTTTAAAATCCCCCATTAAGTCTGCAGTTTATGATGTTTGACTATGAAAGAATAAGGCCACCAGAAACAGGAGAGAGAATAGAATACAAAGATGGTAAGCTCATAGTACCTGATAACCCCGTAATACCCTTCATAAAGGGAGATGGCATAGGAAAAGATGTTGTTCCTGCAGCCTTGAAAGCGCTTGATGCTGCAGCATCCAAGATCGGCAAAGAGATCAACTGGCTGGAAACCTACGCCGGTGAAGATGCAAACAACCTCTACGGAGTGTATTTACCGGAAGATACCCTTAACGCTGTCCGGGAGTTCAGGGTAGCCATTAAGGGACCATTGACCACTCCAGTGGGGAAGGGTTTCAGGAGTCTGAACGTTGCCATCAGGCAGATACTCGACCTCTACGCCAACGTTAGGCCCATTTACTACTTGCAAGGAGTGCCCAGTCCCGTCAAGAATCCGGAAAATGTCGACCTGACCATATTCAGGGAAAGCACTGAAGACGTCTATGCCGGTATAGAGTGGCAGATGGGAAGTGAAGAGGCTCTGAAGCTCATCAAGTTCATATCTCAAGAGTTCGGTCAGAACATTAGGGAGGATTCCGGTATAGGCATCAAGCCCATCAGCGAATTCGCTACCAAGAGGCTGGTCAGGCAGGCAATTCGATATGCCATCGAAAATAAGAGAAAGAGCGTGACCCTGGTCCACAAGGGCAACATCATGAAATTCACGGAGGGAGCCTTCAGGGACTGGGGCTATGAGGTAGCCGAGAAAGAATTCGGTGATCATATTATTACTGAGGATGAGATGTGGGAGAAACACGGTGGAGACCCCGGTAACAGGGTGGTGATCAAGGACAGGATTGCGGACAACATGCTCCAGCAGTTGCTCACCAGGACTCCCGAGTACGATGTGCTGGCTCTTCCCAACCTCAACGGTGACTACATCAGCGATTCAGCAGCAGCGATGGTGGGTGGTCTGGGTATTGCTCCCGGATCGAATATAAGAGAAGATATGGGTGTTTTCGAGCCCGTTCACGGCTCTGCCCCCAAATACGAGGGCCAGAATAAAGCAAATCCCACCGCAGAAATACTCACTGGCGCTCGCATGTTCGAGTTCATGGGGTGGAATGAAGGTAGTGATCTCATAAAGAAGGCAGTAGAGAATACTATTAAGCAGGGACTCGTCACCTACGACATTCACCGCCACATGGGTGGAACAAAAGTAGGTACAAAGGAGTTCGCGGAAGCCGTGGTAGAGACAATGAATACTTTTTAACCATATTTCGCTTAATCTCTATTTTTATTAATGCCATCATACAAAAAAGAAAATTCATCAACCTTAAATACCGGGGTTTTAAGCGCTAATTGTTATGCCTGCGACAATAATTGTTGGTGGTTTTTGGGGAGATGAGGGTAAAGGTAAGATCGTCTCCCATATCGCTTTTACTGAAGAACCGAAGATCATTGCCAGAGGCGGCGTAGGTCCTAACGCCGGTCATACCGTAGAATTCAAAGGGGAGAAATATGGAGTTAGAATGGTTCCCTCGGGCTTCGTCTATGAAGATGCCAAACTGTTTGTGGGGGCGGGAGTTCTGGTGGACCCCAACGTGTTCCTCCAGGAAGTAGAGAGGTTGGGCATTTCCGACAGGGCCAGAGTGGACAAGAGATGCTCCATAATCTCCGAAGAGCACATCAAAGAAGACAGAGGAGATGAGCACCTTAAAACCACTATCGGCAGCACCGGTACCGGTTGCGGTCCTGCCAACAGGGACAGGGTCATGCGAGTGGCCAAACAGGCCAAAGACATAGAGGAGTTGAGCGCCTTCATTACCGACGTCCCACAGGAAGTAAACGAGTTGCTGGATAAAGACGAGATGGTGCTTATAGAGGGGACTCAGGGATTCGGTCTGAGCCTATCTTACGGCACTTATCCCTATGTGACCTCCAAGGATACCACAGCTTCCACCATGGCTGCCGACGTGGGAGTTGGTCCCACCAAGATCGATGATGTCATCGTGGTGTTCAAGACCTTCCCCACCAGAGTGGGCAGCGGTCCGTTCCCCACAGAGATGTCCCAAGAAGAAGCAGATAAGCTGGGGATCGAGGAGTACGGCACGGTAACAGGCAGGAGAAGAAGGATCGGTAAGTGGGACGGTGAGTTCGCCAGATACTCTGCAGTGGTTAATGGTGCTACTCAGGTGGCCCTAACCTGTATTGACAAACTTGACCACAAGTGTTACGGTGCCAGAGAGTGGAAAGAGTTGACTGGTAAAGCTAAAGAGTTTGTGGAGAGAGTGGAAGACGATGCAGGGGTACCCGTAACCCTCATATCCACCGGACCCGACCTCACCCATATCATAGACTTGAGAAACGAAAAGATAATAACTTAATTACAGCTTAGATCAAATCTAACCCCATTCTTTATTTTATATTGCCAAAAATTTCTACTGTTAGAGAGAAAAGCTAATAAATTGGTCTCCTTACGATGTTCTATGAAAAGAGATTTGCTTGATATTCTCGCATGTCCCACTTGTAAAGGAGATCTGGAGTTAGTAGTTGAAGAAGAGAATGAAGAAGAAATCATCGCCGGTAAACTGGTATGCAGCAATTGTAATGTTGAATATCCTATCGAAGAGGGAATTCCCAACATGCTCCCTCCTGAACTAAGGTGATCACATGCCCAAGTTCATAATGGTTACCGGGGGTGTCATGAGTGGATTGGGCAAAGGAATCACAGCAGCTTCAACTGGCAGGCTCCTGGTGGACATGGGCTACCGGGTCATTCCCATAAAAGTTGATCCCTATATCAACATCGATGCAGGGACCATGAATCCCTTCCAGCACGGTGAAGTGTTCGTTTTAAAGGACGGTACCGAAGTAGACCTTGATTTAGGCCATTATGAACGTTTTATCGGAGTGGAAGTTACCGGCGACCACAATATCACTACCGGTAAAGTCTATCAATCGGTCATAGAAAAAGAGAGGAGAGGAGATTACTTAGGACAGACTGTGCAGATCATTCCCCACGTTACCGATGAGATCAAGACCTGGATCAGAAGGATCGCCAAGGAGACAAATGCAGACGTCTGCCTGGTGGAGATAGGGGGGACAGTAGGTGACATTGAGAGCATGCCCTTCCTGGAAGCGATTAGACAAATGCAGAATGAGGAAAGAGAAGATGAGTTCGCTCTCATACACGTTACCCTCATCCCCATAGATTCCTGCGGCGAGCAGAAGACCAAGCCCACCCAGCACAGTGTTAAGGAGCTCCGCAGTCTGGGCCTCCATCCAGATGTTATTGTGGGCAGATGTAAGGAGAGGCTCAAGGAATCCACCAAAAAGAAGATCTCTCTGTTCTGTGACGTTCCTGTGGCCGCTGTCATCAGTGCAGATGATGCGGCGGATATCTACGAAGTTCCTCTGAAGTTCAAAAATGAGAAGCTGGACGATTATCTCAAGAAAAAATTGAAGCTCACCGAGAAAGTGGAAATAGGTAAATGGATGGAGACCGTAGAGAAGATGAGGGATATAACCGATAAGGTCAGAATCGCTATTGTGGGCAAATATATTGATATCAAGGATTCCTATATGAGCATTCTGGAGGCTTTCAAGCATGCTGGGATCGCCAACGGCTGTAAAGTGGAAGTATTATGGATCGATAGTGAAGAATTCGAGAGATCAGGCACTGAACTGGATGTGGACGGGATCCTGGTTCCCGGCGGTTTTGGTGGCAGAGGAGCTGAGGGCAAGATCAAAGCAATTCAATATGCCAGAGAAAACAACATTCCTTTCTTGGGTATCTGTTTTGGGTTTCAGCTGGCTGTGATCGAATTCGCCAGAAATGTCGTGGGATGGGCAGATGCCAATAGTAGCGAGTTCGATAGAACGGAGCACTCGGTGATCGATATACTCCCAGAACAGCAAGATGTAGACAATATGGGGGGAACGATGAGGCTGGGAGAGATCGAACTGGCTGTAGTCCCCGAGACCATTTCCTACAAGCTCTACGGCAAAGAAACGGTAAAGGAGAGGCACAGGCATAGATATGAAGTAAATCCTCAATTTATAAACGATCTTAAGGAGCACGGGCTGGTCTTCTCCGGTTACTCTGATGGGGGAAGAAGAATGGAGATCCTAGAGTATCCGCAACACAGGTTCTTCTTTGCCACTCAGTTCCATCCGGAGTTCAAATCAAGACCCTATGATCCTTCCCCACCGTTTGTTGGATTTATCAGGGGGGCAAAGGAGAGAAGTAAGAGCAAGAACTGAGGAAAAGTTTAATTTGTTTCTATCCTTTTCTTATCGTCTGGCAACCAACTTATCCTTCTCTAAAAGGTTAAAACTTTATCATTACCCATCACCACGTCATACATGTCTTTCATGGTGGCTATTGGGCACACTCCAGATTCTGATTTACGTACTTCCAGGCAAATGCCGCAGGCCAGTAATTCACCACCAGCATCAACAAAGGAGTTTATCTGTTCAGTGACATTGAACTTATCGGTATCCAGGTGCTCGGCTTCCACTCCTCTACCCATTAAGAAAGCCTCTACCTCATTACCCTCTTTGAGAGCCCAG
>JBKHKH010000107.1:0-6784 GCA_046537735.1 Archaeoglobaceae archaeon | reverse complement strand
GATTTTTCCCTAATCTCAAAAATATATAAATAGTTGAAACTAGATTAGCATAATCATGTATCAACATTTTATTAACAGAGGAGAGGAACTTAACTTGCTTGGTGAAATTTACCGTTCCAGAAAGGCCGAGTTTGTGGTAATCTATGGGAGGAGAAGGGTTGGAAAAACAGAACTGGTACTGAATTTTGTTGCTGACAAGCCATCAATTTATTTCCTGGCAGAAGAGCGAAGAGATAAAGAGAACCTGGAGGAATTTAAGAGCCGGGTTGGGGAATATTTAAAGGATGAATGGCTAGCAAGGCTTGAGGTCGAAGGGTGGCCAGAACTTTTCAGATATATAGCGCAGAATTTAGGGGATTCTAAGCCGGTAATAATAATTGACGAGTTCCCCTACCTGGTGAAACATAACTCAGGCATCCCGTCAGCATTTCAGAAAGCCTGGGACTTATACCTGAAAAATTCGAGTATAATGCTGGTCATAGTGGGTTCGAGCATATCCATGATAGAGGATTTGCTTGGATATAAATCACCACTATATGGAAGACGTACTGCACAACTCGAGGTCAGGCCCTTAAAATTCCTGGATACGAGTAAGTTTCTCCCCAATTACAGCCTGGATGAACTGATCAAGGTGTATTCATGTGTTGGCGGAATCCCTTTTTATGTGGCTCAATTCGATAGGAACAAAACTTTCTCCCAAAATCTCGAAGACTTGTTCCTGAAGAGAGGAAGGTTTTTGTACGAAGAAGCAGATTTTCTTTTGAAACAGGAATTTAGAGAGCCTGCAAACTATTTTTCTCTTCTTAAATCAATCTCGTTCGGCTACACTAAGTATGGAGAGATAGTTAATTATACTGGACTGGATAAAAGTATTGTTTCCAAGTACTTGGATAATCTGGCGAAGATTAGGGTTGTTAAAAAGTCATATCCTGTCCTCTCCAAAAAGGAAAAAACAAGAGATACGAGGTATGAGATAACGGATAACTACTATAAATTCTGGTTCAGGTTCGTTTACCCAAACAAAAGTCTTATAGAGGAGAACAGGAGTAAAGAAGTGCTTAAGAAAATAGAAAATGGAATGAATACCTACCTGGGCCCCATCTTTGAGGAAGTATCTTCTATGATCTTGCCTTACAAACTTGATTTCGAGGTCTCGAAACTCGGGAGGTGGTGGCACAAAAACGAGGAGATAGACCTTATCGCTCTGAATGAAGAGAGCAAGGAAATAGCTTTTTTTGAATGCAAGTGGAGCGATTTAAGCAGAAAAGAAGCTAAGAGAACCCTGAGTAATTTAGAACGAAAATCTACCCAAGTGAAATATGGGGACAGAAGGCTTTACGGCATTATAGCTAAAAACATTGAGAGAAAAGAAGATATTCGTGATGAGGGGTACTTTGTCTGTGATCTGAGTGATTTTGAGGAATTGATTTTGAGGAATTGATCAATACGGACTCATAATTCTTGACCCTTTTTATCACCTTATTGTTTCCCAGTGAATAGGGACAAAGATCATAGATATGTCTTAGTTGAGAAAGAGAAGATCAAAAACCCTCAAAAAGTTGGTCATATTGCATATTGCATATTGCAGTTACATTTATATATGATTGTAAACAATATGAGATATGCAGGTCATAACAGCAAGGGTTCCAGACGAGGTCTTTAAGGAAATTAAGGAAATTGAAGAGGCTGAACATATAGATAGGGCGGAGGCGGCTAGAAGACTGCTTTCTATAGGTATTAAAGAGGTGAAAAGGAGAAATGCTTTAGAGCTTCTCAGGGAGCACAGGATAACATATAGGAAGGCGGCGGAGATGATGGGGGTGACCATGTATGAGTTACTGGACTTAATGGAGAAGGAAGGCATCGACGTTGGTTATTCTCTGAGCGACCTGGAAAAAGATTTAGAGGAGATAGAGTGATCTTGTGATTGCTATAGATTCGACACCTCTCATTCATCTATCAAAAATCGGAAAACTGGATATTCTGGAAGATTATTCAATTGTTACTACACCATCTGTTCGAGAAGAGGTGATAATAAGAGGTAAGCCAGGGGTAAGCAACTTAATAAACTTTTTTGAGCGCGTAGAGGTAGTTGTGGTGGAGAAAAAGGATGCCATTTCTATTGCAGAGATGGAAGGAGTCCATCAAGCAGATGCTGAGCTCTTGCTTCTAGCTAAAAACAAGAACTGCACGCTATTGACCAACGATAAAGCGCTGGTGTTGTTGGCGAGGAGCTGGGGAGTGAAAGTGTGGTGGGTCACAACCCTGATCCTCAACCAGGTGAAAACAGGGAAATTAAGCAAAGAAGAAGGAAAAACGATTCTAGATGAGTTGATTCACAGCGGGATGAAGATTGACACAAAAGTGTATATAAGGATAGTTAAGGAAATAGACGGTTAAGATAGATTCACAAGATGCTTAAGATTTTGGAGCGATACCCAGAAATTGAGGAAGAGGATATTAAAGCTTCTTTAGAGTATGCTGCCTCTGTTTTAGGGAAAGAAGAAGTTTACATTACAATCTCTAACTACTTTTCTCTGCACTCTGCACAGGAGGCTTATTACTCTTGGATGGTGACATTTAGTTAACTTTTAACTTCTCCACTCTTTTCATGGAACTCGATTAGTTTTTGTTCTTCGTTAAAGCAGATTTTAAATCTGTCAAATACGTTTCTTCTTCCTATAATATTAAATCCAATTCCAAGTTGCCTTGAGAAACCGATTTCCGCCTCAAATGCTTCGGCTCCAATTTGGACATCTAACCGATGTATATAAATAATTATGAGCGATCCATCTCCAACAGTAACATATTGCTTCGTTCCACCTTCTAATTCAAGGTTCAAGTCTTCCGCAACATCAGATTGAAACACAGAATATCCTGCACCGGAATCCACAAATGCATTGTAGATTAGCCACCCGCTTTCTCCCTTAATCTTAAGCGGTATGATAGGCAGGTATTTTCCCCTTAATTTTACATACGGGAAATGTGAGCTCATAGCAAAGTTATTGTCTCTTCCTCTGTTGGGATATAGGCTATATAGATCTCTTTGTCAGGATATTCCTTCTTCGCTTTCTCAAACGCCTCATGCCCAGAAGTGCTCACTGCAACAAGTTCTTGACCAACGATAGCAATGTATTTCCCCGGATACTTCTCTGACAATTCCTGCGAGTGCCTTAAGAAATAATCATGAGCTTCCATACTTCTTCACCTACAACTGCTATGTATTACTTGGTTTTTTGCTTTAAAGTTTTTTCTTGAATTGAGGTTTGAGGCTTGAGGTGAATGTTTTCTTGGTTATGGTTACTTTTTCCGCAGCTTTGGTCTCTAGCTATAAAAGCTTAAAACATAAGAGTATAGTATAAGAGAAAAATTAATACGTTAAAGCAGGAATATGTTTAATCTAAGTGGTGACAAATATGAGGGTCAAGAAGGCAGTTATTCCGGCGGCAGGTTTTGGGACCAGGATGTTACCTGACGAAGACTCAGCCCAAGGAGATGGTCCCTGTGAGAGGTGAAGAGGGTGAAAGAGATTAATGTCAAAGTTCCGGAGTGGATGGATGAGGACTTCTTTAAGTTACAGGTTGAAAGGATAATAACTCTGGAAAAAAAGAAAAGAGAGCTCATCGAAAAGACAGTAGAAAAACTGGACCTGAATGAAAATGACTTAAAAGATCTAGAGAAGGTCAGGGAACAAGTATGGAGAGAAGAGAAAAAGAAGTTGGGGCTTTAGTTATTGATACGAACATAGTAATTTCTTCTTTAATTCCAGCAAAATCAAAACTGAGAGATCCTGTTCTTACTAAAGAATCTTTAATATTCTTGGATAAGAGGTAATAAGGATGGTTGAACTGTCGATAAAGATACCTGATGATTTGAAATGGATTCTTGAAAGAGAAGAGGATCTGAGATTTTTGGAATATGTGTTAATCCAAAGAATTTCTGAAATAAAGTTAGGGGACATTTTAACGGAAGAAAGCCAGTTGAAGGAAGAAGATATTGACGAGCTGGACCACCTGGTGAAGAAAACCTTATTTAAAAGAGTGAAAGGAACTGAATGAAGCTGTGATAGACATCAATATACTTTTCTCTGCACTTGTCAGGATCTCCACTAAAAAATGAACTGGGAATTGATTATTTAGAGGTAGAGAAAAACTTATCAATAAATTATTGTACAATAGAAATTAGGAGTGAAATACGTGCCTGAAATAAAAATTAGGATTCCTGATGAATTACCTCCCGAAATAGCAAAATTTGAGCTGGAAAAGGAGCTTAATCTAAAGGCTAACAGGCTTAGGAGCATCAGAGAAGCTATAAAGTCTCTTGGGCTTGAAGAAGAAGATTTGGAGAAATTTGAAACAGCGAGGCAGAGGGCTTGGGAGAAAACAAAGAGAGATGCTTTGTAGTAGACACGAACGTCTTGATTGCAGCTCTAATAAACCCATCTAGCCCAGTATGGTCCATTATTGAAAGTAAGAATATCAAGTTTTTTGTACCAGAGTTTTTTCTCTCCGAACTTGAAGAGTATAGAGACCTGATAAAACAAGTTGGCCAAGAAAGACAAACGAGCCAAGTTCGATTTCCTGATAAGCGACCTTTTCAAGAACATAGAAATAATTCCCCAGAATATTTACCTGGAGAAACTGGCGAGAGCTGTAGATATAATGAAGAACATAGATGAGAAAGATTCTCCCTTTCTGGCTCTGGCATTATCGCTGGACTGTCACCTGTGGTCAAATGATAAACACTTCAAACACCAGAATTTGGTCAGAAGGTACACCACAAAAGAGGTTTTGGAGCTACTAAAAGAGTAAGAAAGTTTGTTTTTATTTACAAGAGTTTGAATCCTATTGAATGCTATTCCACCGGATTTTTTACTCAAAGATGTTATTTACGCCGTAATGTTCCTTCGGGGATGGTGTATTACTCACTTAAGAGAAAAATTAATACGTTAAAGCAGGAATATGTTTAATCTAAGTGGTGACAAATATGAGGGTCAAGAAGGCAGTTATTCCGGCGGCAGGTTTTGGGACCAGGATGTTACCTGACGAAGACTCAGCCCAAGGAGATGGTCCCTGTAGTGCATAAGCCCGTTTATCCAGTACGTGGTGGAGGAAGCTTATTATTCGGGGATCAAGGATATCTTTGAGGTGCACCCCTAAAAGTGGACAATTAGTTAAGCTATGAGATAAGAGGGGTGTATAATGGGTAAGCAACGAAGAAGATTCACTAGGGAATTCAAAATTTCAGTTGTTAATGAGCTTGACTCTGGTAAATCGTTGGGTCAGCTTTCTAGGGAGCATAATCTTCATCCAACTCTGATTGTAAGGTGGAGGAGTTCGTGGAGAAGCCCAGTATCGAGGAAGTTCCATCAAATGTGGGCTGGGAAGGTATGTCCTAACTCCTGAGGTGTTCGAGTATCTTGATGAATTGAGGCCGGGGCATGGTGGTGAGTACCAGTTGACTGATGCTATAGGGAATATGACTTTTTATGCTGCTGTGTATGAGGGAGATTTGATATTGGTAATAAGTTGGAGTGTTGAAGGCTAATGTTGGGCTATGAGGGATGAGGAGTTAAAAGAGTTTGGGGAGTGGTTGCGGGATCTTTAGGGATATTTTATGTTACGTATCCTACACCTTAGAGCTATTATTGAGTGATTTATATCTTGTTGGATAAGGACAAAAATCATAAATATGTCTTAGTTGGTTAGTCTATATGAAGCTGGAAGAAGTTATTGTTGAGTTCCATAAAATGGGTATTCCAGAACTAAACAAAAGGGAGCTCATACACAACATTCCTGTTGATATAGACAAAGCAATTACGATAATAGGTCTTAGAAGGGTGGGGAAAACATATTTGCTATACCAAATAGCCCGGGAGCTGGTAGATAGTGGTTTAAGGTTAAAGGATGTGTTCTATATAAATTTTGAGGATAATCGTTTGGAAGGGATTTCGTCAAGTGATTTATCAAGGATAATAGAGGTTTACAAGAAGCACAATCCTGAATCAAAGGTCATGTACTTTCTTTTTGATGAGATTCAAAATGTTCAGGGGTGGGAGAAATTTGTAAGGAGGTTACTTGAACGGAAGGGAGTAAGGATCTTCATCACCGGGTCGTCCTCACAACTACTTAGCAAGGAAATCGCCACTTCTTTGAGAGGGAGGAGCCTGAGTTTTAAGTTATTTCCTCTTTCTTTTAAGGAATTCCTGAGTTTTAAGGGTTTTAATGCGGTTGAACCCTATATTGAGGATGAAAGAGGGCGGATAAATGGTTATCTGGAAGAATATCTCAAGTATGGGGGGTTCCCTGAGCTGGTAAATTATGAGGAGCACCTGAAGATAAGGACTCTCCAGGAGTATCTGGATATGGTGGTGTACAAGGATCTGGTGGAGAGATACGGAATCGGAAAAATTCAGGTGATGAAGGATCTCATAAAACTCATAGTGAAAAACTTCTCCAGAAGAACGTCAATCAGAAGTTTATACAATGCACTGTCTTCTGGAGCTTCTGTAAGCAAAAACACGGTATATGAATACTTTTCTTATCTGGAGGACATAGGGTTTGTAATTCCAGTGCAGAAATTCGGTTTTAGCGAGAAAGAGAAGATGAAGAGTATCGCAAAGCTTTACCTTATCGACACCGGCTTTGCCTCAGTCTATGGAGTGGAAGATAAGGGATTAAGGATGGAGAACTTGGTGGCGACAGAGCTCTTAAGAAGGAAGTATTTGTACCATCCTGTCATGGAAATATGTTACTGGCACGATAGGAGCCAGAAAGAAGTTGAT
>JBKHKH010000106.1:0-6800 GCA_046537735.1 Archaeoglobaceae archaeon | reverse complement strand
AGTAAAACAGATGACCGGATGAAGTAAAACAGATGACCGGATAACTGCGGGTATACGGCTCAAACTGGGAGTAGTAGGCCAATAGTAGTAAGTTAATTGAATTTTTACCTTTCCTTTTTGAGGAGAAAGCTGTACCTCATCGCTGCTCAAAGCACGTAGATAAGCATCACCGGAATCATCAGGCACCCCATACAGTTTATTCTTCTTACCTGTAAGAAGAGAGTAGAAAGTCCTACTGGAGTAGCAATGGCGAATATTAACAGTCCAAACCAGCCAGTAAGAACGATCACGAACAGGATCAGGGAAGTGAGAACAAGGGTAGAGAACACCGTGAAGTTTATTTTGGGCAGGACTCTGGTTATTCCCAGCGCAAATAAAATGGTCAACTGCGTCGCTGTCAGTGCCACAACAACTCCCATAACTACTAATGTATGGTAATCAAGAGGAGGAAATCTGGAGATGGCATCTACCGCACCACTTCTCATTTTGTCTATGGCCAGAAACACTGCGAAACATAAAAAGGCGTTGGATGTGTTCGCTGCACTTAAAGCCGATAAGTAATCTTCAGAACCTCTCATTCCAGCGGCGGCCATAGCAGTAGCAATACCGGAGGTGACACCGGGAAAGATGGAGACCAGGGAGCCGGAAAGGCAGCCTGCAGCAAGGCTTATTGGAGATGGCATCTTTGAACCTACTCGTTGATGAGGAATCTCAGTTTTGTAGGCAATGCTGATTATCAATGCTGGAGAGGCGAACAATCCACTCAGTAGGGGTAGAAAAACGGAAGAGGCCGGACCCAATTGTACGAGATGGGCATGGTGGAGAGCAATTACTCCCAGGAATCCCGAAGTAAGGAATACCCCTAAAGCATAGTATTTCTTTTTCAATGAGATGGCCCTCTCGAAAGGGTCACTCTCTCTTAATATAATGAATGCAGAAGTTATTAGCAGGAAATAGGGAACAGTAGCGTAGATATGATTCTCTACGATCTCCAATATACCGATAAAGACAAAAAAGATGGGTATAGATATCAGAAATGAACCTAGACTGGCAAGAGCAGAAATAGAGACTGCTTCTACTCCTCTGCCTTCGAGCACCATATCGTGAGCTGGCAGGACAGCTATGGCTGTATCCTCATCCGGAATGCCGGTAAAGACACTGGGCAAGATGTCCACAAATGTGTGGGTTATCGCAGCTGCAAAGATCACCACAGGAAGTTGTGAAGGCGTGAAGAAGTTTAACAAAATAGTATAATAGGCAACGAGCAGGGCAGCGAGTGTGTTCGTATGTATTCCGGGTATAAGCCCACTGATAACTCCAATAAGGATCCCCAGAGCCAGCTCTATCATCAGCTAATGCGGTCACGTAGAGGATAAAAACTTTTACAAAAATTTATTCTAAAAGTTTAGAAACCCTTTCCTCACTCTCACCTGTTTCTTCGGCTATTTTTTCGGGCTCGTAGATCCCATTGTAGGAAGAGTAGGAAAGTATAAACTCTCTGGCAACGTCCTCATCGTCTTCTATATCCCAGGTTCCTGTGTAGAGTGGGTGAAAATCATAAAGGAAGTCTTTTAGTCCTGAAGAGTTCTTGCCCTTGATCAGTTCGTCTACGTAGTCTTTATCACCTAAGAGCATGCAATCGTTTAATATCTCCATAACAGCTTCTCTGACCTTTTTGACATTGTACTTTGTCCTGCGAGGAGAGTATTTATTGACTATCTCATCCAGATCCTCATCAGTATAGGAGAAGATCCTCTCTTTCCTGGACATCTTTTGGGTTAAATCTTTCAGGAGGGTATAGGTTTTCTCATCAATGGGGATAGTTCGACCTTTTCCCGGTGTGGTCAAGCTTACTGTAGGGTTCTCGGATTTAGCTCCAATGCTGTCCTTTTTCAAGCTTTGTATCTCCTCCGAAGTGGCAAGTGATGAGATTATGAGCCTGACTACAGCATGTTCTTTTCTATTTGTTCTAGAGAGTACATTTATGTGTTGAACATCGAATTCGAGCTGCAAAAGTCTTTTGGTCTCTTCCATTCCCTCCATATTGCAAAAGTTACCCTCTTCAGGTATTTAACCTTTAACCCCAACTTATAACTTGTTTTTAAAGAATTGATTTAAAAATTGGGGTAGAGATGGGGATAAGAAAAAGTAAAGAACATCTTGGGATATACGTTGCATACGTGGGTAATAGTTATATATACATCTCCAAAGAACCAGGGAAGGCAAAGAAAAAGTATTCTTAGATGGATATGGAGCTGATAACTAGGAGTAGATAAGATGAAGCCGGGAATAAGATCTCTGTTATATTCGTTTAGACATTATGCTTGTTTAAGTAGGTGAAAACTTGCTTGTCGACTACGAAGATTTCCAGAAAATCAGAAAAGAACTAAAATCCCTTAAAGATCTCAACAGATTTCCTTACAGTCGAGGGGCCTTATTTACTATACTATCACAAAAAAGGGTGGACATGGTAAAGAAAAGGCACCCAATGGCCATTAGAAAACTGGACGAAATAGCTTCATACTGGAATAGGAGGAAAAGTGTACCGCCGTGGTTGAATCTAACTCCTATGATGAGTATAAGAATCCTGCTGAGGGCCATAGGGTTTACCAAAGCCGAGATCAGAAACTCTTTGAATAATCCTCAGAAGGTTGATGATGAAAAGCTGGAGCAGGTGATATGGAATGCTCTTTTTACTGACTACGTCTACTCTCCTCTGGCGGTGACCCATCAATTCGCACGAGGCAGATTGGGAGAAAATATAATAAAGTACTGGCTGGAGAGAGAGAATATAGAGTTTAAAGATGAATACGAGCTGAGAAACGAAAGCAGTAAAACTCCCGATTTTTACTTTCCGGAACCTATTAGACTTGGAGATAGGGAAATAGTGTGGATAGAGAGTAAGGCCCTGTTCGGAGACCCCAGGACTCATAAAGTGTACTCCAAAAAGCAGTATCATCGCTACCAGGAGCTCTTTGGTGATGGTTACGTAGTTTACTGGTTTGGGCAGGTGAAAGGCCTGGATAACAATGTTAGATTCCTGTCCAACAACTTCTTTTCTTCCAGACTTAAGGACGCCTTACTGGATATGAGGTTCTATGATTCAGCAGCTAGCTTTTTTAAAGATGGAAGTTTCAGGAGAATGGTGGATAAGTTCCCCATAAATTGTTTTGTCAATTTAGGGGCTGAAGTCCCATTTGAATGTGTGGAAATACCGGAATTAATGGATAGAGAAGAAGACTTCTCTGAATATATGAGGACTAAAGACTTTTTAGAAGGTATGAGTAAATTGATTGACCTCTACTACACACATGGAGAAGTTATGTTGATTTGCGAGGAAAAAGACTGGAGAAAGTGTCATCGAAGACATATTTCGTGGGCATTGAAAAATTTGGGATTCGATGTAGTGCACTTAAAACATTTTGGTTAGGTTTTTAGTTGGGACCTGAGAACCTGAGAATCCGAGCCTGATTGCAACCTCAATTTAATATAACTCAATTTAACATATTTTGTCCTTCTTCCCTTCTTCTCTTGGGCGAAGGAACGAACTCAACTTGTCTCTGGAACATTGGCTGGGGATAATATTCCATAAGAGTATACACTTCTCTAGGAACCTGAACATTTACGTTCAATCCCAGTTCTTTGGCCATGATGGAGGTAATGGGATAATCATGAGTCCATCTTCCCTCGGTCAAGATCTTGGACAATTCTTTGGCCTTTTCATCCCCTAATTTATCAACTAACAGGTTATAAACAAAATCCCTTACCTGGTTAATAGCCTTCTCTGCTACATCGGCCATTATAAGGGTCTGGTCATCAATATCTTTGGCTTTTTTCTTGTCCACTACATTCAGGACCGAGGTTGCAGGGTAATTCATCAGCTGAGGATCAACGGGTCCAAGTACTGCATGAGGGTCCATGATGATCTCGTCCGCGGCAAGAGCTATTAGAGTACCTCCGCTCATGGCGTAATGAGGAATTATAACCGTAGTTCTGGCGGGATGGTCTTTGATTGCCTGGGCGATTTGGCTTGCCGCTAGGACAAGACCGCCAGGGGTATGCATGATCAAGTCAATGGGCTTATCATCTGGAGTCATTCTGATTGCTCTGAGAACCTGTTCGGAATCTTCCATGCTGATGAATCTGTAGAAAGGAATTCCAAAAAGACCAATGCTTTCCTGCCGGTGGATCATAGAAATAACGTTGGACCTCCTCTCGGTCCCCATCTTCATCATCTGGTTCTTTCTAGCGGAGGTCAACCACCTATACCTTATCTGAGGAATTATGATCAACCCCACTATCAGTAGGAAGAAAAATATGTTGAAGAATGAACCAAAATCCTCTAAACCATTTACCATGTTATCCCCATTGCCCCAAATACTATTACTTTTTTGTTCTGTGAAAAGTAATGCAATTTATACGCTTTATTTTTAAAAGTTTTTTGTTTGAAATTAAGTAATTCTTCAGTGAAAAGCTGACAATGGCTTATACTTATAAAACAAACAATTTTTATGGTTAATCATTCAAAAAATTAATTTCGAAATGCTTTTATAGAGGTCTTCTTAGCCTACCGTAACTATTTGGGAGGAGTAACTGCATTAGCGATTGGTAGTTAATAAGTTAATAGGAGGCCAAAAAATGGGTTTGAAAATAAGGATGCCTGAACCTAATGGGGGAAGGCTTGTGGATAGAGTGGTTAAGAAGCGAGAGGTTGGCGAGAAGTGGGCTAGTGGTTGTCCGTCTTTTGATATTAAGCCAACTACGCGCAATGGAGCACCTATTAGGAATGTGTATAGGGAGATTGTGTCTACGTGCTATGGGTTCTTTAGTCCGGTTGATGGCTCGATGACTCAGAATGATGTGGAGAGGATCTTGAAGGAGAGAAGGTTGGAGAATGACTGCATTTTCCCTTATCCTCTGGTGTTTGACATTAGTGATGAGGATCTCAATTCCCTGGATGTTGGTGAGGGTGATAGACTTCTTTTGAAGCTTAAGGGTCAGCCTTTCGCTATCCTTGATATTGAAGAGAAGTGGAAGATGAATACGGATGATGTGGCTACCAGGACCTTCGGAACTCCTAAGGATAATCCTGAGGTTGTTCAGGAGGAGTTCAATGAGAAGCATCCTGGTTACATGATCTATAAGCACATGGAACCCAATGTATTGTCAGGAAAGTATACTATTGTGAATCCGCCTAAGTTCAGGGACCCCTTTGACAGGTTCTGGTACCCACCTGCTGAGTGCAGGAAGGAGTTCCAGAAAAAGGGCTGGAGGACGGCGATCGCTCATCAGACGAGAAATGTCCCTCACGTGGGTCATGAGTTCTTGATGAAGAATGCTGCCTATATGGGCGATACTGAGCCCTGCAACGGAATTCTGGTTAACGCCATCATGGGTGCAAAAAGACTGGGAGACTACCCGGATGAGGCTATTATTGAAGCTCACGGAGCCACAAATGAAGGTAATTACATTAAACCGGATAGGCATATGGTATCTTTCACTCTGTGGGATATGAGGTATGGTAATCCTATTGAATCCCTGCTACATGCGATTATCAGGCAGAACATGGGTTGCAGCTGGCATATGTGGGGTAGAGATCATGCGGCTGTCGGTGATTTCTACGACGAATATGCTACGCAGAAGCTGTGGGATGAGGGGATTCCCAGTTTTGGTTTTGAGGCTCCACCGTATGAGGTTTATGCTGGCTTGAAGATGAGGCCTCAGAACATGCAGGAGTTCTGGTACTGCCCTGTTTGTGGTGAGATCGCCTACAAGCAGAATTGTGGCCACATTGAGGAGAAGCAGAAGTTCAGTGGTAGCTTCATCAGAGGTATGGTCTCAGAGGGTGTGTTCCCGCCCAAGGTGATCATGAGACCGGAGGTCTACAAAGCTGTCGTTAAATGGTGGAAGATATTCAATTATCCGTTTGTCAATAACAAGTATCTAGAGTACAAGAACACTGAAGGTGAATTCGACCTGGAACCAATGGATGTTTCGGAGAAGAGGTGAGGTGATCTAAATGGCTTATTATATGGCTTTGTTACTGGATGAGGATAGGATGAGCAAGGTTAAGGGAACCGCAGTTGAAAAAGAAGTGACTTCAATGTTCGGTGGAGAGATTAATGCTATAATCCTGGAGTTCCCGGATGATAAGGCGAAACAGATTCTGAATGAGTTCCCCACGGCAAGAATAGATTCCAGAGGATTCCTGGAAGACATTCCCGTGGCTCTCAAGAGGACCATCTTCGAGGAGGTATCCAACAAAGCGAGCACAGGACCAGAAGTGCTGGACTCTGTACTCGGCAGACTGGATGAGATCAAAGACCTGGCCGAAAAAGAGAGCGAATATATACCACCGCCTGAAATCTAACATTGACTGAACAAGTTTCCAATCTGAAAAAAATAGAAATTTTTTTAAATTTATTTGTACGGTTGGGTAATGCTTAGTTAAAATTGGAAGAGAAGCAGAAGGGAGGAGACCTTTGTAAATTTAGAGTTTGAAATTGGTTTGGAGGTGAAAAAATGCCAAGTTATGTGAATGTGGAAAAATGTGATGGTTGTAAGGCTCTGGATAGGACTGCGTGCCAGTATATCTGCCCCAACGACCTGATGGTTTTGGATAAGGATGGGTCGGTTACTGGTACTCCGGAGAGGGCGTACAATCAGGAACCAGATATGTGCTGGGAGTGCTACAATTGTGTGAAGACGTGTCCTCAGGATGCGATTGAGGTGAGTGGTTACAAGGATTTCACTCCGTTGGGTGCTAATGTTATCCCCATGAGAGGTACGGATGCTATTAT
>JBKHKH010000003.1:0-33787 GCA_046537735.1 Archaeoglobaceae archaeon | reverse complement strand
TAATTGAAAAGTTCTCTAAGTATGAGAACTTAAGCGAGAGCGATCCCCCTAGATTTGTACACGTATACCGCCTGTTAAAGTCCATCTTGTTGATTAACTACTTGCTCCCCCATGAGAAGGAAGAACAGAATTTGTTGCAGGATGTGTGTAGCATTCTTAACAAAGAATGTGGTTATCCGCTTGTCTGGGTGGGATTTACGGAAGAAGAAACAAAATCCATAATACCTGTTTCTTACGCTGGTTGGGGCGAAGAATATTTAGAGCGTTCGCAGATCACCTATGACGATACCCCTACTGGATGTGGTCCTGCAGGAACTGCTATTAAAACCAGAGAACCAGTGATCGCAAAGATAGAAGACCCCTGTTTTGAGCCCTGGAGAGATAATGCTTTGGATTTCGGCTTTCAATCATGCGCAGACATACCTCTGATTGCCAATAATTATATCTATGGCGTGTTGGTAGTCTATTCCGGTTATCCGGATGCTTTTAAGGGTGAGGAGTCAGAATTACTGGAGATGATCGGTAATGATATCGCTTTCGGCATGTGTTCAATTCGTGCTAACGAAGAGCTCAAAGAGACATTGAAAGCTTTGGAACAAAGTGAGAAAAAGTATCGAAGTGTGGTGGAGTACTCCAATGATGGTATCGTTGTCATACAGGATAATGTGATTATTTTTGCCAATTCTAAGGTAGCTGAGATCTTGGGCTTATCGGGAAAGGATGTATTATTTTCCAATCCTTTTGAGAAATTTATCCACCCTGAGGATAGAAAGAGGATATTTGAGATATACAAAAGACGAATAGAAGGAAAAAGTGCACCCAATATGGTTTCTTACAGGATAATCGATAGAGATGATAACATCAGGTGGATTGAAGCCAAAATAGTTCTAGTCGATTGGGATGGAAGACCTGCCACGCTGAACTTTGCCAGAGATATAACTGAACGTAAACAGGCCGAAGAAAGAATGAGAAAAGAGCTCATGAAATTCAGGATGGATGAGGGTAATGTGTATCTGGTGAAGGAGCAGACATTGACCAAGTCTTTAGAGGCTTTTAATGACCTCCTGAGGGTGGGTTTTTCAGGTCTTATCATCTCCAGAACTCCTCCAGAAAAGTTCGAATGTAATTTTGAAGAAAAAGTCGATTTCTGGAGGATCGCCGAAAAGGGGAAAAATCCTCTAGCTCCTGATCCGGAGGAGATCGGTCTCCGTATAGAAGAACTTCCCAAGAAAGCGATCTTGATTGACTGTGTGGACTATATGATGTTCAAAAATGGCTTTAAGAAGACTCTCTCTTTTATTTACAATTTGAAGGACGTATCATATATAAAAAACCATATCGCTATCATATCCATTGACCCTACCACGATAAATAAACAAAAAATGAGGGTTTTGGAGAAAGAAACCAATGAGATCGAGCCTAAAGATATTACAAAGTTGCCCGAGGATCTTTTTGAAATTTTAAAGTTCGTTTACAGGTATAATAAGACAGGGAAAAGACCTACATATTCTGAACTGGGGCAAGAAGTGAAGGTAAGTAAGCCCACATTGAGGAAAAGGATAAGGGTACTTCTTAACTATGGTTATCTGGCAGAGTTTCTTAGAGGAAGATCAAAAATTCTGGAGATCACCGAAAAAGGCAGGAAATTATTTCTGAATTGAACTTCCTGTTTTTCATGATCAGAGAATATCAAAGCAATCATACAATACAATTGATCGGTTAGCTTCACCTAAAAATCGACTTCGAGACCAGCTCCACACTCAAAACTATTCTCCCTTTTCAGGATCTTGGATTTTAACATCGTGCAGTGGCAGGGATAGACCAATCTGTCACCCAGCATCTCCACTTTTGTAAAGCCGTGGAATCCTCCGATTATACAGAACAGTTCCCCCAAAAGTCTCTCTGACTCCTCTATCATTTTTCCCAAGCCAGGATGAGAGCAGCCAGTGACAAGCACATTACCCTTACCGGTCTCAATTACTGCACCCTGCTCTCCGGGCGGTAACTCCCCAGTGCTCCAGATCCCTGGGAGTAGCTGTTCAGCTTTAGAGACAGGTGTTAGATTGCTGGAAAACCGGCTCATTGTACGGGTAATGCTCTGGGGGATCGCAACGGATATCTCCGGTTTTACTTTGAGTATCTCTCTCAACCCCCCGGTATGGTCCCCGTGGCCATGGGAGATGATAACCATATCTATATCATGTATGTCAATGCCCATCTCCCCCATATTATGTCTGAGGATACTTCCGTCTGCGCCTGTATCGAAAAGGACTTTGCTACCTTCATGCTCTATAAGACACGAAAATCCCCATCCTTCCTTTAATCCGGGTTTAAGGGACTGGTTATCGAATACAACTCTCAATTTGGTACTCATAGAATTGACTTATGACGAGTTTAAAGAATTGACTGGAGAGTTCTCTGCCATGCAGGCAACCAGTACATCCATCAGTGCAACTACGCCAACTACTTTTTTATCTTCTTTAACGAAAACCCTGGCAATATTAAACTTCCTCATCAATTCTAAAGTATGCTCCAGGTCCATATCTCTCTTAACATAGACGAGAGGTACTGTGGCTATTTCCTTGACCTTGATCTTTCTGAGCTCAGAACCTTCAGACAAACACCTGAATACAATGTCTCTAATACATAGGACCCCGTGATTGCCATTTTCATCGGGTTTGACCACAATTGACCTGATCCTGTTGTCTACCATACACTCGATCGCATCTAAAGCAGTTGCATCGGGATCGATGAGTGCTATCCTCCTGTTCATTACATCTTCTACCTTCATTCAACCACCATTTTATCGAATTTGTTAAATTTAAATTTTAATGACATAAATTATATTGATATGAATGTATATTTGGGCTAACGACTGACAAGTTGGGATTCGCAGCAGAAAGAACATCTTTCTCCCAGATCATTTACAGTCTCTTTGGCTTACACCTCCGGATTTATACATAATATATTATTAACCCAAATTACTTGAATTTTTCGATTACCCTAAAAATCTTCATGGTGATAGGTTACGACAAAAAGTAAAGATCTAATAGACTTCACTTCAAAAAATAGAGAATACAGGGGATATCAGTATCATATCCAACCTTTAATCTTGCGTGATGTAGTCCGCTATCCAGGCTATAAGTCTGGGGTTCCCCTCAACGTAGCAATAAGGCTGCTCCATAAATGTTCTGTCACCCACTGCAAGAACGTTGCCGTTTTGAGCCATAACTGAGTAGCTGGCGCTCATTTCGTTGCCGGAGAACTTAGTAGCGTTGGAAGTGTAAGCTAACCTATCTCCTCCGTGGATAAATGTTGATGTATACAATACTGATCTGGCATCTACTCCCTCTATCTCATCGCTGTAGTTGACCCATATATGCCTGTAGTTCCCGTAGTTATCCTGGTTGTTGTATACGTATCCGTTGGCGAAGAACATTCCGTAGTCAGAGAGCAGGCTGTTGATCACGCTGGTATTGGTGGAGAACGGATTATAGATTATCAACACCTTTTTACCCTCCTCTACAAAGCTCTTGATCGCATCCATTTCTTCCTCGTTATATGATATGGAGGGAGACATTATGACCAGTGCCTTTGATTTGTCCAGCATGCCAGCAAAGTCATGCTCAGCGTATCTAACGGAATAACCATTCTCCACGATCTGCGAAAGGAAATAATTGATCTTGTCGAGCTGGAAATCGTTCCTGTGAGCTCTGTCTATCAATACGTAATTGTCAGATGAACCTAAAGCATTGAACGGCTCGTTCACTCCACCTTCCATTCCACTTTCGCTTCCAGTATCGTTCTTACTGTTGACCAGATACAAGTAGCTCATGGAGGGGGTAGTAGTTTCTTCTTCATATTGCTTAAATCCCATCACTTCCTGCTC
This sequence comes from Archaeoglobaceae archaeon, assembly GCA_046537735.1. GTDB lineage: Archaea > Halobacteriota > Archaeoglobi > Archaeoglobales > Archaeoglobaceae > JdFR-22. The sequence goes on along the minus strand of JBKHKH010000003.1, from coordinate 29,898 downwards.
CCATGAAGTTTGATTGTACCTCACAACTTCATAATCTTTAATTCCAGCTATCTCTGCTGCCTTATCAATAGCGTTGAAAGTGGTCCCTATCTCATCGACTAGACCGTTGTTCTCAGCCTCTCTTCCGAAATAAACTCTGGCCTCAGACAGTTCTGAACGGTTGAGCTTCAAACTATCTCCTCTTTGCTCTTCGACAGCAGATAAGAAACCATCCAGAGCTAAATTTACCTTAAACGAGTACTCCTCTTCTCCCCAGCCACCTATCTGTTTGTACCTTCCTGTATCTAGAGCACCTTCTTGGGGTCCTTTCTCCGGCATCTCTGCTATCAGCCCTATGCTGCCCACATTAGAAGAAGGTAGCGAGTAGATATAGTCTCCAGCAATACCAATATAATACCCTCCTGATGCCCCAAATCTAAGTATAGAAGTAACCACAGGTTTTTCCTCTTTGAGGTCAAGGGCACTGAGGTATATGTCCTCGGTAGCGCTGAGCCCACCACCGGGACTATCAATTTCAAAAACGACTGCTTTGATACTGTCATTCTTCTTAACGTCCTCGATCGTTCTAATAATACTATCATGTGTCTCTGATTTCATTATAACTCCGTGCATTTCAATAACGGCGATCTTGGGCGTCTCTTGTTCTGGGAAAAAGTCGAACACGTAAGAAAAAGAAAATATCACCACTACTGATACAACGAGTGCGACCAACTTGGAGTTCATAAACCCCCATAAGTCGACACTCTTTTAAATTTTACCACTAGAAAGCAATCTTCATAATCTTTAATTCCAGCTATCTCTGCTGCCTTATCAATAGCGTTGAAAGTGGTCCAAAAATCTCTGCCAATATCTATTATAAAGGCTGGTCAGTATTTTCCCCTATTTTCCCCCCGTTTTCTAGAGTTTTCCTGATATTCCTATACTATAGAGTGCTGCTGTAAAAGGAATCCCGTGTTCAAAAAGGGATTAACCCAATATGCCGGTTGGAGAGGTGTCACCCCCCGGGACTCCTGCAGACTATAAGGTCCATCTGAAACCTGAGCACTAAAATATAATAATAATAAGTATTTAAAATTTTTTGAAGAATTTTCCCTGGTATAAATATTGATCCACTTTCTTGCTCTTATGTATTTCACTCAGTCGAAATGAAGCTCTCTCATGAACCCCTCATCGATTCCTTTCCTGAAGGCTAATTCGGGAATAATACCGTCGAGGGCTATTCCTGCTTTTATCTCAAATAATGTACCCATAGGGGTCAGAGGTGTTTTGAAACCTCTTAACTGTCCGTTCTCGTAACTGTCTTCCAGCACAGGGTAGTCTTCATCAGCTTTTGTCCTGCCGGGGACATACAGTATATAGTCTGATAATTGACCCAGGGTTGAGTTTGGTTTGGAAGTAACGGCAAAAACCTTTGCTCCCAGCTCTTTGGAGGTGCTGGTTCTGTTGATTATATCAGGGGTTTCACCACTACCTGAAATAACTACCAGGGCATCACCTTTCTTCATAGCAGGAGTAGAAGCTTCTCCTATGAAGTGGGCATGGAAATTCATATTTGCCAATCTGGTAACAAATGACCTGCCCACATTGCCTGACCTGCCCACTCCAAAGACATAGACATGCTTTTTCTCTTCATCTATCATGTGCAGAGCGTCCAGGAAAGTGTTCACCTGGTCAATATCCATCTCATCTTCCATGGATTGGATGCTGGAATATATCTTACGAATCGACTTTTTGAAATATTGGCCCGACTCCATGATGGATGGGATTTGGCCCACTTTTAAATAGTTTACTTTATTTACTTCTCCACGGTAAGCGGGATAAAAAAGGTGTTCATTATGCGGGTTTGCCAGAGTTGCTATGAAATAATAGAGGACGACGAGCCTGCAGTGACTTGTCCATCCTGTCAGAAACTATTTCACGGGTGGGCGAGGTGTTTAGTGGTGAAGAACTCTCAAAAGGCCAATATTTGTGCTAAGTGTAAGACAAGATGTTATACGCACCGTTACTGTCCTAACTGTGGAGCACTGATCTATTCCCTGTGTGAGCGGTGCTTGTGAGAAAAGAAGAGATAAAAGTTCTGTCTTGACTTTAATGTCAATCGTTAACGTGTCAATCGTTAACGTGAATAAACCTGGACAAAAATCATTTATTAACTATTCCTTAAGTCCTGCTCATGCTCTCCATAGCCATTCCATCTTCATCTCTGATCAATGAGAATGACCCCAAGATCAAGACTTATAAAGTGGGATCGCTCGCTCGAGCTGCTGCCGTTTTCAGGGTCGATGAGGTTTTGATATACCACGACCCTAGAAAAGACGAATCGGATTTTATTGCGGATATAATGGAATATCTGAGGACTCCTCAGTATCTGAGGAAGAGAATATTCCCTCTGAGGAGCGAATTGAAATACGTGGGGGTATTGCCACCCCTTCAAATTCCTTCTCACAGGCCAAAACATTTAAAAGTCGGAGAGGTGAGGGAGGGTGTTGTCAGAAAGGTTGGTCCTGACGGCAAGTCATGGGTTGATGTTGGTGCAGATGCCCTGGCACTCCTTGAAAAAGAAGTGAGGAAAGGTGCCCGCTTGACCGTCCGGGTCTGTTCGAAGAAGCCGTTGGTTGTTGAAGAAGAAGTCCCTCAGGGATACTGGGGTTACAAAGTAAGTAAAATAGAGTTGAAAAGGCTCCTTAGTAGAGAAGGGGCTGTGATAACCTCGAAGAGATGTAATAAACCAGTTATCAATGAGATCAAAGATATGCTAGGAAAGGATTTAACCCTGGTATTTGGGAATCCTGAAGAAGGGGTCTTTGACATCTCAGAAAGGCTGAACATCAAGATAAAGAACGAGTGCTGGAATATGGTGCCCCAACAGGGCACAGAAACTGTGAGGCTCGAAGAGGCCATATTTTCGGGTCTTTCAGTTATAAATTTCGTACATGACGGTATATAAGTAAGAAGAGGGTGATTAGTAATGGCGAAAGCGCACAGTCCAAGAAGAGGTTCAATGGGATATTCGCCGAGAAAAAGGGCAGCTAGTGCTATACCCAAGTTTAAAAGCTGGCCTGCATACGATGGAGAACCGAAGTTACTTGACTTTGCTGGCTATAAAGTGGGTATGACCCACGTAATTATGGTTGATGACAGGAGAAACTCTCCTTCATATGGTGAAGAAACGGTAGTCCCTGTTACCATAATCGAGTCCCCGCCAATAAAGGTAGCTGGTATTAGAATATACAGAAATACACAGTATGGTTTGCAAATAGCTGGGGAAGTTTGGAGCGATAAGCTAGACAAAATGCTAGAAAGAAGAGTTAAAACCACCAGAAAGGCACCCAATGTAGATAAGTTAAAAGATGTAGATGATATTGCTGAAGTAAGAGTTATCGCCTATACTCAACCCTACAAGATCACAGGAGTCCCTAAGAAAGTTCCTGAATTATTAGAAATAAAAGTGGGGGGAGATGAACGATCTGCCCTCGATTATGCTATTTCAAAGCTGGGCAGTGAAATAAGTATTGCCGAAGTCTTTAATGAAGGTAATGTTGTTGATATAGCTTCTATTACCAAAGGTAAAGGTTTTCAGGGCGTTGTCAAGAGATGGGGTGTAATATCTCTGGACGCAAAGCACGCCAGAAGCAGCAAAAGCAGGAGAGTTGGCTGTCTGGGACCCTGGCATCCTCATCATATAAGGTCAACGGTTCCTCAGGCAGGACAGATGGGATATCATCATAGAACAGAGTACAACAAGAGAGTTATCAAGATAAGTGAGAATGGAGAAGAGATCACACCAAATGGTGGATTTTTGAATTACGGTGTGGTTAGAAGAGAATACGTGGCCGTTTCTGGAAGTGTTCCAGGGCCATCAAAGAGACTGATAAGGATCAGAGACGCTATAAGGCCACCCGATGTCAAATATGAGGGTATAAACATCCTTCACTTAAGCACTTCGTCCAAGCAGGGAAGGTGATCACATGAAAGCTAATGTTTTGGGTCTTGATGGCAAAGTTGTAGAAGAAATCGAACTTCCTGCTACATTTGAAGAGGAGTACAGACCAGACATTATTAGAAAGGCTGTACACTCACTGTGGAGTCATAAAAGACAGGCATATGGAGTAAGTCCTCAGGCAGCTATGGATTATTCCGTAGAGAACTGGGGACCGGGAAGAGGAAGCGCCAGAGTTCCTAGAGTTAAGGGTGGAAGAAGAGCGGCCAGAGTACCTCAGGCAGTAAAGGGTAGGCAAGCACATCCTCCTAAGGTAGAGAAGAAATGGGATGAGAAAATAAACAAAAAGGAAAAAAGAAAAGCCCTGAGGTCCGCTATCTCGGCGACAGCGATCCCGGAACTGGTAAGCAATCGGAATCACCTTTTTGAGGGCGATCTGCCCAAGATTGTTGTTGATGATGCTCATTCAATCAGCAAATCAAAAGAAGTTCTTGACCTATTCGATGCGCTGGGAATTTCCTCTGACGTATTGAGAGCCAAGAAGAGGAAAAGAATAAGAGCCGGTAAAGGAAAGAGAAGAGGAAGAAAGTACATCAGAAAGAAGAGTGTTCTACTGGTAGTCGGTGAAGATAACGGGATCTTAAAAGCATCAAAGAATTTGCCAGGAGTGGACGCGGTCAATGTAAAGGATCTGAATGTTGATCTGCTGGCACCCGGTGCCAGCCCGGGTAGACTAACCCTGTGGACCAGATCTGCTGTAAATTATCTGGAGGATTGGTTATGATCGTCAAGAACTTTTTAGTTACAGAAAAAAGCACTACTGAGCTGGAAAAGAACATATTGACAGCTGTAGTATCTCTAAATGCCAAGAAACCGGAAATAATACGGGAAATTGAAGAAAAGTTTGATGTAAAAGTAAGCGATGTCAATACCTACATCACTCCCAAAGGGGAGAAGAGGGCTTTTATAAAGCTGGAACCGGATTATTCTGCGGAAGAGATACTTTCGACTTTAGGAGTATTTTAAGGTGATAATATGGGTAAACGCGTAATCAGTCAGGTAAGAGGGAAAGGAACTCCCACTTATAGGGCCCCATCTCATAAGTTCAAGGCTGACCTTAAACACCTTAGGGTTAAAGATGTAAAAGCAAGAGTAGTGGATATTGAGCATGATACCGCCAGAAATGCACCTATAGCACTGGTAGAATATCCTGAAGGTAAAGACTATATTTTGGCCACTGAAGGGATGGGCGTAGGCGACGAAGTTGAGACTGGAGACAACGTATCTGCTAAGCCCGGGAACACTACAGTTCTGAAGAACATCCCTGAGGGTAGTGTGGTGTGTAATATCGAGTCTCAACCCGGTGACGGTGGAAAGTTCGTGCGGTCCAGCGGTACATTCGCCCTGGTCATCGCTCATGAGAGGAAAAGGTCTCTGGTCCAAATGCCCTCCGGGCAGATGAAATGGTTCAACCCCAACTGCAGGGCAACCATTGGTGTTGTGGCTGGTGGGGGAAGGACCGAGAAACCCTTCGTAAAGGCCGGAAACAAGTTCTACAAATTAAAGAGCAAAGCAGGCAAATGGCCCAAAGTGAGAGGTGTGGCCATGAACGCTATAGATCATCCTTTTGGCGGTAAAAGACAGCACGTTGGTAAACCAAAGACTGTCAGCAGAAATGCACCCCCAGGTAGAAAGGTAGGGAGTATAGCTGCTAGAAGGACAGGAGGTAAGTGATATGGCTCTAAAAAGTAAGGTTAAAAGAACTAAGGACTTCAAGTTCAGAGGCTACACGCTTGAAGAGCTTCAGAAAATGAATCTAGATGATCTCTCCAAACTCTTACCATCCAAGGCAAGGAGAAAATTGAAGAACGGACTCTCACATGAAGAGGAAAAAGTACTTAAAAAGCTCAGGAAGAATGAATCCGTGAAAACGCATTGCAGAGATATGATCGTTTTGCCAGAAATGGTAGGAAAAGTGATTCAAATTTATAATGGTAAGGAATTTGCCAGAGTGGAGATAAAACCTCAGATGATCGGACACAAGCTGGGAGAGTTCACGCAAACAAGAACATTTGTTAAACACAGCGGACCTGGAGTAGGAGCTACCCGGAGCAGTAAATATGTGCCGCTCAAGTAGGTGAAAGTATGTCTAGTGTTGATTACGCTTACAAAACTGAGGATGATACAAAAGCTGCCAAGGCTATGGGTTACGAAATGGCCATTAGCCTCAAGCATGCCATAGAGATCTGCACAGCGATAAGAGGTAAAGGGATACAGGAAGCAATGGACTATCTGGAAGACGTCTTGGAGATGAAGAAAGCAGTTCCCATGAAGAAGTACAATAAGAAAGTGGGCCACAAAAATCTGGAGACAAAGTGGAATGCGGGTAGATACCCTCAGAAGGCTGCCAAACACATCCTTAAAGTGCTGAAGAACCTGGATTCGAATGCGGAGTACAAAGGACTGGACAAGGAAAATCTGGTAATCGTACATGCTCAGGCGAAGAAAGGCAGGGTCTTAAAGAGATATACTCCCAGAGCTTTCGGTAGAGCAACCCCCAAGTTCAAGACCTTGACTACAGTGGAGTTTGTAGCAGAAGCGAGGTAATGGTGAGATAATGGCAATTGAGAGGAAGTTTGTGGAAGACAGGATAAAGAAATTACGTGTGAAGGAATGGATGACCCAGGAAGTCAGGAACGCTGGCTTTGGTGGAGTGGACATCATAAGAACTCCTTTGGGCACTCAGGTGACATTATTCGTAGAAAGGCCGGGACTGGTAATAGGAAAAGGCGGCAGAAGGATCAGAACCCTTACGGAAAAACTCAGAGAGGATTTCAGCATAGAAAATCCCCAGGTAAGTGTTGACGAGATAGAAAAACCTGAATTCAATGCCCAGTTAATGGCATCAATTCTGGCTAGAGCACTGGAACGAGGATGGTACTTTAGAAAGGCCGGTTATAGATTCCTTCACAGGATCATGGAAGCGGGAGCAAAGGGTTGCGAGATCATAATCAGTGGAAAGCTCACCAGTGAGAGAGCAAGAACAGAGAAATTTGTCGCCGGGACAATGGTCCATACGGGTGACCCGGCATTCAATCTGGTGAACAAAGGGTTTGATGTAGCTGTAAAGAAATTAGGTGTTCTGGGTGTCTCCATAAGGATCATTCCTTCAGAAACTATGCTACCGGACGAATTTAACATCACTGGAAAGCCTGAAGCTCCTAAAGTGGAAGAAGCAGAAGCAACTGAAGAGATAACAGAAGGGCAGGGAGCTTCAGAGAAGAAAGAACAGGTCTCGGAAGAAGAACCAGTAGAAACAAAAGAAATCGGGGCTGGAACAGAAGGCCAGAAAGAGCAGGAAAAGCAGGAAGAAAAGGCTGAAGAGGCTGAAGAGGCTGAAACTCCTCAATCAGAGACGTGAATAGGTGATGGATAATGAAGATGGATGAAATAAGAGATATGAGCCATGAGGAAAAGATTGAAAAACTTGAAGAATTCGAAAATGAGCTTCTGAAACTTAGGACTTTGGTAAGATCTGGTGGAGCTGTGGAAAACCCGGGTAGGATAAAGGAAATTAGAAGAAATATTGCCAGAATTAGAACTGCTTTGAATGAGTAAAATGTCCACTAAAATTGAAAGTAAGCCAGAACTTGTGATTGCCCATGAATGGGTCGGTAGAAAAGTAGTAGTTGATGAGAGCCCCAATAAGTTCGAAGTTGGGCTTGAAGGGGAAATCGTAGACGAGACTTTAAATACCTTCACCCTCAAAACGGAAAAAAACTTAAAAACAGTGGCAAAGAGAAATAGAATCTTCAAAGTGGCTTTCATGGGTAAATATATGAGTGTTAATGGTAATTACCTGTGTTTCAGGCCAGAGGATAGGATAAAAAGAGGAATCATGCTTCTCAGTAAAGTGAAGAGGTGATCAGTTTGCGAAATATAGGTTTAGAAGTCAAACCACCTGAAGAGGAATGTAAAGATGATGAATGTCCATTTCACGGTACTTTACCTGTCAGAGGACAGACATTCAGAGGTAAAGTGATCAGAACTTATAAGAAATCTGCTGTAGTTGAAAAAGAGATGCTCAGGAGAGTTCCCAAATATGAAAGGTATCTGAGCAAAAAGAGTAAGATTCATGCTCATAATCCCCGCTGTATTAATGCTCAGCCGGGCGATGCGGTTACAATAGCAGAATGCAGACCTTTGAGTAAATCAAAATGTTTCGTAATTGTGGAGAGGATCGATCATGAGGGCAATAAAGGCTGAAATTCCCAAGTGTTTACCCAAAGGTGCTAGACTGCTTTGCACTGACAACACAGGTGCCAGGCAACTGGAAATAATTACTGTTAGAGGATTCAAAGGTGTAAAGAGGAGGTACCCTGAGGCAGGTATTGGAGATCTGGTGGTGGTCTCGGTAAAGAAGGGTACACCTGATGTTAGAAAGCAGATAAGATATGCAGTGATTGTAAGGCAGAGAAAAGAGTTCAGGAGGCCTGATGGCACTCGAGTAAAGTTTGAAGATAACGCTGCTGTGATCACTGACGAAAAAGGAAATCCCAAGGGAAGTGAAATTAGAGGCGTGGTGGCCAAAGAAGCGGCGGAAAGATTCGGAAAAATAGGCTCGATCGCCTCTTCAATAGTGTGAGGTGTTTAAGATGATCCCTAGATCGAGTTCACCCAAAAAACAAAGAAAATGGCTGTATAAAGATGCTAAATTACATGATAGGCACAAGCTTCTTAGAGCTACCCTTTCAGCTGACCTGAGAAAGAAATATGGAAAGAGAAATGCTAGATTGAGGAAAGGAGACAAAGTGAAGATACTGAGAGGCGTATTTTCAGGTCATGAGGGGAAGGTCAGTGAAGTGAACATGAAGAACCTCTTGATCAAGGTAGAAGGAGCTATCATAAAGAAAACTGATGGCTCGGAAATACAGCAACCTGTTAAACCATCGAATGTGATGATAACTGACCTCAAAATGGATAACAACAGGAAGAGGATCCTGGAGAGGTGAAAATATGCACCAGAAAAGACTTTCAGCCCCCAAAACCATTAAAATACCCCGAAAGGAGAAGAAATGGCTAACGTCCTCATCACCCGGACCTCATGATAAGAGTTCGGTGCCTCTGGTTGTAGTAGTTAGGGATCTGTTAGGCATTGCCAACACCGGTAGAGAAGCCAGAAAAGCGATTAGTTCAGGAGAGATCCTGGTGGACGGGGTTCCCCGAAAGGATCATCGCTTTTCATTAGGTCTATTCGATGTAGTAAGTGTACCCAGCCTGGAGAAAAGCTACAGAATTCTTTTTGATGAGCAGGGAAGGTATACCCCCAAAGAGATTGAAGATGAAAATCTCAAAGTATACAAGATAACGGGGAAAACTATTGTTAAGGGCGGTAAAGAACAGCTTAACTTATTTGACGGCTCAAATATTCTTGCTTCTGGTTATAACGTCAAGGACAGTGTATTGTTAGAGATACCTGAAAAGAAGATCGTAGACCACCTGAAGTTTGAAGAAGGTGCCATGGTAATGATTACTGGCGGTTCCCATGCCGGTGAAATGGGTAAGTTAAAGAAATACAGGATTATGAAAGGTCCTTCCGCGAACCTGGTAACTGTGGAAGGCGAAGAAAAAGAGTATACTACCATTGAAGATTATGTTTTTGTTATCGGTAAAGACAAACCCGTGATAGACCTGGGAGTGTGAAAGTATGCAAGCGGTACAGCAGAATCCTATGGAAGATGTCCTACTGGATAAGGTTGTGGTAAATCTTTGCGTAGGGGAAAGTGGAGAAAGACATAGAAAAGCTACGAACGTACTTGAAGAGCTTACTGGCCAGAGCCCTACCGTGACCTATGCCAAAAAGACCATCAAGAATTTTGGAATAAGGAAAGGCGAAGCCATTGGAGCTAAAGTAACCCTTCGCGGGGATAAAGCAATGGATTTTCTGAAGAGGGCTTTAACTGTAAAAGAGCATGTGTTGAGAAAGAAGCAGGTTGGTCAAGGTGAGTTCGCTTTTGGTGTTGAGGAGCACATTGACCTCCCAGGAGTTAGTTATGACCCTGACGTGGGTATGTATGGTATGGATGTGATCGTTCTATTGAAAAAAAGAGGTTACCGCGTGGCAAAAAGAAGGATCGAAAAGAGCACTGTAGGTACAAACCACAGGGTAACTAGAGAAGAGACTGTGGAGTATTTGAAGCAACTTGGTGTGGAGGTTGAATAATATGGCCAAGAAATTTGGACGGGCAGCAAATGAGTGCAGAAGATGTGGAAGAAGAGCTGGTCTTATAAGAAGATACGGCATTTATATGTGTAGACAGTGTTTTAGAGAGGCTGCCCGGGAGATAGGGTTTAGAAAGAACTGGTGATAGTATGGTAAGTGATAATCTCTCCAACGCATTGATCTCCATTAAGAACTCAGAAAGAGGCGGTTATAGAAGCTGTGAAATAAAGGCTTCGAAGTTGATAGGGAACATCTTGAGGGTCCTCAAAGATCGTGGGTACATCAATGGGTTTGAATATGTGGATGATAAAAGAGGATCGACGTACCGAATAGAATTGTCAGGTAGGATCAACGATTGCGGCGCAATAAGGCCCAGATTCTCGGCAAAGAAGATAGACTTTGAAAAGTTCGAAAAAAGATACCTTCCTGCCAGAGATTTTGGAATTCTGGTGTTGTCTACGGTTGAAGGGGTCATGTCTCAGAATGAAGCTGTGGAGAAAGGCCTTAGTGGAGTGTTGCTTGCTTACATTTACTGATAGAGGTGTCGATAATGGCTGAAGAGAATGAGAGATATGTAGAGATCCCTGAGGATGTGGAAGTCGGTGTAGAGGGTAACAGCATTTACGGCTTCAAAGTAACAGTAAAGGGTCCTAAGGGAGAGAACTCCAAGGAATTGAGATACAGAGGAATGCATATAGAAAAACAGGATGGCCAGATAAGAGTATTTGCCTCTAACAGGAAGCTTAAGCCCATGGTCAGGACTTATGCAGCTCATATTAGAAATCTTATAACAGGAACAGTTGAAGGGTTTGAATACAAGTTAAAGGTTGTTTATTCTCACTTTCCCATTAAGGCCAAAGTCCAGGGTGATGAGGTAGTAATCGAGAACTTTTTGGGAGAGAAATATCCTAGAAGAGCAAAAATTGTGGGTAGAACCGATGTTCAAATTAAAGGAAGTCAGATAACCGTAACTGGAATTGATAAAGAAGAATGTGGGCAGACCGCTGCCAATCTGGAGCAGATCACAAAGGTGAGGAATATTGATACTAGGGTGTTCCAGGACGGCATTTATGTAGTTGAGGGGTGAATTGAATGACTGAAGTTTCACGCTTATTAAATCATAGAAGAAGACAAAAAGCAAGAAAACCCGAGTTTAGAAGAGTGGAGGCCCACAAAAAATTGAAACTGAGGGATAAAAGCTGGAGGAAGCCTAGAGGCAGGCACAGCAAGTATAGGCAGCGAATGGGCGGCAAGAAGATTGTAGTATGTGGATATGGCACACCAAAGAAAGTTAGAGGTATACACCCCAGCGGTTACAAGGAAGTTCTGGTCCACAACACCGAGGAGCTTGAGACGGTAAATGCTTCTGAGCAGGCGGTCCGAATAGCCTCAAATGTTGGAGTTAAGAAAAGACTTCAAATTGAAGAGAAAGCTAGGGAGATGGATCTCAAGATCCTCAATCCGGTCCCTGTGGGGGAGGGGTGATATCAATGAATTTACGGTTACAGAAAAAGATTGCAGCACAAATATTGAAGTGTGGGGAAAATAGAGTTTGGGTGGATCCAGAGGCAGCAGAAGATGTAGCAGCAGCAGCGACAAAGGAAGATTTAAGGGGTCTGATTGGAGAGTCGATAAAGAAGAAACCTGTCAAGGGTCAGACCGGAACCAGAACCAGAAAGATACACGAACAAAAATCCAAGGGCAGAAGAAAGGGAGATGGATCCAGAAAAGGCAGAAAAGGAGCGAGAATGCCCTCCAAAAGATTGTGGGTCATCAGGATAAGAGCGTTAAGAAGGCGGTTAAAATATCTGAGAGATTACGAGATCATAGACAAGAGCACATATAGAGTGCTTTACAGAAAAGCCAAAGGTGGAGAGTTCAGGAACGTAGCCCATCTCAACTCTTATCTTGAAGCAAGAGAATTGATAGGCAGTAAGGAAACTTAAGGTGATTGTATATGGCAACAGGTCCACGTTATAGAGTCAAGTACAGAAGAAGAAGAGAAGGGAAAACGAATTACAAGAAAAGAGCTAAACTCTTGCTCTCCAGAAAGCCAAGAGTGATCGTTAGGATCTCCAATAAGAGAGTCATAGTGCAGGTAGCGAAGTATGAAGAAGGAGGGGACAGAATAATGGTCACAACTGACTCCACCATGCTTAAAGAATACGGGTGGAAGGGACATACTGCGAACACTCCGTCAGCCTATTTGACAGGTTTTCTTGCAGGCAAGAAAGCATCAAAAGAGGGAATTGAGGAAGCAGTTATGGACATTGGTCTGGCAACTCCAGTAAAGGGCTCTAAAATATTTGCAGTTCTCAAAGGTATTATAGATAGTGGGATAGCTATACATCACAATCCTGAGGTCTTTCCTGACGATTCAAGAATAAAAGGGGAACACATTGCAGAGTATTATAATAAAGCTCCCCAAAAGTTCTCTGAATACGATAAAAAGGGATTAAAACCCTCAGATTTACCTCATCATTTTGAAGAAGTTAAGAACGAAATCGACAAGTCAAGGTGATTAAATGGTTCAGGAATGGGTTCCAAAAACAAAACTGGGGAAAATGGTTGCCGAGGAGCAGATTACCAGCATTGATGATGTTGTAGCCAGCTCATTACCCATCAAGGAGTCGGAAATAATAGATGTTCTGCTTCCCGATCTGGAAGATGAGGTTCTGGAGATATCACTGGTGCAGAGAATGACCGATAGCGGTAGAAGGACCAAGTTCAGGGTTACGGCTGCAGTTGGAAACAAGAATGGATATATAGGTGTTGGTGTAGGAAAAGCTTCTCAAGTAGCCCCATCCATACACAAGGCGATAAGAGCCGCTAAGCTGAATATATTTAAGGTTCAAAGAGGGTGTGGCTCCTGGGAGTGCGGCTGTGGAGAAGCACACTCGATCCCTTACAAAGTTACCGGCTCTGCAGGAAGTATCAGGGTAACTATGGTCCCTGGACCCAAGGGTCTGGGTCTGGTCTCCGGTGACGTAGGTAAAAAGGTTCTGGAACTTGCTGGTGTAAAGGATGTATGGACCTTCTCCACTGGCAGTACCCGATCCACTACCAACTTTGCCAAAGCGATGTACGATGCATTGAAGAAGACAGTTTATATCAAGAGGTGAAATTATGCTGGCAGCAGTAAGGTTGAGAGGAGAGGTAAACGTGGACAGGAAAATAAAGGATACCTTATCCCTTCTAAAGCTTCACAAGATAAATCATTGCGTTCTTGTTCCCGATACGCCTTCTTATAGGGGCATGCTCCAGATAGTTAAGGACTATGTGGCTTTCGGTGAGGTGGATCCACAGATCTTGGCCACTTTAATTCAAAAAAGAGCCAGATTGCCGGGGAATGAACCTCTTACGGATGATTTTGTAAAAGAAAATAGTAAGTATGGCTCTTTTGAAGAGTTATCTAAAGCGATTGTGGAAGGAGAAGCCTCTTTAGGCGATCTAAACTTAAAACCAGTTCTCAGACTCCACCCACCTCGAGGTGGCTTGAAAAATATAAAATGGCACTTCAACAAGGGAGAATTGGGTTACCAAGGTAAGGAGATAAACAGTCTACTCAATAAGATGAGGTGAACTTAATGCCCAAGAAAAGTGTAAAGAAATACAGAGGAAGCAGTTCCTGTGGAGGAGGATTCCGCAAGAAGAGAAGAGGTAGAGGCCATAGAGGAGGAAGCGGAAACGCTGGATGGCTCAAACACAAATACATCAGCACCATAAAGTCTGGGAGGCAGATAGGGAAATACGGCTTCACCAGACCGGAAATAGTCAAATCAAAGTACAGAAGTTTACGGAATTTAGAATTAACACTTAAGGCTCTTAGAGATGAAGGAAAGATCGACAGCGATGTCTACTCCCGCTTGTGTTCACAACCCGAAATAAATGTGGGAGACCTGGAGTTCTTACTGGAAAAGCTTGAAGATTCTGAATTTGTCAGTAAGGAAGGTGGCAAGTTTACTGTGGATTTGACAGGACTGGGTTATCAAAAGCTTCTGGGAAAAGGTACAGTTTCCAGAGCGTTTAATGTAAAAGTCGATAATGCCACCCAAAAAGCGGTGGCCAAAATAGAAGAAGCCGGTGGAGAGCTAATCGCTCAATGAATAAACGGTGTGAACAATGATCAATGAAGCAATCAGGTCACTGCAACCGTATGTAGAGAGGATCCCCAGTGTTGCCAGACCTACTGGCCATCTTTCGTTCAAACAAAAACTATCGTGGACCGTGGCGGTATTGCTTCTTTATTTTGCCTTATCCAATGTAACTGTATTTGGTCTCTCACCAGAATCGATAGACATCCTGGCTCAATATCGTGCTTTCCTGGCAGGAGCTAGCGGTTCTATACTTGCTCTTGGTATAGGTCCGATTGTTACAGCCTCTATTATACTCCAGCTGATGGTAGGAGCTGGGATCGTCAAGTTGAACCTCAATGATCCCAACGATAGGGCAGCCTATCAGAATTTCCAGAGATTACTGGTTATCGTTATGATCGTGCTAACAGCTTTACCCCAGATCCTGGGTGGCTTTCTGAAGCCCAATCTGGAAATTGCTTCCGTACTGGGTGTTTCACCCGGACTAATATCTTTCATTATTTTCTTTCAGCTATTCATTGGCGGTATGCTCATTGTTTATATGGATGAAGTAGTAACCAAATGGGGCATTGGAAGTGGTGTCAGCCTGTTCATTATGGCCAGCATATCCCAGGCGCTTATATCCGGTCTCTTCAACTGGGTAACTGTGGAAGGACAACAGGCCCCCATGAACATACCTGGTATTATCCCCACCTGGGTGTGGATATCCCAGAATGTCCCCATGGACCAGCTTCTATCCGCTGGTGGACTCGAGTTCTTGCTTATACAGGGCGGATTCCTCGCCTTGATAACAACGATAATCATTATCTTAATGGTCGTGTTCGCGGAAGGTACCAGAGTTGAGATCCCCCTGGCGCACTCCATGGTGAGAGGAGCCAGAGGTCGTTTCCCCATAAAGTTGATCTACGCCAGTGTCCTGCCCATGATATTTGTGAGGGCTCTACAGGCCAATATAACTGTGATGGGAATGGTACTCTACCAGAGAGGCGTAACCGTATTCGGAGAGTATGCCCAAATAGGGGGGCAGCTTCAGCCGGTCAACGGCCTGATGTACATGCTCTCTCCTATAAACGGTCCTCAGGACTGGGTACCGTCCCTGGTAAGGCAGAGTCCGTATTATGCGGATCTACCCAACTGGATGATAATAGGTCATGTGTTCACAGATGCTGCTGTCCTGATAGTTGGTTGTGTCGTCTTTGCCATATTCTGGGTTCAGACAGCGGGGATGGATGCCAAAAGTGTAGCCAATCAATTAATGGGGTCCGGGATGCAGGTACCGGGCTTCAGAAAGAACCGGGCCGTCCTGCAAAGAGTTCTTCAAAGATATATCCCCAGATTGACTATACTGGGTGGTATCACTCTCGCTATACTCGCCCTGGCAGCTAACATGATGGGTACCATAGGGCAAGTTGGTGGAACGGGACTCTTGCTGGCGGTCAGTATCGCATACAGATTCTATCAGGATCTTGCCAAGGAACAGATGACGGAAATGCATCCCATGTTGAGAAGATTCCTGGGTGAGGAGTGATATGAAGGAGACGATAAAGAACATAATTCAGAGGTTTTTCTTGAGTCTGGGTATTGTGATCCTTCTGGGGATCCTTATTAGTGAAGACTTTAGGAACGGGCTGGCCGATGCTATATCTCCCTTGATTAACCCCATTTACTACACGCTACCCATTCATGCAGTTATACTCACTCTTGCCATTATCACCGCTACCTATACCACAATGATCCAGCGTTACGCTATCGACTTCTACCGGTTTAAAGAAGTTCAAAAGAAGGTTATGGACTTTCAGAAAGAGTATATGGACGCTACCAAAAAAAATGATCAGGCAAGGATCAAAAAATTAGAGCCCAAGAAGCAGGAGGTTCAGAAGCTTCAGGGAGAAATGATGGGGATGCAATTCAAGCCCATGTTCTACTCTGGAATCGTAACTATACCCATCATTATGTGGCTATGGATGAAGACCAATGACAACATAATAACCCTCAGTGTTCCATTCCATGCTTCTTCCATTCATGTAAGCGATCCCATCCTATCCTTTTTGCCTTTCCCCTGGTGGATCTTCTGGTATATCCTGTGCTCAATAGCCATAAGTCAGGTAGTCAAGAAAGTATTCAAGCTGGGATGACAAAAGTAATAAAGATAATAAAGATAATAAAAAATAGAGAATAGTTAAGTAATAAAAACAAACATGAGGATCACGATTTCGGGCTTGCCGGGAAGTGGTACATCTACAGTAGCCAAGATTCTGGCGTCAAAATTAGATTATTCTCTTATCTCTGCTGGTGAAATATTTAGAGAGCTTGCTAGAAAGAGGGGATACACTCTAGAGCAGTTCAGTAAAATCGCTGAGCAGGACTCTGCAATTGACTTTTACATAGATAGATTACAGAAGGAAAGGGCGGAAAAAGCAAAGAATGCAGTAATTGAGGGGAGGCTCTCTGGATGGATGGTTAAAGACGCTTTTAAGGTCTTCCTTTTTGCTGATAGAGAATCCAGAGTATCCAGAATTGCTAAAAGGGAAAAAAAAGACCTTTATTCGGCTAGAGAAGAAACCATAAACAGGGAAAAAGACGAAGAAAGAAGATATTCCAAATTCTACGGTATCAACGTCAGTGATTGGAGTCTCTACCATATTATACTTAACTCCGGTTATTTTGGCCCAGAAAGTATTGCCGACATAATTCTTAAAGCTATTGAGAACAAAGAATAGGGAATATGGATAGGTAGAGGGAGTAGAGAACAGAAAGCAGAAGATTGGTTGAGCTTTTAAAATGATGTTTTTACCATATTTTTGTTTTTTAGGGGTTTACCACTGGTAGACATTTACCGATGGTGTTCGCTCGTCTTGCAGCAGCGATTGTCAGTCTTCTGGATTTCTTGCAAGCTGTAAACAAATCTGATCTGCTCACCAGGTGGCATGCGAGTGATGTGCTGTACACGCAGCCTGTTCCGTGGACTTTGCCCATCTCCAGCTCTTTACCGATTATGTGGAAGTTCCCGTTAAAGGGATCAAAGATCAGATCTCTACCATTTATGCCGGTGATCACTACCGAAATGCCTTCTGGAAGGCTGGCAGCTGCCTCTTTTGCTGTTTCAACACTACTCACAGTAATTCCTGTTAACTGCCTCATCTCGTGAGCGTTGGGTGTGATAACGCTACAACTGGGAATTAATAATCTGTAACCTTCTAACGATCCTATATCAAATCCGGTGGTTGACCTGATAACCGGATCGAGAACTGTGGGAACATTGAGTTTTTTTAGGGTCCGTCCAATGATCTCTGCTGTTTCTTTGTCCGGCACCAGGCCTATTTTAATTGCACTAATGGGTATGTCGCCAGTAATTGCATCCAGCTGCTCGGTCAGCACTTTTTTATCCACTGGTTCCATACCCTGAACCTCACAAGTATTCTGAAAAGTAATGGCTGTAATGGCGGTACACGCATGAAAGGATAGAGCCTTAGCAGTCTTAACATCGGCACAGATGCCCGCACCACACGAAGTATCAAGACCAGCTATGGACAATATAGATTGCATGGGCTTAATTTAATCGAATATCAGTTTGACGGTGACGATCTCAAACGGTTTGACCTTCATCCTGACAATACTGTCCTCACTGGGCACCTTTTCCAGCTCCTCTTCGATCAGATTGGTCCTCATAACCTTTTTGGGGTTGTCGAAGAGAGTTATGTTAGCGTCTGTGTCTTCTCCTGATGCTTCGTAAAACCTTAGTATTATCCCACTTCTATCTTCGGCCGGTTTCAAAGCGGTCATTACCAAATTGTCGGGCTCAATGGATACAAAGGATCTCTCGATCCTGTACTTCTTGTTCCTGGGGATTTGTTTGCCGATCAAATTGTAATTAAACTCTTGACCCTGTTTATATGATTGAGCTTTCTTCCAGTCTCCCTGATGGGGATATACAGAGTATCTGAAGGAATATGTCTTCAGCTCTCTTGCATCTGGTACCGGTATAGCAGGTCCTGCGCTACCGTCAGAGGACAGCATACCCACACTCCTCAGCAAGGTGATATAAACATCTCCGTCTCTTACTTCATTCTCTGGGTTTCCTCTATTGATTACTGTTAATCCTTTCTTTCCGTCACTGTAATCCACCCATCTAACTGACGGAAAAACTCCGGAAGGGGTTTCTTTCCACCCTTCGGGGTTAAAGTAGTACTGGTTGGTGGGCCTGTTTACGGTCCCGAACTGGGTTTCACATTGATACTCAGGAAGGTTCATGTCTGTAGTGAATCTGACTCTCAGCCTGACCCTGGGGTGGTCGTCTTTAACTACTGTCATAAAGTCTATTCGGGGCAGATCTTTGTAGATAATTATCTTCTTCTTGACTCTAAGGAAGTTATGCCTCCAGATCAGTGGTTTTTGAGCGTCCAGCAGCCTGTAGGGCCATCTCAGTGAAAAGTAGTCGGTCTCAATGTTTATGACTCTTCTAACAGGTGACTTCTCTATCCAGAAATTCTTCATTCGGAAAGAACCGTATTTTACTCCCTCACCGCTCTCGGTCTTCAGAGGGTATCCCAAGGTCTTTTTATGATAATAGAGATCTCCTATCTCCTCTTCTAGTACCAGATCGTTTGCGGTGCAGACCTTCTCCCCTTCCTTAAATATATCTACCAGTCCGCTGTCGGGATAGAACTTCACTTTGAGGTGTTTGGTCTCAATGGTGTTCCCCCGGATCTTGATGGCGTCTTTACCCTTCCTTCTGGGTTTGCTCTCCGTTACCCTGTAAACTTTGTAACCCATCGCCGGCACGGTAGGGATGAAACCTATTCTGGCGTACTTGAGTGAGCTATCCTCATATCTAGTAAATCGAATGATCTCTACATTGACCTCATCATCTTTGCTTTTCAATCCGCCGATCTTCTTGATGTCACCTTCATTGAAGTTCAAATCCACTTCTACCCAGTTAGAGGCTTCCCAGGAGAGAGGGTTGAAAACTATTACATCACCGTAAACACGATCTTCAGCATCATTTGAATCTATGTCAGCGACATCGTGAAGGATCTTTGGTGACAGATACGAAAGTTTGGTCTTTAGAAAACCGATGTATTCCTTTACTTCATCATATGCGCTATCCATTCCTGTTCCCGGAACTACGTCATGGAAGCCCAGAAACAGAACCTTGGACCACAGATCCTCGAGTTCTTCTATGTATGGCCAGGAACCGTTTATAGGTTTGTGAAGAGCCATAAATCTTTCAAAGTAAAGAAGCCAGTTCTCATACCTTCTCAAATTTTTCTTGATCCAGATCCTGCTGGAGGAACAATCAGGAAAGACCTCAGAGTATTTACCAGAGAACATCTCCCCCCTTCTTATGGGAGCGTCCTTCATTTTTCCTTCAAGGTCCTGGAAAAATTCCGACGGAGTGGATATCTTAATTTGGGATGAGTGGTTTTCATTCCATTCTTTAACTTTCTGGGAAGTTTGAGGTTGAGGCATAGTAACTCCACTTCCCGAGGGCATCAGAATGATGTTGGTTAAAGAGAGTCTCTTCAGATCTCGATAACTATCCTCTAACTTGTCCAGGTTCAAACCAGCCCTATAACCGAGAGGCATCCAGTGAGATATTATTTTTGTACCATCAAGCCCTTCCCACAGGAACTCAGTAGGCTTGCTTTCTGGACAACCCCTCCGGAAGGCCAGCCACTTGTACCCTGATTTTTTGTATATTTGGGGGAGTTGTGCATTTAGACCGAAGCTATCAGCCTGCCACATTACAGGAACATCAACACCGAATTTCTTCTTTACGTATTTTTTCCCCACGAGTATCTCTCTGACCAGCGTCTCTTCCTGGGGGACCATCATGTCTGCCATCAGATACTCCCCGTCTGCGATTTCCAGACGGCCTTGTCTGATATATTCTTTGATCTTGGAGAAAAGCTCTGGATACCTCAGCTCAACCTCTTCAATTAGAAAAGTTTGCTCTATAGTGAATTTATAATCAGGGTATTTCTCCAGAATATCTACTACTTTCTTCAAGATGAGATCGATGTTAATGTAGAAGTAGTCTTCTTTGGTAAACACCCACATGGCATCGTAATGGGTATGGGGAACCAGGTAAATCTTATCTAACTTCTCTTCATCATCTGGGGTCTCATTTTCACTCTCCATAAAGGAACACCTGTATTTACCAAATGGCTGTACCGCCAAGGTAATTTGACCTGTGGCCAAACCTTAAACTATACATACTTTTTGGTTAAATTTAATAGACATAAATAATTAACTTTTATATCATCATGTTAGTGATAACATTTAAAGAGTGATTTGCTTATAAATTAACTGTTGACCGTATTAAATGGTTTTTAGTTAGCGTTGGCTAAATGCGGCTAATGCCTCATCAACTTTTTATCTCTCCCGCTCTGGTGAGAGCTATTTTGGCTAGTACCGGTCCTATGAACTCATGAACTATGGTAGCACCTATAATCACGCTGATAACTATATTGGAAATCTCGTCGAAGGCGTATTTTTGTTTTAGAAGCAGAGCTAAACCTATAACTACACCACCTTGCGGTATTAATCCTCCTGCCACGTATTTTTTCACCTTATAAGGGGACCTGGATGTATGTGCGCCAGTAAATGTCCCTATAAACTTTCCAAAAGCCCGAAAGACAACAAAGAAAATGATTAGCAGGTATGAGCTGGTTAAAACCCCAAAATCGAGGTGCATTCCGCTTAAAGTGAAAAAGAAAACGAAGATCAATTCTTCTGTGTATCGCTCCATAATCCTGAATATCTTCTTTCTCAGTGGATTAAAATTGACCACCACAGCTCCCATGGTCATTGTAGAAAGCAACCCGTCTAGCTCGATAATGGTAGCTATACTGAAGCAGACCAGCAACAAACTGAGAATGACGACGATGTAAGTGCCTTCAGTTTCTCTTTTGATGAACGTGGAGATTATGTTGAATAAAAATCCAAATAAAGCACCCAATATTACTGCACCAAAGATTGTTACCAGGGGATGCAGTAAGGATGAGTGAACAGTTAAAGCCTCAGAAAGGATAAGCAAGCTGGCGATAGAGGCAGCAATGCTGTAGTTGATTATCCCCAAAGCGTCATCGAAAGCGGTAATGCCCATAATGGTGTTTGAGACATCCCCTTGGGCTTTATACTCGTGTTTAACCGCTAAAGTAGCTGAGGGATCTGTAGGACTACCCAGTGAGGCCAGGAGGAGGGAGAGAGGGATGAAGGCAGTAAATAGTGTACCTCCAGGGATCTCAATGAGAACTGGGGTTACTGCGAGGAGACCAACGAAAAGGAGCAGGAACACCAATTCGGATTCAAAGAGACCTATAAAGATTATTTGTTTTCCCAGCCTTTTGATTCTGGGGTAAAAAAGGGTCCCGCCTACCGAGAAAGTGATGAAGGCGAGAGCAATGTTAGTCACAAAACTGGTAGTATTCACAAAGTCTGCAGATATATAACCGCACACATTGGGGTTTAAGATCACTCCGGCCAGAATATATCCGGTGACTTTAGGAAGTTTTACCTGGGAGGCCACCTCTCCCAGCACAAAACCAGTAAATAATATTACTCCCACTATCAGTAAAGGTTCCATTATTTCAACACTCTGACGGAGAATATTGCTTTTTTATGAGAATTACTTCTGGATTATAGTTGAATTTATTGCCGCACAGTAAATATAGTAGTGAATTAGAAAGGACAAAGGAAAAAAGCATTCTTCCCATATCAGCTAAAAATAAAAATAAAAATAAGTTAAATTTACTTTCTGGTTGCCATTTTAATATCTTCTGCCTTGACGGTCTTTCTTCCGGCGTGAGCTGCAATGTCAACCGATTTTTTGGATAATTTGGTCGCATAGTCTTCAATGGCATCTGCAAGTGCTCTCTTAGCAGCTTCGCTTACACGTTGTGCACCTGTATCCCTAATAATCCTCTCTACCGGAGCAAGTGGTAACTCCATTTTTATTCACCTCCCAACACCTACTGATTTTTAATATATTCTTTTCATTACTCTTATATAAATTTTTAGGTAGTAACAACGAATTTGTCGACTTATTTTAAGTGTATAGATGATTTCAGGAAATTATACTTAATATGTTTCCTTGATATTGAGGTTTTATATTGATTGTTGCCTATCAGTAATTTATAAACAGGTGGGAGGTAGTAAGAGGTTTATCTGCAAAATTTATTTTTTTTATCAATATATATTTATGGAGTTTACTCCACTGACAATACCAGTTAAAATCTCGTCTGTGCTTTATCCGAAATTTTAGTAGCATTAAAGGACAAATCAAATCCTCTGCTGTCTTCGGGGGCAAAAATAGACAGTGCGACCCGATAATTTGAGGGATTTTAAATGCTCTCCGCACAAAGGGCATTTCCCTCCCTTGTATCTATGGGGAATTAAATATGAAGGGGGCAACTCGCTAAAATTGGCCTTTGTATTTACTGCTGTGCTCAATACCTCTACTATATTCTCAAACAACTTCTCTACGGCTTCTTCACTCAAATCACTGATCCTTGTCTCTGGATGTACTCCTGTTTGATACAGGATCTCGTCTGAGTAGATATTCCCAATTCCAGCGATAATCTTTTGATTCATTAAAATGGACTTGGCTCGCCCTTTCCTACCTCTCATAAGTTCCTTAAATTCTTCAATGTTCATGTTTAAAGCATCGGAACCTAGATGCTTTTTGTGGATGAACTGGTCCACACTCTCCACGACTCCGACTCTCCCCAACATCCTCTGACAAACATATGCTAGCCTATTTCCGTTATTAAACCAAAATAAGAGGCGAGTGTGGTCTGGAGCTTCCTCGGACTGTCTTAAATAGCGGAGATGTCCGGTCATGCCGAAATGCATTACCAAACACAGGTCTTGACTGGCCTTAGCGAATAGGTATTTGCCGTAACGGTGAGTGAGGTGGAATTTTTTTCCCATCAACCATGATCGCAGCCTTCCTGGAGTGGTGTCTTCTAAAATGAGGGAATTTTTAACCTCCACATTTTGAATAGTTTGATCAAGAGAGGTATTATCCATATACTGTCTAAAAACTTCGACTTCAGGAAGTTCGGGCATCTCTTCCTACCCTATCTGTATAGTAAAAAACTTTTTGCTGGAAAAAGGATTAATAGGATATGTTCTGCCTGTTACGTTGAGATCTTTGTGGAGCATGACGAATTATAAACCTGCTATTTTATGAGGATGTGTTTAATTTTAGAGATCAGACCTCTCATTATGATAGTGAAAATTAAAGAACCTATTTATACATATGCTGGTTAGGTTTTACTGCATGACCTCAAAATTTAAGTACTACACTGCTTCACTCATGTTTCTATCTGGGATAATTTTGGCTCTGTTAGGTGTGGTATTTGCGGTCTCAATAAATCTCACCAGATTTTCTGATCCTGCTCAGATCAGCTTTACCTACAGCATTGTGGCTTTTGGAATGGCGGTATCACTCACCGGTCTAAATTTGATGATAAAACAGAGGAGTGTTTACACCAGTTACGTAATACCAGTAGCTTTTGCCCTGTGTACTGCTGGTGCGGCAAAATTTGCATTGGATTATCCCCAGGAATGGGCTTATCCCAATATTACTTATATAATTCTTCTTTATGCTGGTGGCGCTACCGTACTGGTGGCCAACTCTTTCGCTAATGCAGTGCTCAACCTCATCGAGGGCAAGCCGGTGAGCATCAAGGAGGAAATCCAGTACACTGACGAAGATATTGAAAGAGAAGTGGATAGGGCCATTGAGGAATCTACCAGGAGAATATTGGATTTTTCTGAATCGGGTTTGAAATTCAGAGACGTCAATATGCAAGGTTTCAGGCCCAGTAGAGCCTTTACGGAGAGAGAAACCACCAGGGTTAAAGATGGTGTGGATGAAGTGAAACTATTGCAAAATGTGGAGTCTGGAAGAGTGGAGGTAGAGGATGCAGAACTGGAAGAAGTCTCCAATCTGTTGAGAGCTACATCAAGTAAAGGAACTGAAGAGGAAGATAATAGTAAATATAGACGATTTATTCAAAGATTTTCTCAATAAATAATAATCTTAATATTTTAAGTATCACAATACTTTATATAACATACGACATTCTCTTCATTATAATTATAACAATTACATCAATGTTAAATACTATTACCATAAATCACGTCTGTTAAGGAGTTGATAAAATGGCAAAGGGACTTGATGTAGGCACAATGAATATTATTTGTGCAGAAAAAGAAGGAGACTCTACTGTTTTCGCCCAGGAAAGGAACTCTTTTCTTGAAATAGATGCCAGTGATTTGACCAAAAGTATGCTGGACATGGCAAAGGTGTTGTATATAGAAAAGGAAGACAAATTCCATATTTTAGGTGAAGATGCCTTTAAATTTGCTAACGTATTCGCTCGCAACGCGAGAAGACCAATGAAACATGGTATAATTAGCCCCGAGGAGAAAGAATCCATACCCATGATCAAGCTCATTATTGAGAAAGTCTTATCCAAACCAACCACTCATAACGAGCTTTGTTGTATCTCTACACCTGCAAACCCAATCGATTCCAATATGAATGTCCTTTATCACAAGAGAACGATAGAAGCCCTGGCAAAGAGACTAAATTATGATACGCAAGTAATAGATGAGGCATTGGCGGTGATCTATTCAGAACTGGGTAAACACAGCTTTACAGGTGTGGGGGTTAGCGTAGGAGCAGGCTTGACCAATGTCACTGTGGCGTACATGGCCACTCCGATTGTCTCATTCAGCATCTCCAGAGGAGGAGACTGGATCGATGAGCAAGTATCAATAGCTACAGGTTTAACCAAAGAGAGAGTAACTTCGATAAAAGAAAAGAACTTTTCTCTTACCACGGAATTCGAGGTAGGAAGTGTTGAAGGAGCGCTATCGGTATATTACGATGCTTTGATTACCTATATCATCCAGAACCTGAAGAAAAAACTATCTGAAGTTACACCGCCCGAAACTGAATTCCCTATAGCGATTGCCGGAGGAAGCACCAGACCTCGCGGTTTCAATGATGTTTTTGAGAACAGATTAAGGGAAGCAAATTTGCCCATAGATATCTCCAAGATTAATAAAGCCAAGGATCCCATATACACCATAGCAAGAGGTTGTTTGATAGCAGCTTTAACCAAACAGGGTGAGACAACGGCAGCTTCACAGAAAAAACCACAGGAACAAAAAGAAGCGAAGTCGTCATCCAAATAAACAGTTATATTGACCATATAACTGTAAACCAATTTTTTTCTTTAAAGCTATTTCTGGGCTGTCAATTCTACATCACTTGTGTATTAAATATAAACTTTAGAAATATATTAGCCAGTTTGCTCACTGCAGAGGTGCCATTTGATAGTGTGGTCGGCAGGCAGTCTGTGTACGGCAATAACGGGGGCTTTTTTATCATTTAGATACTGGATAAACGTATCTAGACCATAATCCCCGTCGGTCTCCTTCAGGAAATTCTCGTACTCGGATTCGAGCTCCTCATGTGACATGAGGGTCTCTATAAGAACCATATCTTTCCCGTAACTGTTGACGAATTTAATCAATGGCATTTTTAACCCCTCTAAATCAGGTTTATTCTAATCTATTTCCATCTATTTTCTTCAAGCTGTTAACAGGATAGAGTAGGGCAATAATTATTAATAAACTATTTTGTATTCTCCCAAGTTATTATAATCATGTCTTTTATATTCAACCACAATCTCTTCAGTAAATTTTTGCACTAAAGTTTTGACTGCAGGAAAATTTTTGTTTGGTAATACTTTATGGGAATAGGGAGCAGGGTTTAATGAAAAATCAGGAAATTGCCAGGGTTCTTTACGAAATAGGTGATTATCTGGAAATGGAGGGCGTTCAATTTAAGCCCAGGGCTTACAGGAAGGCAGCACAAAATATCGAAAGCCTGAGTGTGGATATTGAAGACCTGTATAGAAAAGGAGAGCTGGAGAATATATCCGGAGTGGGAAAGAGCATTGCCAAAAAAATTGAGGAGTATCTGGAAACGGGCAAAGTAAAGAAGTTGCAGGAGCTCAAAGAGAAGGCTCCCGTAGATACTGAGAGTTTAATGAATGTGGAGGGCCTAGGACCAAAGACAATAGAGATCTTATACAGTGAACTGGGTATAAAAAACCTAGATGATCTGGAAAGAGCTGCAAAGGAAGGGCAAATAAGAAGGTTAAAAGGGTTTGGCAGGAAAACAGAGGAGAAAATACTGGAGAACATTTCTCTGGCGAGAAGGAAGTCCAGCAGGTATCTCCTTGGTCATGTATTGCCCCAGGCAAACCAAATAGTTGCCCAGCTCAGGGACCAGGTGGATAAGATCGAGATAACCGGCTCTTTGAGAAGAAAGAAGGAGACCATTGGAGATATAGATATTCTGGTGGTATCTTCAACCCCAGAGAGAGTTATGCGTACTTTTACCCACATGAACAATGTGGTGAAAGTCATTGAAAAAGGTGTCCAGAGCAGTTCCGTAAGATTGGATAGCGGTATACAGGTTGACCTCAGAGTAGTGGAGAATAAGAGCTTTGGATCGGCTTTGCAGTACTTCACTGGAAGTAAAGATCATAACATCGCTCTCAGGAAAGTTTCCATAAGGAAGGGCTACAAGTTGAACGAATACGGGTTGTTCAAGGGCGACAACTGGGTATCGGGAGAGACCGAAGAAGAGGTCTATGAGACTTTAGGCTTGCAGTGGATTCCTCCTGAAATGAGGGAGAACAGAGGAGAAATAAACGCTGCACTGGAAGGAAATCTACCCCGGATAGTGGGATATAGTGACTTGAAGGGAGACCTTCAGACCCACACCACGTGGAGTGATGGAGCTCATAGTGTTGAAGAAATGGTTGAAGAAGCGAGAAGGTTGGGACACGAATATATAGCCATCACCGACCACGTGGGCAGTTTGAAGATTGCCGGCGGTATGGAAAGAGAAGAGATCCTTGAGCAGAGAGAAGAGATCGAAAGAGTTAGGGAAAAATACAGTGATATTCATGTTCTTCAAGGGTGTGAAGCAAATATAATGAAGGATGGAAGCCTGGATGTAAGTAAAGAGCTGCTTGAGGAGCTGGACCTGGTCCTGGCAAGCATCCACTCCTCTTTTAGAATGAGCGAAAAGGATATGACCAACCGGGTGATAAAGGCGCTGGAGAATGAGGAGGTCAATATACTGGCTCATCCTACTTGCAGAAAGATCCACAAAAGAGAACCAATTAACATCAACCTGGAAAAATTGATGGAAGCGGCCAGAGAAAATAATGTTGTTCTGGAGATCAATGCCGATCCAGAGAGACTGGATCTGAAGGATACTAACGTTAAAAGAGCAGTTGACCAGGGAGTAAATCTATCCATTGGGACCGATGCCCATACCAGGAACAGCCTTCAATACTATGAGCTGGGAGTTGCTGTAGCCAGACGGGGATGGGCGAAGAAAGAAGATATAATCAACACTTATAGTGTAAAAGAGCTTCTTTAAACGCTTAAAAAATAGTATTGCTCTGAAGTCTTTTTTGTGCTACTATGCATGGGGTGTCGTATAAGTGGGTTTGGATAAGATCGATGGTTACGGTATGGATAAAGGGGTTTATTATTATTTCAACTGCCTATACAAGTTTCCTGGTTAAAATTACATTGAAATGAAGCCGGTACAGTCAATTTCGGTCGAAAACTATATATACATAAAATAACCAGACCGAATATAAGAGGAGGTGATTGTAAATGGCTGGAATACCTGTTTCACCTGTTGATAGGTTGATGAGAAAAGCAGGAGCACAAAGAGTTAGTGAAGATGCTAGCAAGAAAATGGTAGAGGTACTTGAGGAATACGCATCTGACGTAGCTAGAGCAGCTGCTGATGTAGCCAGACACACGGGAAGAAAAACCGTTAAGGCCGAAGACATCAAGCTGGCTCTCAAGAAGTAGGGCGTAGTACCTGTTCTATTATTAACCATTTTATTTTTTCTTTTTTTATCTTACTGGTCGCAAGGAGAGTTAGCCATAGCCTCAAATGGTCTACTTGCTCGGTTAATTTTATTTGATGCCTAACCAGAACATAATAGAGGAATGAGCATGGAAGAGAAAATCAGTTTCTTCTCCCAGGAAATAATGATCAAAGCGAATCTGCATATCCCTTTCCCTGGTGCCCCCTGTGTCATTGCTCTTCATGGACTGGAAGGAGACAAAGATAGGGGTAAGTGGCCCACCGTAGCATCATACCTCTACGAGTCAGGCTATGCCTGTCTTCGGTTCAATTTCAGAGGTTGCGGTGAAAAAGAGAAAAGTGATGGTAAATTTGAGGATCTGACCTTGTCAGGAAGAATTGAGGATTACAAAGCTGCCCTCCAGTACATCCGCAGTGAAGAGAACATTGATACTGAGAGAATAGGAGTTATCGGCTCCAGTCTGGGAGGAATGGTTGCTATAGCAGGAAAACAAAAGGTCAAAGCTGTAGTCACTATGGGATCTCCCTATAAGGTCCCCCGTTACGGTAAACCGCTGATCCCTCGGAAAGAGGGTGACCACTATGTTCTCCCCTCGGGGAGCAGATTCAAGAAGGATTTCTATGAGGACATCCAGAGATACAATTTACTCCGGGATGTAAGAGAGTCACCGCCACTGATGATCATCCACGGAAGCAGTGATGAAGTTGTTCCTGTAGAACACGGCAAAATCCTCTATGACAATGCAGTTGAGCCTAAAGAGCTTAAAATAATTGAGGGGGCTGATCACACTTTCTCCAGTCCTATGCACCTCAATGAAGCATTAAGATCAGCCAGAGAATGGTTCAACAAGTATCTTTGAATGTATGGCCATTATGGCATAGTATGTTTGTAATTATGGCGTAGTGTTTGATCGGTCGAAACTTCAACGGTGAAAATTTTTTAAGTGTTGTAGTATAAATGTTAATGCATGGAAACACTGGATGAGCAGAAAGTCCACTTCGGATGGACCAGGGAAGATGAGGAGAACCTGAAAGGACTGAAAGATTTTGGAGAAAAGTATAAGGATGAATTCACCAGGAGTCTGTATTCTTATCTGGCCAACTTCACCGACCTGGAGAGATATCTCCCTACAGAAGAAGTTAGGGAGAAACACCAGGAGCAGTTAAAGGACTGGTTCGTTTCCCTATTCCATGGTGATTATGGAGCCAGTTACTTGAGAAAGCTGTACAAAATAGGTGAAACCCATGTCAAAGTTGGTCTCCCTCCCCATTATGTCAATACCAGTATGAATTTTAAAAGAGGATTTATTCGAGAGAAGCTGATCGAAGAGTATGGATACACAGAAGAGCTGGAGAGGCTTATGAAGTCTGTGGATAAGGTCATTGATTTGAATCTGGACATAATGACCAGTTCTTACAGAGAAGAGGAGCTCAAACTATATCTTGCACGAGGAAAGTTCCAGAGAAGGCTCATCGAAAACATCAGGAGGGTATCACATTTTTTTGAGGTATTTATAGTTGTTGCCCTCATAGCCGCTGGCCTATTTCTCATATTTAGCATCATTTACGAAGCCTTTATAGTATTTTCCGGGCAAATCAGCCTGGATCAGGGCGTTTTGAGTATTTTGGGTCTAATACTGATCTTGTACGCCATATACGAGCTGCTTGGAGAGGAGATCAGGCACATTAGAGG
>JBKHKH010000029.1:0-17015 GCA_046537735.1 Archaeoglobaceae archaeon | reverse complement strand
ATACTCTACATCTGACTCTATTGATACATTGTGGCAGTCATAGCAGGATACTCTGTGTGCAGCATGGCGACCTTGATGGTATTACTGGTTAACACGGTTTAGAGTTAATCATTATCCGCTGTTAGCTCATGTATTTGAGGCATAACCAGAAGGTTCGGATTCTATATAAACGTCAGCTTCTCCCAACTCATGACAATCCTTGCAACGGTTACCATGGACAGCAGCTTCATGGCATCCCATGCAAATATCTCCGTGAAAGGTTCTTGCGTAGTAATTTTTAATTTCATCTACGAAATCTGTTTGGTTGTGTCCTTTTCGGTTTTGACGGTCGTAATCCTTATTATCGATCACTTCCTTGGTTTTCCCAGTGCCATGACAGGTCTGGCACCACAGAGCCTCTGCCGCATGAATGCTTGTGGAGTTCGTATCCGAGGTTACGTCACTTAGGTTGTAGGTCGAATCTTCTGAAGGATTGTTGTTAGCATATTTTTTGATGTTGTGGCATTCAAAGCAGTAAGTGTTATTGACCCTCTCAACTCTGTTAGAATCAATGTAATGGTACCTGTAATGTCCCCATGGGTTATATGTGTCCCATTCATCCGAATCAATCTCTATGGGGGAATGGGTTAGATAATCCTCGTTGTCTCCTTCAGTTCCATTTACCAGAGCATCGTATATGTTTTTGTGGCAGGTCACGCAGTTAATATCATCGCTGTTGACAAACTCATGCTTGTACCCGGATTTATTGTAAGTGATATCGTACTCTCTTGTCCCATTAACTGAGAAAGAATTGAAAGGCACATTCCAATTAGAAACGTAGTAATCTATGTCATACCAGTACTTGTATTCAATCTCCATGGAATAATTCGTATGACACGCTATACACGCCTCATTTTCTCCTTTGGACAACCCCCACTCCAGTGCCTGCTCCACAAATGGTTTATGAGCAGAATAATCACTTCCATAACCAGTCTCATTGAATGCTATAGCTGTGGGGGCCTGCTTTTGAACCCATGTATCATTATAATACACTCCATCTTCTCCGTGGCAGTCCAGGCACCTCGGAGTATAAGCAGCATGAGACTCGTTACCTACAGTAACCCCACTCTGGTTGTGGGTAGCGTATTTGACCACTTCACCATCGGCAGTTCTGGTTAGTCGGTGGCACTCTTCACAACCAAAATTAGAGTGTATGGCTGAATTATCCAGCTGCTCACTCATTCTCTGGTGGCAGCCAACACACTCTACATCATTAGCATCCGAAGTCAAACTGTTTGTGGTGTGTGAACCATTTAGCATTGTTATTACATCTGTACCGCTGAATAATGCCAGTGTTGACAAAGCGATTACGAATATGGCGAAAACAATTATCCTCATTCTTTCACCTCTATGTAAGACTCTCTCTGGTTTATCGTCACGTCCTCCAAGTCCCAATGAGAATCTGATTCAGCCAATGTGTTGTTGAAAACCATTCTTGTTTCGGAGACTATTGAAAAATTTATTCTAGCCTGTGTATTGGTGTGGCAGGCGACACACGGTTCACTCTCTTCCTTTAGCAGATCGCTGTCCCTGGACTCTATCATGAAGCTGTAGTGTGAGGCATTGTATCCCGTATCATTACTTAAATCGGATAACCCAAAACCTCCTGCAACCGGTGCGTTGAAGGGGTTGGTCGAATTGAGGTGGCAGTACCCACAATGGATTATGGTTGCGGCATGTGCCTCGTCTCCTGGCGTGTTCGTGGTTGCATTTGCAAAGGTTATGCTCGCATTTGCCCTATGACACCCCATACACTCCTTGCCACTCCATCCTCCCTCTCCATCTACTTTAGAGTGGTTTGCACCAGCTTTCAGTTCATCGAGTATGTCTGCATGACACTTAATGCATTTGCTCCCATATCCATTCTCGATATTGTAGAATGAATGCTCTCCAGCAAAAAGGTTGATAGTGGAGGGGAGGACAACCAGTCCTGTAGCCAGAATTATGAAAGTGATTATCATTATCTTAATAATACTCATCAAATTATGTTTAGTTAATTCTATACTTAAGCTTTCCTTTTGGCAATTATGATTTTGAACAATAAAAAATTGCGAACAGAAAACTTGATCTTATTTATTGGTTGTGATGCCCTGGATCAATATTTTGGGCGTATCCTGAAGGCTCAGACTCTATGTATACCCTTGCTCTCTCATTGCTGCTCTCATGACATCTGCCACATCCCTGTTCAGGATGAACAGCTGCTTCGTGGCATCCCATGCAAATATCCCCGGTATAGGTTCTGCTAAAGTTATCTTTAACCTTATCTACGAAGTCTGTCTGGCTGTGCCCCAATCCCGTACGTTCAGGATTATCGATTACTTCCTTGGTTTTTCCGGTCCCATGACAGGTCTGGCACCACACTATCTCTGCCGCATGAATGCTTGTGGAGTTCGTATTCGAGGTTACGTCATCTAGACTGTAGGTTAGTTTCTGTGAAGGATGCTCATCGGCATATTTTTTGACATTGTGGCATTCAAAGCAGTAGGAGTTATTGACCCTCTCAGCTCTATTGGAGTCAATGTAATGGTACCTGTAATGTTCCCATGGGTTAAATGTATTCCAACCTTGATGATTATCTGAATGATTTATCTCTATGGGGGAATGGGTTAGATAATCCTCGTTGTCTCCTTCAGTTCCAATTACCAGAGCTTCA
This sequence comes from Archaeoglobaceae archaeon, assembly GCA_046537735.1. GTDB lineage: Archaea > Halobacteriota > Archaeoglobi > Archaeoglobales > Archaeoglobaceae > JdFR-22. The sequence goes on along the minus strand of JBKHKH010000029.1, from coordinate 14,323 downwards.
TAGATATTTTGATGACATCCGGTGCAGCTTATATTGTCCACACTCAGGAACTCATGCTTAGCCCCCGATTTATCGAAATTACTGTTGTATTCTCTACTCCCATTTGAATTAAATTCAGTAAAATTCCAGCTTCTCAAAGTATAGTTAATATTCCACCAGTAGCTGTATTCTATTTCCATGGAATAATTTGTGTGGCAGGCAATACAGGCCTCGTTCTCTCCCACACCGCTATTTGAGATAGATGCATACTCAACAAAGGGTTTATGAGCAGAATAATCGCTTCCGTAATCTGTCTGGTTGAAAGCGGGTGCGGGAGGAGCAAATTTTGCATCAACCTGCACTCCATTACCACCGTGGCAATCCAGACAGGTGGGGGTGTAGGCAGCATGACTTTGGTTTCCGGCATGCCAGCCGGTGTCGTTGTGGACAGAATAACTGATACTTTCCCCACTGCTTGTCACTTCCAGCCTGTGGCAATCAATACAATCAAGATCGCCATGTACCTTAGATTTACTAAATTCATTCTGGATGTGGGAATGGCAGGAGGTGCAGGAAATATCATTACCTGTTGAGGTGATATCCAAGATCTGATGACTCCCTGAAAAGAGAGTTATGGTCTCATTGGACGTAATTAGAACCAGTGCTGAGATAGAGAACAGTAAAACCACAATTATCGCTGACCTCATACTACCATCCCTCTATAACCATTGGAGCCCCCAGTTACCAGCTCTGTGCTGGTTTTGGACATGGCATCAACTCCGTAGATAAACTTTTTCAAATTTGATCTGTGGGGTGCGACAAGAACAAACCAGTTTAACCCATTACCCCTATTCTATGGGTGGGTAAAAGGCTTAAACCCCATCATATGTAATGTCCGTTATTCACATCGTACATTTTGTTGCTGGGCTCCGTCCACGTCTTATACTGGACATTGGGATCAGGATATGGTGATCCTGCTCTTTTACACGCTATACAGGTCTCTGCGTGGAGGAATAGGGGTGAAGAAAAAACTTTTTCTTCAGTCGCGAAGTTTCCGTGGATTGAACTGTTCCAGGCAGGCTCCGTATCACTGCCTGGTTTATTCTCCACATTAACATTGGTTGTTCCCGAATGGCAGTGGTAGCAGGAGAGTCTTCTGGCAATATGCACCTGATCGGTCAGGGCCTGTGGAGGGGTTCCATTGATCACAGTTGGTTCGTGGCAGGATGACAGACAGTAATCGGATTTGTTGTCGTAAGAGGATCCCACGAACCGGGGATCGTGCATGGGGTCACTGTAGTTGCCCCACCACCATATTGCGTGAGAGGAGTTGGGAGCATTACCAAGTGTGTTATCTTCGGTATGGTTTATGGCCTGCCACACATCTGAATGGCAGGTCTCACAAGTGATCTCATCCAGGGCCTTGAGCTCGTGTTTGGCTCCTTTCTCTGGCTTCGAGATTTTGGTAGTGTTGTCCGGCCCATAGTTGATGGGCCACACCTTCCAGTCATCTTTAATTGTGAAGTTGTAATATTCAGGCCTCACATATTCGTACCAGATGGTGTATTTAGAATGGCATGAGATACAGGCCTCGTTCTCGCCAAAGGACATGCCCTGGCTTTTGGCATCCACTACAAGGCTCTTGTGTGCGGAGTGATCGCTTCCGTAATCCGTCTGGTTGAAGGCGGGTGCGGGAGGAGCCTGCTTGGCCTTGGTGGTATCATTGTAATAGATACCGTTACCACCGTGGCAGTCCAGACAGGTGGGGGTGTAGGCAGCATGACTCTGGTTCCCCGGGTAGATCCCGCTCTCGTTGTGAGTGGCATACTCGATCACTTCACCGCTGGTGGTAATCTTTATTCGATGACATTCCTCACATTTGAACCCGGAGTGTATGGCAGAGCCATTCAACTCATCCCTCATCCATGAATGGCACCACGTGCAGTCAATGTCGTTCTGGGAAGAAGAGATATCTGTAAGGTAATGACTTCCGGTGAAGATGGTCACAGTGTTTATAGAGGCGAACAAAGCCAGAACTGAAACCAAAATGATCAGAACTGCGACAATAACTCCTCTCAATTTACCACCTCTTTATGGGTGGTGAAATTGCTCATCTTCATACTGGTCTCAAAGTACGATTGATTGGCAGAATGATTGCTGTAAACCACAAATTTTGCCCCTGTACTGACATTAAGAGTCACTTCCAGCCACGTATTGCTGTGACACCCCACGCAAGCCTCTGTGGTGTTGGGCATCAGGTCGTCCCTGCCCGAATAATAGACGTAGCTGGCGTGCATGGCATGTGTACCGGTATCATTATCATACCCTGAGAGGCCAAAACCTCCTGCCAGAGGGGCATCCATTATGCTGGAAGCATTTAAATGACAGTAGCTGCAAGAGGTGATAGTGGCAGCATGAATCCCTTCACTTGAACTCAAGTTCGCCCTGTGGCATACACGGCACTCCTCTCCACTTACTCCAGGCTCATCATCTACTGTGGCGTGTACTTCGGTGGCCTTTAATTCTTCCAGAACATCTGCATGACACTTTTTACAGTTACTCTCATTTCCTCCGGACACATCATAAAAAGTATGACTACCTGCGAAAATATTGACCGTTGCGGGGAGAACGATCAAACCTGCTACAAAGATTATAGTGACTATTAATATGATTCTTCCCAGGGGCATAACTTATTAATAATTCACAAAATACTTAAAGATTCTTTTGCTAATAATCATGAAGGAATATTTTTATGTATTATAATTTTACCATTAACTTTGAAGGTCAAGATACCAGTTTTTGAGCTCTTCGAACTGCTGATGGGTGTTCACCACATTGGTCTCCATGGGGTTCTTGAAGAAGAAACCCAATTCCTTGACCACGCCAGTCTTTCCCTTCTTCTTGGCGTAGAGGAGGAATCTGGCCAGATCGATGATTAAGGGAGCTGCAACTATGGCGTCAATGGCATCCCATATGAAGTAGAATTTCATTTTGGAATCCAGAAATCCCTCAAAGTGGATGAAATCGAAGGCTGTTTTGTTGTCCAGAAGTGAGGGGAAGAAATCTATTTCGGTGATGCTGAAGGGAGAATAACCCAGTATTTTCTCCAGAACCTTGTCCTTGCTCTCCACCTTGCTCTCCTTGTTATCCTTGTGGGCCAGAACCTTTCCGTCATCATCTCCCAGGATGTTATACCCCATCCATCCCGCAATCCTTAGATTCCTGTAGAGGAACATGGGAGCCAAAGTGGTCTTCACCAGGGTCTCACCCGTTTTGCCATCATTTCCGGCGTGAGGAGCCTTATCATTCGCCAGCTCCTTGAGAGCGGGGATATTTGAGCCAGAACTGGGAGTGAAATTGGCGTAGGGCAAACCCGATTTTAGTGCGGCGTAGGCGTAGAGCATGCTGGCATTAACGTATTCATTCTCGTTCTCTTCCAGCATTGTCTCGAAGCCATCGAGGGAGTTGTGGTATACCTCATTCGCCTTTGACAAGGGCTCGGTTGACGCAGCGTTGATGACCACTGTCTCATCATCTGAGAATTTCTTCATATCCTCAATTAGCCTATCAGTGATCTCCTTTAGGGTCAATCCCTCGCTCTCCAGGGTTTTGACGTCTTTGAACTCTTCGATTCCCGTCCCGCAATTGAGGGCTGTTCCGGTGGCAGTGGTGATATTCTCCAGGTCTTCTCTGACCTCCTCAAGTAGATCTCTATCAAAATGCCTGTTGAGTTTGACTTGCTCTAGAGCAGCCTGATAAGCGTTTGAAACTGGTCTTATCTCGTGACCTCCAAAATCGAACTTTAAAGGAGCGAATTTATCAAGACCTTTGAAATGAGATAGTTCTGAGACCAGTCCGGTGGTACTGATAGCACCTTTCTCGATTGCCTTTCCTCCAGCTATTGCTGTAGACGATACAATTCCATAAGCTCCAATAAGCCAAATCCTCATTTGGCGAACCCACCATATCGATGCTTAAAAACTTTCCCCAAATCATCCTATTTGTCATTATCGATAATTGCCGATTCTCCATTCGATAATCGATAATTTTATAAATATGCTGGGTAAGCGGAGGTATGGACTCCACCACTAAAGCGATGACCGATATGATTTCAGGAGATATTATCTTTGCCGAACATCCGGGGAGAATAATAAAAAAGTGGAGACAGATATTTGAAGTATCCCAAAAACACCTGGCATCGGAAGTAGGAGTCTCACCTTCTGTTATCAGTGATTATGAAAGTGATAGGAGGAAATCGCCCGGCATAAACTTTGTCAAGAGGATCATCGGGGCTTTACTGGAGATCGACAGGGCCAGAGGGTTCAAGACTATATCTAAATACAGGGACATTACAAACGGATTCAAGATAGACGTTATTCTGGATATCAAGGAGTATATGGAGCCCATCCCCTCCAGCGAGTTTGCGGAGTTAATCGGTGGAGAGACCTTGAATTATCAGGATAGGAATGTTAATGGACATACTATTGTTGACAGTCTGAAAGCCATTCTTTCCTTTAATTCCTATGACTTTTACCGGTTGTACGGTTTTACCACAGAAAGGGCTCTCATCTTCACTAAGGTATCCACTGGAAGATCGCCCCTGGTAGCGGTTAGAGTGGCCAACCTGAAACCTGCTGTCCTGGTGCTGCACGGAATGAAACCCGAACTGGTAGACGATATGGCCATAAAAATAGCATGTCTGGAGAATATCCACCTTATCTCCACAACCATGCCTTTAGAGAATATAATCAAATCATTGAGGAGGTCGATAAAGTGAATAAAGTGGGAATCGTTTCTTATGGATCTTACGTACCTCAGTTCAGGATCAGCTCTGAAGAGATAGCCCGCATATGGGGAGAGAATGCAGAAGCGATAAAGAACGGGTTGGGAATACATCAAAAATCTGTCCCCGATATGGATGAGGACACCGCCACAATATCCGTAGAAGCTGCCAGAGAGGCCCTGAACAGAGGCAAAGTTGACCCCGAGAGCATTGGAGCAGTGTATGTCGGCTCTGAAAGCCATCCATATGTGGTCAAACCCACTTCCACCATTGTAGGGGAAGCTATTTGCTGCGGGAACAACTTTTTCGCTGCTGATCTGGAGTTCGCCTGTAAGGCGGGAACAGCAGCCATACAGATATGCATGTCCATGGTCCAGTCGGGAATGATCGAGCACGGTCTTGCTATTGGTGCAGACACCAGTCAGGGCGCCCCAGGAGACGCTCTGGAATACTCTGCATCGGCTGGAAGTACCGCTTTTATATTGGGGAAGGATAATCTGATTGCGGAAATAGAGGACACGTTCTCTTTCGCATCCGATACACCCGATTTCTGGCGGAGAGAGGGCCAAGAATTCCCTCAGCATGGGGGCAGGTTCACCGGTCTGCCAGCATACTTCAGGCATACCACTTCAGCGGCTAAAGGTTTGCTGGACAAAACCGGGATGGAGCCCTCGGACTTCAACTATGCTGTTTTCCATCAACCCAACGCCAAGTTCCCTGTCAGGGTAGCCAAAACCCTTGGTTTTGATCAGGAACAAATTAAGCAGGGATTGCTAGTATCCCATTTGGGCAACACCTATTCGGGTGCGACCATGATAGGCCTCGCTTCCATACTGGACATCGCTAGACCCGGGGACAGGATAATGGCAGTCTCTTTTGGCTCGGGAGCTGGCAGTGACGCCTTCACCATAAAGGTGGAAGACGGAATAGAAAAGCTTGACAGGAATCCGTCGGTATGGGATAAGATAAACAGAGGAGAGTTGATCGATTACGGAATGTATGTGAAGTTGAGAAAGAAGATCAGGGTGAAACAATGAGGAAGGTAGCTATTATAGGTGTGGGTCAAAGTCCTTTCGGTGAGCTGTGGGACCTCAGCTTCAGAGATATTTTCCTCTCAGCAGGTGTGGAATCGCTGGAAGACTCCGGATTGGAAGGAAAAGAGATAGAAGCGATGTACGTGGGAAATATGAGCGGGGGTAGGTACCTGGCTCAGGAGCACATAGCGGCGTTGATAGCAGACTATTCTGGACTGGCCGAGCTGAACGTCCCTTCCACCAGAGTTGAGGCTGCGGACGCCAGTGGAGGACTGGCTCTGCGGCAGGCATATATGGCGGTCGCTTCAGGTGTTCACGATATTGTCATTGCGGCAGGAGCCGAGAAGGTGACCGATGTGGGCAGCGATATGGCCATGAACATCCTTTCATCCTCTGCCGATAGAGAATGGGAGGGATTCGTGGGAGCAACGGTCCCCTCTCTCTACGCCATGATGGCCAGAATGCACATGGAGAAATACTCGACTACTTCCGAGGACCTGGCACTGATAAGCGTCAAGAACCACAAGAATGCCACCATGAACCCCAAGGCACAGTTCAAAAGAGAGATATCCCTGGAGGCAGCCTTAAAATCACCCTTCGTCTCCGAACCCTTGCGATTATTCGACTGTGCTCCCGCATCTGATGGAGCATCAGCAGTAATTCTTGCTGACGAGGAGACAGCCAGAAAATATACTGACAATCCGGTTTTCATCTCAGCTTCGTGTCAGGCAAGCGATTATCTGGCCCTGCAGAGCCGTAAAGATACTTTAACCATGGATGCGGTGGCTTACGCTGCAAGAAAAGCCTATCAACAGGCTGGTGTGGAGCCCAAGGACATTGATGTGGCTGAAGTCCATGACTCCTTCACCATCGCCGAGCTAATGGCCTATGAAGACCTTGGTTTCGTGGAAAAAGGTGAGGGCAAGAAGTTGATAAGGGAAGGCACCACCAATATGGACGGAGATATTCCGGTGAACACGTCTGGCGGTCTAAAGGCGTGTGGGCATGCTTATGGAGCTACAGGGATCAGGCAGGCAGCGGAAGTGACACTACAGCTGAGAGGAGACGCGGGAAAGAGGCAAATTGATGCTGAGAAAGGTTTGGCGTTAAACATTGGTGGTACGGGTGCTACAGCCGTAGTCACCATTTTCTCAAGGTGATATCATGTTACCCAGATTCTGGAGAAAAATAAAGTACAGGTATGATCTGCTGGGCAACTACTGTGAGACCTGCGGTAGGGTATTCTACCCACCCAGGACTTTATGTCCTCAATGCAGGAGGAGGAGCAGCATTAAGGAAACCCGTTTCAGCGATGAGGGGACGGTCTTGAGCTACTCTATTGTCCACGATACCGGTGAAGACTCTACCAGGTACCGGAAGCCCTATGTGGTGGCGCTCGTAAATCTGGATGACGGACCGACCATTACTTCTCAAGTGGTGTGTGAACCCAGCGAGATCAGGACAGGGATGAAGGTGAAAAGAGTTTTCAGGAAATACGGCGAGGAAGGAGATTCGGGGATCATCTACTACGGAACTAAATTCGTTCTGGTGGGTTAGTGGGAGATAGCAGTTTGCCATTGATCGCCAATCAAAGTTATTCAATAATACTGAAGATATCCGAGTAGGTGACCAACGAAAAAGTAGAAATATTGCGGAATCCTCAAAGCAGTATGCATGATAAGGTTGATATCCTGGACATCAAGATACTGGTGGAACTACATGAGGATGCCAGAAAAAGCCTGCGAGAGATCGCAGAGAAATTGGGTGTTGCAGAAGGCACAGTTTACAACAGGATAAACAAATTGAGAAAATATGGGATCATTGAAAAATTTATTCCCGTTGTAAATTATTCTCAGCTGGGGTTTGATCTCATTTCTCTCATCGGTATTACTGCCGAAGGAGGCCACCTGGTGGATATAGAAGAATCTATAGCCCGGGAGCCCAATGTTACTGCTGTCTACGATGTCACTGGAGAGTATGACATGGTGGTAGTGGCCAAGTTCAAGGATAGAGAATCTTTAAATGGATTCGTTAAAAGAGTGGCCGGTCTGGAGCATGTGCTTAAGACATACACTATGTTGGTGCTAAACGTAGTAAAAGAAACTCATAGTGTGGACTTATCCACCCTGTTCAGTCATAATGAACTTTAAAGAAGTGATCATTGCAAGAGGACACCCCAATATCACTGCCAGGCATAAGACCACTTTCGAGCTGACCAGGGAGAAGGAAGTGACCACTACAGGTGACTGTATCGTGGGGGTTGAGGCTGATAAAGGGGCTTGTGACATCTCGCCGCAATTGAAGGACCACTTGTTAGAGGGTGGAAAAGTAGATATGGAGTTCATACTACCCCAGTACGGACTAAAAGAATGTATCAGCGGTTATGGGAGTAATAAACTGATTTTCAGTCACCAAACGGACATTGTGGTTAGAAAGAGCGGTTATGTATGTGGAAGAACACTGGCAGTGAATGCCGATAAAGCATCTGCAGATTTTAATAGAGAAATAGCAGGTTTGCTAGTGGACCCTGAAACAGAAATTGAGTTTATTGTTGGATTTAATGATAAAAAAATTTAAATCATTTTATTTTGTATGGGCTTTATGCAGCCACTTTTCGAGGACGTAGCGAAGAGGTTTTACGTTTATTTGTTCAGCTCCTTTGGTGTAGGTTTTGTCATATTCTTATGGGGTTATGGACTGTATGCTATGTTCTCTCAATTCAGAGTGCCGGACATCTCTTATATTATACTGGCATTTACCATATTTCTGATCTTCTGTACGGTAGTTCTGGAGCACAGGGGCGTGGCTATGCCCTATTTGATAGTTGGAGGCGCATTTTTGTCTTCCATACTTACATTTATAACTATTTGCGTTGTCAACGGTGCTTTGTGGATAAATAAAAATGGTTTCCCTCCTGTACACGAATTCCTGATCATGATCTCTATAAGCGCCATAATTGGTTTTCTACTCATTAAACTGGCGACTATGGAGAAAGAAAGCTACGAATACTGATTGCTGATAGCGGATTGCTGATAGCGGATTGCTGTTTGAGCTATCACTACAGTAAAAATAATTGAAGGATATAGTTATTAAGTGACTTTATTCGGTGACGGCTTCTCCTTGCAGTTGTAGTGTTTTCTCTTTGAACATGGCAAATCGAACGTATTTGAGTCCCAACTTCATCATTTCCACATCGCTGTCATTGACGATATTGTCATCCACGTTGAAATAATCTAGGAATTTGGTAGAGGAAACGAACTCTCTGAACTGGTCCACATTATAGCAGGCCATATAAAACATCTTCAGCTCTTTGTCGGTCAGTTCTCGGTTTATCTTCAATTTCCCGGAGATGACTTCCATGAACAGGTCATTCATCTCATTGTAGGTGTCTCCTTCCTGGTCCTCTAGCCATTCTCTGACCGTCCACTCTTTATCCTCTTCAAAACCCTTGCAGTGGTCCTCTTTTACAATGTAGTAATATTCTTCGTTATGGGATTTCATTCTTGCCAGAGGGTAAAGGCGACAGGAGCTGGGTCTGTCCTTGTATATACTGCATCCCTTATCGGTAACGAAGGGACAGGTCTTGTCCGCATTCATTTTGAGGAATATCACAGGCAATCCCGACTTGTTGCCCATGTGGCATTCGGTGTAGTTCCTTAAGAACTCGGTAGAAGTTATTCCCAGCTTGTTCTTCATGCGGATTATATCGTAAGGAGTTAAAAATAGATTGAGGTCTGCACAGCATTTGTTGAAGCATTCGATGCCGGGATAGCAGGAAAATTTGAATTTATCGTCCAGAGTAAGCGTTTTGGATGTATCTATGTTGTTAATGCTCATGGAGGCCTGTTCTCAACTTTTCATTTATATGTTACTGTTGAAGTTTTGAGAATGGGAACTTTAGCCGGTAAAAATTAAAAAAAATCAGGGTTTATAAATCTCAGATCTGTTGCTGGTAAAGCTTTCTCCTATACCACAGTGAAGTATAAACTCGTAGTCCATGTTGGGACCTTCTCTAAATCCGTCGCCATAACTGACATCCTGGATCTCTCCCACAAAGAAAGTGTGGTCGCCGGTCTCAACTTCATTCACCACTTTACACTCAATGTTTGCCTGACACTCTTTAATGGATGGTGTGCCGATCTTTTTGGAGGGTATAAAAGATACGCTCATCTTCTCTGCCTTGTTCTCTCTGGCTCCACTCTCTGTACCTGCTACCCAGACATCCTTCAGTAACTCGATGGTGGGCACTGAGACCACGAACTCCTTTGAATCCTTGATCAGGCTGTTGGTGTGCCTGGTGTGACCTATGGATATCCCTATAAGGGTAGGTTCGAAGGATAAGGGCACCACCCAGTCAGCGGTCATAGCGTTGGGTTTCTCCTGTGTTCCTGCCACAATCAAAAATGTTCTTAAAGGATACAGATACTGCAGCATTGTCACTCGAACCACCCGTGAAAGATGAAATGGATATCCCTATAATTTTTTTGGTGCGGTACAGAATCAGAGACATCATTATCGGTCATAAAACTTTAAAAAACCGAACAACTTACTCTTAAATATGGAAGTATCCAAGATAAAAGAAGAGATCTGGAAGAAATATAATGAAGACCCCAGAAATTGGAGTTTCTGGATATCACGAGATAAAAATGGGGAATTTTATGATCTGTTCATCATTCATAAAGATGAATGTTACTTTATCAAGGTGGATACCATCTACAAGCCAAATCCCCTTGGTCTGGGAAAAAAGATGAAGGCAGATACAGACTTTACCAGTAAACTGCCTGAGAGTGGTTTCAGGAAAATGGATAATTCCGAACTGGAGGAGCTGTTCAAAAAACCCGAGAAGCTGTTCGAGAGGGAGCCCACATCTTTTGACGACTTGAAGGAGAATGAAGTGGGATTCATGGGACCCCAGTTCATGGTACAGGAGCCACCCCAAATCTCAGAGGGTCAGAAGAAGCTGGACGAGAAGCTATCCGGGGAGTTGAGGAAGTTGATGAGAAGAGAGAACTTCATGTATCAGTGATCTACCAATGATCTTTAACATTCATTTTTGAGTTGACCTGGTGCTCGAGCAAAGGCTTACAATTCAAGGTAAACAGAAAAATATATTATACATAAGGTTGGAGTATTGTCTGAAAGTAAAAGAGAGGTTAGATGAATGGGTAAAAGAATAGTCATCAAAGGTCAGGTTCACGAAGTAGGATATCGACCTTTTCTACTCGGTGTTGCAGGTTCGCTAAAAATCGAGAGTTTCTTCGCAGATAACCTTCTCGAAGATGGTGAGCAGGCCGTAGAAGTTCTTCTTGACGGTGAAGATGAAAAACTCGACCTATTCGTCCAGACAGTTAAAGGAAAGCACCCGGAAAACGCAATCGTTAAATAGGTGAGGGTAGAAGACTATTCGGGGAGTGTTATGGACGTAGAATCTTACTACCGCTATCTTACGGCCACCCAGCTCTCCAAGATGGCTATCTATGGTGGAAAAATGCTCGGAAAACAGGATCAGATGTTGGATAAGCAGGATCAGACTATTTTAACTATAAGAGAAGAGTCAAGGAAGACTCGTGAAACAGTAAGTGAGGAGTCACAAAAAACACGTAGTGACCTTAAAAAGACTCTGGAATATGGGTTTGATGATTTGAAGCAGCAAGTAAAGACTAAAGATCTCTAAAAGGTTAGTGATTGAGGGGTAATGTTCAAGCGATACGCATTGATCCTAGACCCCTGCTCCAGAAGGATAGGCTGTAATTCTTTCTCAAGTCGTCAATGTTGTGATGGCATTCGATCTTAATGTCATCCCACTTCATATAGAATTCTTCGAGGGCTATTTTGAGGTAGTCGATGTCCAAGGGGTTGAAGCCCATGAGGTAGGAGCCTACGGCATCTGCAGCCACCACGTTATCGCTAGCCAACATAATTCCGTGTTCTATTGGTGTGGTATAGAGTTCGGATACGTTACCTCCCACTATCCCGTCGATTATTGTTATCGCAGGCTGGAAGAGGTTGAGGAGATCAACGAGTTTCTGGTGAATATTGATGTGCATGTGAACTGCTGGTTTTTTGAGGAAGCCCATGTTGTTCTTGATACCCAAGGTTGTACCGGCAATCCCGTGTATCTTGAGCTTGGGGAGAGAGATGAAAGAGGTGTTGATAGCTTTCAGGGCTGTCTGAGCGATCTTTACTTCCTTCAGGACCTTTCCATTGACCTTGACTGTGCTAAATCTATCTTTATCGAGATTTATACAGGGGGCTATGTCTTTAAGGCCGAAGCTGGAAAAGCATTTGTCAGCATCTCCTTTTCTTAGACTACCTTCAGCCACAACTGACCCATATTTTAAGCCTTTTAGGGCACTTATAACTGATTTAACTATTTCAGGGTGAGTGATGCACCCCCTTTCAGGATCACTATACTTTATGAAGTTGGGTTTGATAAAAACTTCTTCTTCAGGGCTAAAGCATGACCTGAACTCAAATACATCTAAAGCTCTTTGAATGAATTGGTGAACATTTTCGTAATTATCGACTTTTTCTACTAGCACTTTATAGTTGATATATGACCACCAAAAAAGGTAAATTTGTGACAATTTGAAGTTTACTGAGTAGACCTACCTTTATGATCTAATAACATCAAAGGCCAAGACAAACGGAATAACCAAATAGGAAAGTAAACATTTTATATTTGAGAAGAGAAATCTAAACTATGGCAGCAATAAAAAGCGAGTATGCCAGTGATTCTTACAAAGGAGATTATGGACCAAAAAAAACAGCTTAAGGGTATTCTCTCAAAATACGGTGTTAAAGAGCCGGAAGAAATTGAAAAGAAAATTGAAAGTGGAGAGTTGCCTGAGCACCCACCCTATGAAGATTTTTTATCAGCTTTATCCCTAAAAAGTAACATACAGGAAATGAAAAAGCTGGTTGGCAAGTATATTGAGGAAATCTAATGCTTCTGAGGTTCTTATCTTTTCTAAAGATTGTTGATGACGAGTTTTCGGGTATAGTTAATGATGCAGAGCTTTATGCAGATAGGATAAGGAAAGGCACATCCATTTCGGTTCAGAAGATAATGTGATAGAAGATAGTGTAACCGGAGATAGCAATATACCAGAAGAAAGATTCAGGAACTTCATTTTATGGGTAAAAGAAATAATTTGAATTCAGTTTAAATTCAAGTTCAGTCTATACGCTTAAATTAAAATAGTATTGCTGAAATTATTGATTGTGGCCAGAGTCTACATCCCTCGGTTTGACCCCAAGTTGGCTGAAGCCTTCAGAAAAGTGTCGGTGGGTTTGGGTGTGAAGACCTTAGGATATCTGTTCATTGTGGGAGGCATATTCTTCTCCTTAAAGGATAAGGATTTTGCTCTACATATCGTGGCGACGGGTGTTTTCTTAGTTGTTATGGGGTGGATTATGGTGTGGATCGGTTTGAAGAAGTCAAGTAGGGTAAAGGAACAGGATGAGGTTAGTTAATAATCTTGTTTTGGTTTTAAGTGAAGAAGCCATAACCGGAGTCGCAATGCTGAACATACAATTAGAAACAAGAAACGACATCAGAGGTATGAAAGGAGACATCAGGGAAATCAAGGAAAAACAAAACGAGCATATTGGATAACAAAAGAGATGAGGGATAGACAGGATGAGCATATTGGATTGACTAGGGAGATGAGGGGAGATTTTAAGGCCATTAGGGAAAAACAGGATGAGCACATCAAAGTAACTAAGTCCCATCTTGATAACTGCCGGGATTTTAGGCAACATTATGAGATAGAATAGAAAGAAAACAGGTTTGAAGTATATGAATTAACAGGCAAAACCATTGAGTGTGGTGTAGCCCTCCTCCTCAATCAGCTTATTCAAATCAAAAACCCCTAATTTCTTGCCGGGATAATTTGTGGCGAGATTTATTTGGCTAATTAATAATTGATTAAATTGAGGAATGATTTATTTAAACAGAATTAAAAACTAACATTTATGCTTTCATCTTAAAATTGTCGTTATAGGGCTCTATATACGGAGTGTGATTAAATGTCCCTCGTTATACTCATACATACGTTAACGGTCTTTTATGGTGAAATATAGCAAAAAGTTTAAATATGTTTTAGTTTTATATTACGAAAGGGCGGCGGGAAGGTAGAGTGTTAGCCCAAAATTTAACCTATCTCCTGCCGCGTGACAAAAGGTAGATTTATATATTGGAAGGTGTAAGAGCGACAGCAACCTTTAGTATAAAAAGGAGGTAGGAAAAGTATGAAAGGAAATATAAAAATAGGAATCGCAACTCTACTCGTACTATTGATGGCTTTAGCAACAGCTGGTACAGCAAGTGCAAGTGAAACGATTTACGGTAACGGTGCCCTCTCACTGAAATTCATGGAAGAAAAGAGCGCAACTGGCCAAACGATAGAGTACAATTATGGAGACACCATCAAAGTAGAATGTACTTATGATGGAGGTTCTGATACTACAAATTATCTGGACTTAAAAGACCGAGCTAATAATAATGACAGATTAGAAAGATACA
>JBKHKH010000105.1:0-6897 GCA_046537735.1 Archaeoglobaceae archaeon | reverse complement strand
AAATAACTAAATTAAGTCACTCATCTTCGCTATCCAGGTATTCTTCCACATCCAGATAACCCATCTCCCTAAAGTACTTTTCCAGTAGATAATTGACCAGATCACTGATAATTACATTCTTCTCTTTGAGGATCTCGTAATAAATACTCTCGATCCACACGGTCTTTTTCAGCCTATTGGCCTTTCTAGTTGCGGTAAGATAAAAAGTTAGGCTTATATCGTCAGTGAGTTGTACCTTGGACCTTTTGGTCACTCTTACACCTCTCTCCAACCGGCACCAGCTTTCATCCTCCAACCTATTCAAATCATTTTAATCCTTAAGTATCTTAACGATTTGACATGCTATATTGCATGCTAATTTCTATTTAAATAGTCTATTATTTAAGACTAATCTTCATGATAGCCTCATTATAGATGTATAAATTTTTTAAGAAGAACTATGCTTTCTCTTATTCTGTATTATCAAATTGCAGGTCAGGTTTCCTACAACAGCTCGGAAAGTATACTTTTTCACTTCAAGGTCAAAATAGGGTTAAATACAAAGACTATTCAGTGATTTATATTATGAGCAAATATGATAAAATATAAATCCTTTGATGTGCTAATGCACATATGCCGGTTGGAGGGTATGAGACTTGAAGGGTGAGAAAAAGGTAGTAGTAACTACGCCTATAGCAGCAGAAGTTCTAGAAGAGTTGAAATACAGAACAGGGAAATCTACAACTAAAAGAGCGCTTGCTGAAGCGGTAAATCATTATCTGGAGTGCCCGTTCAGCAAAGAACTGGATACTGTCAACATCAGGATAAACAGGTAGTTAGAGGTAAAAATAGAGAGATATCAATGTCAGATAGGTCTATCTTACAAAAGATTAAGATATTTTTATAATAATATATATTATGTAAGCGTTATACCTGTTAAGTTCTCATCATGAGCATCTTTTCTCGACAATAATTTTAATTAGTTTAATAAACTAACATAATTCATGGAGCATACACAGCTAATTGTACAACCTTTTCGTGCCCAAGTAATGGGCCCTTATTCCAATTATTTAAAACTAACAGCTAAAAGTAACTATCCCGTTGATATTTGGGTCGTTCCCTCAAAAAAGGATGCAGATCAAATCATGGAAGGGGGTAACTTCAGTTATAACTCCTCCATGTCAAAACAAAGAATCACAGAACACTCAACTTCTGGATATGTGTCTTCAGGAACTCGAATTGTCTTTGCCAACAGGAGCAATAGCCCAATAACTGTAGAAGTGTGGATAGATAGAGGAAAATAATCTATTTAACCTCTATAGTTCCATCGTCAATCTCTTTTTGAATCTCTTTGGGATTTTTACCGTCGATAGTAACTCCTACAGTAACACAAGTGCCCAGCACTTCCTTGACCGCTGACTTTAGATCGTAACTAAGTATCTCTTCTTGTTTTATCTCTGCAATCTTCTTTACCTGATCAATTGTCAGATCGCCTATGTTGTCTCGGCCCGGATTACTTGACCCTTTCTCAATTCCCAGCTCCCTCTTGACCAGAGCGGTCACGGGTGGGATCCCCACTTCAACGTTAAATGACCTATCATCCTGTACAATTAGTTTTACTGGAACTTCTAGCCCAGCATAATCCTTTGTTGCCTTATTTATTTCATCTACAACCTGCTTAACATTTAACCCTAAAGGTCCTATTGCCGGTCCCAATGGCGGTCCAGGCGAGGCTTTACCTCCATGAACTAGAACTTCTACCGTTTGCATTAATTATTCCTCCTCTTCTTTTTTATCTACCACTCTTACGTGATCAGCTTTAACAGTAACAGGGATAGGAACTACTGCCTCGATAAGCTCCACAGTGATCTCGTTTTTGGCCTCGTCGACTCTTTTGACCACAGCCAATTCTCCCTTGAAAGGTCCCGAGCTAATCTCAACTGTGAAACCTTCTTTTATTTGTTCTGCAGCTTTTTTCGGTGCTAGAAAGTGCTCTACCTCATTAAAGGCCGTCTCACCCCTGACTATACCTTTTATATGGGGTAAACCCTTAATCGCCTTTAGAGTATCTTCCATTGATTCTGTCTCAACTATGATATAGCCCCTTAATTCTTTGGGAGCCAATATGGAGTAGATATCAAGCCCGTATTTCTTTACGGCCATCTCCATTAAATTGGCCACAACCCTTTCCTGGTTTGCTGTTGTCTTTAGAGCGAAATACTTACTCATATCAATGCCTCAGGTAATGTGTTCATTAAAAGAAAAACTAAAAAACCAACTAATCCGATTACAGCCATCACACCTAGAGCTACCTTAGTAGTGGTGAGGAACTCCTCGCTATCCGGTTTCCTGGCCATTCTGAGCAGCTTAATGTACTCTCTGATTTTTGACTCTATGTTGTTCATATCTTTACTGGGTTTCTCTTTGGGTATTTAAATTTTAAAGTCAATATTTAGCCACTACTTGATCATTTATCTCACGAAGTCAATACCGTGTCTCTTGGAAATTGACCCTCCAGAGGTCTTGCCCAGAATTTGAGGCGATTTCACCCCTGTGACAATAAGCATGCTTCTCATGGTGTTCTCGATCTCAGGATCGACCATGGCACCCCATATTATCCGTGCATCAGGATCAACTTTGCCGTAGATCTCCTCTACGATGGTTTCTGCTTCTTCAATGGTCATATCCGGCCCTCCAGTGACATTGACCAGCGCTGCTTTGGCTCCGGATATATCCACCTCGAGCAATGGACTCTTCAGAGCTTTTCTAATTGACTCTCTGGCTTTGTCCTCTCCATCGGCTTCTCCAAGACCGATCATGGCTACTCCGCCCTTCTCCATTATGGTGCGAACATCTGCAAAGTCGAGATTGATCAAAGCTGGCTTGGTGATCAGTTCTGTGATCCCTTTGACGGCCCTCATCAGGATCTCGTCAGATACCTTAAAGGCCAACTGCATGGGATAATTGGGAACTACTTCCAGAAGCCTGTCGTTGGGAATAACAATTACTGTATCCGAAACTTCTCTAAGCCTGTCAAGTCCTGCTTCGGCGTTGGACATTCTAACTGAACCCTCAGCCGAAAATGGAACGGATACCACAGAGATTGTCAGACAACCTGCCTCTTGAGCAGCTTCAGCTACAATAGGCGCACCTCCAGTTCCAGTACCTCCACCCAGGCCACAGGTAACGAAGATAAGGTCTGCACCCTCTACAAGCTCTCTTATCTCATCATGGTTCTCCCTGGCAGCCTCTTCACCCACCTGGGGGAGACTACCAGCTCCTAGACCTCTAGTCCGTCTTTTTCCGCAGAGAAGTCTTTTATGAGCTTTAGTATAGTAAAGATGTTGCACATCGGTATTAAGTGCTATAAGCTCTGCTCCATCAATACCATCTTCGAACATTCTTGATATAGTATTACAACCAGCGCCTCCGATACCGATTGCTCTTATCTCAGTTTTGAGTTCGTGAAGCGTTTGAACGATCTCGTCCTCAACACTTTCAGGGGGTCTTTTACCAACACCCTCTTTCTCCTCAGACTCCGCCCTATCTAGAGCCTCCTCTACTATTGATCTCATAATTAAAACCTCTAACCTCAAATTCTTAATTAAGTTAATATTCTCCCTACCCAGATTCCCTTACGAAATAGTATATAAACCTTTTTTCTAAACTACATTTTAATGAATATCAGTGGCAGACTCTTCCACCAGGGTAGGATAGTAGAAGCAGGTTTGGAAATAGACAATGGGATTATAAAAAAAGTGGGGAAAGAAATAAAGGGTAAAGAGGTCAGGGGCATAATCTTGCCAGCAGCAATTGATGCCCACGTCCATTTCAGGGATTTTGAAGAAAGACACAAGGAGACTATTGAGAGCGGCTCACTATCGGCATTGCATGGTGGAGTTTCACTCGTAGTTGACCAGCCCAACACGATGCCCAGAGTGGAAGTTGCGAGCGTATATTCAGAGAGAATGGAAAGAGCCAGAAAAAAATCGTATGTAAACTATGCTCTCAACTTGGGGCTGACAAGGAACAACTTTTCCCGGATAGGTAACGTAATTGGCGAGATCGAGGAAAAGTACCGGATCCCTGCCATTGGAGAGGTTTTCATTCAGAATTCGGACCCCAATCTTCAAGTCGATTATCAAACCCTCAAAGAAGCCGGAAAACACGGAAAACCTGTCACGGTACACGCAGAAGACCCTTCCCTCATAGAGGAGGGTAAGGGTCCGAACTTCAATTTAAGACCGTCGGAAGCTGAGGTCACTGCTGTCAGAGAATGCCTCAAGTTGAGCAAGTACCATTTCTGCCATATATCTACTGTTGAGGCAGCAAAGCTCATCAGGAACTCTCCATCCACATTCGAAGTAACTCCCCACCATCTCCTGCTCTCGAACGGTGAGTGGGATAGATTAGGTGATCTCATCAATGTGAACCCTCCATTAAGAAGCCCGTCAGAAGCAAAAGCACTTCTGGACAATTTGGAGTTGGCAGACATTATAGCCTCCGACCACGCTCCTCACACTCGGGAGGAAAAGAGAGATGGTGCTCCGGGATTCCCGGGAGTTGAGACCATGTATCCCCTATTGGTGTCCATGGTAGCGAAAGACAAGATCAGCCTCGAAACTGTGGTGGACAGAATAGCTCGAAAGCCCGCAGAGTTGTTCGGGTTCAATAGACATGGAGAAATAAGGGAAGGGAATTATGCTAACCTTGCCATCTTCGACCTCTCACAAAAAGAGAAGATCAGGGGAGAGGATTTGCACACCAATTCCACATGGACACCTTATGAAGGAATGGAAGCAATTTTTCCCCACAAAGTGTATATTAGAGGAGAAGAAGCAATAGACGAAGGGGAAGTTGTTGTTGGGCCAGGTTTCGGCATGAAGAACAGTAATTGAGTTGTAATTGTCGCTAATAATAGTTGTGGTCAATCGAAGTGATGATTCTGTTTCTTATAATGTATCATAAGAAAGTAAAATTTAATGTTATCTGTTGTTAATAAACCCGACATATTTAATAACAAAATATTTATATATCTTTTTGAAAACTAATTTAGGGGTGATCAATGTGAAGATTAGTAAGGTCAGAAAGGTGGTAAAGGGAACCTGCAAGTGCAAGAGTTCTTGTTAATTTTCTTATTTTTTCTGTGGTGATATTTATGGGCGACGGAAGCAGTGGTAGTGTGGATTATGTCAAACTGATTTGCAGTTGTTGTGATTTTTATAAGGAAAGCGATGAGGATCTGGAGTGCGGAGCATTCAAGATCTTAAGATATTTTATCCAGAACGGCAAGATATCTTTAGAAGAAGTATATAGTGCAAAGAATGAAGTATGTGAACCTCAAGAATAGGGTTTTCCTCCGCAGTTACGAAAAAAGGATGGTGTATAATGCTCCTCAAGACGAGCTTTACGAAGTTGATGAGGAAGCTTTCAACCTGTTCCTGGAGTGCAACGGCACCAGAACACTGGAAGAATTAAAGGACAAGTATGGGGAAGCAGTGAACTACCTCCTGTCCGAGAGATTGATCGAGGAAAGCCAGGAGAGAGTTAATATTGAAGTCAAGCACTCGCCCTACCCTTCGCTCCGCTATATTTTGATCCATATCACCAGCAAGTGCAATCTGCAGTGCCAGCACTGTTACGTGGACAAAGTGGGAACCCATATGGACTTGAACACCTTTAAAGAAATTATGGACCAGTTCTATGCCCTTGGCGGGCTTAAAGTGATGCTCTCTGGGGGTGAACCCCTTATACACCCCGGAATTGAAGATATCTTGAAGATGGCGGCAGGGTATGGCCTGAGAGTAGAGCTTCTGACCAACGGAGCCATGATAAACCGGAGATATGCGGAGCTGATCAGGGAATATGTGGACGATGTCCAGATCAGCATCGACGGTATAAAAGGACATGACCTTCTGAGAGGAGAAGGAAGCCTTGAGAAGACCCTTAGGGGTATAGAACACCTAGATGGAGTGGATATTACCGTGGCCACCATGATAACCAAATACAATATCGATGAGTTCGATGAGCTGGGATCACTGGTCTCTAAAGTAGCTCAGAGGTGGCTTGTGGACTTCCCGTGCACTGAACAGGATATTTTACCACCCTTCGGAGAAGCAGCCCGGATAATGTCCCATTACGGCTTTGGGAAGGAGGGTTATGAAGGCATGCCCGACAAGACCTGTGGAGCTCACTTATGTGCAGTGACGCCGGAAGGGAACATCTCCAGATGTGGGTTCTACGAGGATAAACCTGTTGGCTCCATAGAGGATGGGCTGAGGGAATGCTGGGAGCGAGTTTGCCGTGGACATCTGTGGGATATAGAAGAGCTGGAATGTGAATGCGACAAAATTGCTGAGTGTAGGGGTGGATGCAGGTACAGGGCAGAGTTCTTTGGCCACGGCCGACTGGGTAAAGACCCTCTAATGTGCCACCTTTTTGGTGTGGAATAGGTAGGTAAATGTGTTAAAGAAGCCTCAACTCTATTAAAAATACAACATCGGCCAACTACTACAGCTACAATGAACCCGTAAGTATCGCCTTACCTCAAGAGGCTAAAGATGCAGTGAGAGCTCCCCAAAAATTAAACCAGCTGGGCTAAAGCAAAATAAGAAATAAAGATATTTCAAGCAATAAATTACGGTATTCTCTTTTTAATAGTCCAAGTCGGTGATTATTTGTTTGCCCACGATATCGTAGTAGTTCTCTCTGTCTCTTATGACGTACCAATTATCTCCATTGACCAGAACTTCGGGACACCGCATCCTCCCGTTGTACTGACTGCTCATGGCGAATCCGTAAGCACCTGAATCATATACGGCTATAAGGTCACCTTTTTCCAGTCTGGGCAGTCTTCTGTCTTCGGCGATGGCGTCTCCGCTCTCGCATATGGGTCCTACGATGGTGTAAGTGTCTTCA
>JBKHKH010000104.1:0-6943 GCA_046537735.1 Archaeoglobaceae archaeon | reverse complement strand
AGCATCTATCATTGGCTCTGCAATGGATACATGCTTTCCACACTGCTGGGCAAGTAATACTACAAATGAGTCCAGTCTATCGGGGTCTTCGAAAACCACATTGGTCTCAATGTTGGAGAATTCCCTGTGATATACAAAAATGGGGAGGTCGTAGCCGTTACAGGAGATATCTTCCAGCATTTTGTCGTTCATTAAAGGCGTGATCCTCTCCAGATTTACGTAATCACGAATGATGTAATAAATTATTTTATAATAGGATCTTGTTTCCAAAGGAAGACCTATATCTCTTATCAAATAATCTATGCTATCTTTCAAGATCTCTTCTTTTACAGTGTCTTCCTCAACTTCTCTACCCTCTAAAACATCCTTTACATTCTCTTTAAGTGTCTCTACAACTTCCCATTCGTAATTGGTTAGCTCTGGCTCCACTACTATGTATTTGTGCTCATTTTCTTCATCGTTATAGATTATATATATCTTGTTATAGGGCTCGTGCAGCCAGTATTCATTGACTACCTCCCAACCCTCTGGAGGAGTGTATTCGATTAGAGGGCCATGAAATTGGGGATCATAGGGTTCAAAGAGAGGTTCTTCAGATAGGCGTGATTTTTTGGTTCCTCTTCCCTTGAACAGCTTATCCAACTTTTTGGACTTTTCAATGACCTCTACCGCCTCTTCAACACCCTCTTCCTCCTGTTCAGATTCCTCCTCTTCACTGACAGCTTCTTCGTCAAAAACCTCTTCTTTCTTATCTTCCTGGACCAAACTCGTCTTTGGCCTCCTAAGCCCGATCAGATTTTCGGAAATACTGTTCGCCCTTTCGACGAATTCATCATCTTCTTGATCATCAATAAAAGTTTCCTGGTCACTCTCATAGCTTTCTTGTGATTTTTCCTCTTCCCTTTCCTTAGATTTGTTGTTTAACTTTTCTTTGAGATTGAACATTCTTTTGTTATTTTTGCCTATAACCTAATAAAGTTTTTCATTATTATGATTATAGAAGATTGATAGGTAGGTTTGGTGGAGAACTGCTGATTATTGACTATAGATAACCGGAATTGTGGGGTCTTTCCGATGAAATCCATTTTAAGGGTAAAGCAGAGGTTCTTTCCAATGACAACCAGGAAGCACAGGAGTTGTATGAAGAGGTTCTCAATTATAATCTCCCACACGATGTGGAGAAGAGTTCTGTGTGGATCAAAGTTATTCCCGGTCTTAAAGTTGCGTGCTATGGAGTGGGAGTAGGGCCGCTAAAGATGAGAAATCCTGAAGAGGCATTCAAGACAGTTAAACTCTCTTAAACCAAATAACAAATAATTTTAAAAACACTTCAATTCAATAACAATAAGCGCTTAACAAGCTAATATAAAGAAGTTACAGTCAAAAAAAGTTGCAACAGAAATGCGGTATCTGCGATACCGCCTTGATGGTAGAAGAAAAGGAGAAAACAAGTAAAATTTAAAACCAAGCCAAAGCGGGGGTTGCCGAGACAGGAAAAGGCGCAGGGCTTAAGACCCTGTCCCGAAGGGGTCCGCGGGTTCAAATCCCGCCCCCCGCACTATTAAATTGCAGTGTTATTCCCTTCTTGTTATTTCTGGCTTGAATCCGTCAAAAATAATGTCCTCTTCCCCACTGCACCATTTAAGGCCCATCTGCTCGATTTCCCCGGAAGTGAACATCTCATCATATACTGAGACGTTCAGACCTTTAGCCATCAATCTCCTCACCATCTCCAGATTCCTGCTGTGATATAGTTCCTTAACCCCTTCCCTGAACGTAATGCCTTTCACACATATCCTGATGTCCTTAAGAGGTTTGTCTATCTTGACGCACTCCAGGATGATCTTATCCACCCAGTAATCCGCCATTTCATCGTTTAGCTCCCTGGCGTTCCTGAGCAATCTGGCGTTTTCCGATCTTTCTCTTCTCTCCATCTCCTTGATAAGGAACCAGGGATATACCGGGATGCAGTGGCCTCCCACTCCAGTGGATGGCTGGTGGAGATGGCAGTACTCGTGCTTCGCCGTATCAATAGCTTCCTGAATATCTACCCCGATCTCCTCTGCAATTTTGAGCAGCTCGTTGGAGAGAGCGATATTTACGTCCCGGTAGCAGCCCTCTATTACTTTGACGAATTCTGCCAGCCTGGCGGAGGAGACCCTGTAGAGATTGGGAATGAATCTGCTGTACACTTGGTAGGCCTTCTCCCCACTTAGTTTATCCACTCCACCGATTATCTTGGGGAATTCTGTCAGCCTGGAGATGCTGTAGCCGGTCATTATCCTCTCCGGAGAGTTTGCCAGGTAGAAGTCACCCAAACTAAGACCGCTTTCCTTTTCCAGGGTCTGTTTGATCAGGGTCTCTGTGGTTAAAGGGGGGACAGTGGTCTCCAAAATGACCACATCACCCTCTTTCAGTATCCGACCTACTTTGGCGACGACATCCAGCAGAATGCTGTAATCCGGCTGGTTGTTCTTATCTATGAACAGGGGAACGATGATTATGAATGCTGTGCAGTCCCTGGCGAGCTGGTAGTCCGATACGGCGGTGAGACTGTTGCCTCCATATCTGGATACGAGCTCTCCCAAACCCTTTTCCTCCGGAATGGGGTTCTTGCCAGAGTTGATCATTTGACATCTCTTCTCGTCGATGTCAATACCCGTTACCTCAAGATCCGAGTCAGCTATGACCGCTGCTATGGGTAACCCGGCCTTACCCAGACCTACTACCGCTATCTTATCCATTCTTTTAACACCTCGATGGTTTCACCACATTCACAGGTATAGTGGATGGCGTGCTCGTTCTCACTCTCTACTTCTGTTAATTTACGCCCGCACTTGCATACCACACCCCTGTATCTGGCAGGATTCCCATAGACCAGGGTGTTGGGGTGGACGTCTCTGGTGACCACGCTACCCGCTCCTATCATGCTGTATTCCCCGATCTCATTCCCGCATATTATTACTGAGCCAGCGCCTATGCTGGCTCCCCTCCTGACAGTTGTGGGAATTATCTGCTCATCGCTCCATGAATATGCCCGGGGGTATTCGTCGTTGGTGAAGGTCACCGAGGGCCCGATAAAGACGTTATCCTCGACTATAACGCCCTTGTAAACAGACACAAAGTTCTGGATCTTCACGTTGTTGCCAAGTATTACCTCTGTGTCGATATAGGAGCTCTTTCCGATGATGCAGTTCTTACCTATCCTGGCTCTTTCTCTCACCTGGGCGAAGTGCCAGATCCTGGTGCCTTCACCTATATCTTCGCTTTCCACTACGGCCGTGGGATGAGCGTAAAACTTATGACGAGTCATTTATAACATCCACCACGTATTCCAGCTCTTCTTCTGTTACCCTGGGATGCACCGGGATGCTTACCACTTTCCGGGCTATCTCTTCTGCTGTAGGGCAAATACCTTGCCGGTAACCCATTTGCTGGTAAACGGGCTGCATATAGATGGGTTTAGGGTAGTGCACCGCTGAACCCACTCCCTTTGAGGACAGATACTGCATGAACTCTTCCCGGGACATGGGATGGTCTTCAACTCTCAGGACGTATTGATGATAGACGTGCTTCACATTGTTTCCAACATGGGGTTTGATTATCCCCCCCACATTTATGTTCTTGTCATAGTATTGAGCGTTACTTATCCTGGTGGCGTTCATGTTGTCCAGCCTTTTCAATTGTTCGATGCCTATCGCCGCCTGCAGATCGGTCATCCTCAAGTTGTAGCCCAGCATGGTATGATCATATTTCCCTTCATCTCCGTGATTCCTCATCAGTCTGAGCCTGTAGTCCAAGGTTTCCTGATTAACTGTTATCATCCCTCCTTCGCCTGTGGTCATATTCTTTGTGGGGTAAAAGGAGAAGCATCCTATTCCGGTAGTGCCCACCTTGGTTCCATTGAACTCCGCTCCGTGTGCCTGGGCAGCATCTTCTATTAGTGTCAGACCATTATCTTCACATATCTCGTTCATGGCCTTGACATCGAAGGGGTGGCCAAAAAGGTGGACTCCTATAACGGCTTTTGTCCTGGAGCTGATCTTCTCCTGGACCTTGACAGGATTGATGTTGTATGTTTGGGGATCGATGTCCACAAAAACCGGTTTGGCCTTGCAGAAAAGTATGGAGTTTGCAGTGGCTATGAAGCTGAAGGGGGTAGTGATGACTTCGTCACCCTCACCAATACCGCTGGCTTCTAGAGCGAGCCAGAGAGCCACGGTACCGTTTGCCACAGAAACAGAGTGGGGAACCCCCAGATATTTTGAGAAATCCTTTTCGAAATCCTCTACCTTCCTCCCCATAGCCAGTTTGCCAGAAATTAGGACCTCCCCCACCTGATCTATCTCTTCTTTACCAATGACTGGAGATGCTATGGAGATGTTCATGGTTTCACATCAATAAAATAAAAAATAGAGTATTGACATATAATTTTTCTGTTAGATCGTTATGAGCTCCAGATCAATACTTTCCATTCAATGTTATGACTTTCTTCTCCATATATGATTTTATGGCCGATACGGCCACATTCAAGACATGAGCGCCATCTTTTCCGCTAGGACAGGGAATAACATCATTTCTAATACAGTTAATGAACTGCATTAGCTCCTTCTTCAAGGGCTCTATATGATCGACTTCAAGTTCTACCAGCCCATCATTTTGTATAAGATTGACTTTCTGGCCCAGAAGATCCAGTTGAGCAATACACTTTGAGCCTATCACATCCATGTCCCTCATTTTCTTGGAGGAAAGCCAGTTGGTCTCTATCATACCGGAGTGGTTGTTGGGAAACCTCAGTAAAATTGAGGCGTAGTCCTCGCTGGTATGGAAGCTGTTGCCCGCTATAGCATAAACCTCTTCCGCCCTCTGTCCGAATATATGGGTAAAAATATCTATTTCGTGAACCGCTAGATCAACAATTATGCCCACATCCCTTATTCGTGGTGAGTGGGGGCCTATTCTCCTCCCGTGAATGCTGATAATATCTCCCAGGACGCCCTGCTCAACTATTTCTTTGAGCTTTACCACTGCGGGATTGAATCTCTCAATATGGCCCACCATTATCTTGACGTTGTTTTCTTCACCAGCCCTGATTATTTGTTCTGCGCTCTCCAGGGATTCCGCAATGGGCTTCTCAATAAGCATGTCTACCCCAATTTCTGCTGCTTTCAATGCAACTTCTTTATGAAGCGAAGTGGGTACTGCTATAGTAACTATATCCACTTCTTCTAACAAATCAGTGAAGTGAGGGTAGAACTGGGTTTCGAACTTTTGGGCGACTTTTTGTCCCATTTCTTCATTTATATCTGAAACACCAGCTAGCTGGACATCTTCCAGTTCGTTATAGACTCTTGCATGATGTTCTCCCATCACCCCCACACCAATAACTCCGGCTTTCATAATATGCCCCCAAACTAATTAACATAGGACAGTTAATTAAATCTTTTTCTATATTTACATCTATTACCATCATTACAATAGAAAAAATAGTTGGTTAGGATTAATCTATCAAATAATTTTCTTCGTACTCCTCCAGCCACTCCAGCTCCAGAATCTCCAGCTGATCTGGGGGGAGAGTGATTTTCTCTAACGGTTGCAATTCTATCATTATGGTAATAGTAATACTATGCCCTTATTAAACTTTCTGATAACCCCATGACCATTTCAGAACGTAAGAGCGGTAAGCACAATGGCTATAGCTCCGAAGGTTATACAGAACTTGGAGAAGTCCACTTTTCTGGCGAACCTCAGGAGGGCTTCCATAGTCAGGTAGCCGAATATGCAGGTAATGACCAGGATCAAAACACCTGTAGTTATATTGAGATCTGAGGGAGGTCCTCTAAAGGCGATAGCTCCCAGAACTGCAGGAACGCTTATGATGAAGGAGAGTTTAAGAGCTTGCTCTTCGCTCATCTTCCTCAGCATCAGGAAGCTGATGGTGGTCCCCGATCTGGATATCCCGGGTAATACTGCCAGACCCTGAGCCAGTCCCAGGAGAACCATGTCAGTTACACTCATCTGCTCCGTTGTTTTGTAGCCGCTGCCGGGAATCCTGAGCATAACTCCAGTTAAGATGAGGAGAAAGCCTATGAACAGGTTCATCAGTCTTCCGTTCTGGACCTGCATCTCGATAAAGCTGACTAAGGGAACCGCTATCAGGGCGGTGGATGCTGTGGTTATTATGACTATTTTAAGTAGCTGGGAGCCCTGAAGCATGTGAATGAACTCTCTTCTGAAACGGATGAGGACCGCAAGAGCCGTTCCCAGGTGGAGGAAGAAGGCGTAGGTAATTGCTTGAGAAATGTTCTGGCCGAACAGGTTGAGCATCACCAGAACCGAAAGCCCTTCGCTGCTCACCGGCAACCACTCGGCAATCCCCTGCACCATCGATAGGATTATGGTCTCTACGTAGTTCACATTTACACCTTTCGTATATAGTGATATGGCAGAACATAAATATAATATTTAAATCCTGGTGTTTTGATATTTAAGAAGACATTTATAACTTTGTCCCCAGTTAAATTGTGATGCATACAGGCAAGATCGTTATTGCCTTAACAGTAATCTATGCCGGATTCATATTCTACCTCTCCTCCCAGTCAGACCCATCTTCATCTCTGGAGAAAAATGAGTTCATCGTGCAGCTGTATATGGCTATAAAGAGCTCCGAGTTTGCTTTCCTCGCCTATCCCATCTATCCAGCCACAAAATATCCCGACAAATTCCTTCATGTGGCTATCTATGGTATATTCGGTATATTGCTCCACGCATCATTCCGTTACAGACACCCGGTGGCTTACTCTTCTCTCCTTGCTATTGTTGTTGGTTTCCTATACGGTATCACTGACGAGTTCCACCAGTCCTTCGTCCCGGGGAGGACTGCAAGCCTATGGGATCTAACTGCTGATATTATCGGGCTGTTGTTAGCTCAAATAGTAATATT
>JBKHKH010000103.1:0-7001 GCA_046537735.1 Archaeoglobaceae archaeon | reverse complement strand
TCCATAAACGTGAGAGAGACTATATATTCGTCCTCAACTTCCCTCTCAGTTCCCACGATGAGGTAGTTTTTGCTGTTTATCCTCTCGACATAGCCTCTGGCCTCTAGAGTTTCTCCTTTAAAAGCTTGACCGGTATAAGTATGGGTAAAACATAGAACAGCATCTATTTCTTCATGGTTAACAGGATAATATGCGGGGTAGTCGAAGATCAGGGAATCATCCCCAACAACTGCTTCAATAGTTGATTTCCCCTTCTTTTCCCCCTCTGCCTCGGGAACCTGGTTCTCCAGCCTCCCATAATCTCGGACATACAGGAGATCAAAGTAGGTGGAGCCTATAACCGCCCGATGGAACTTCCTCTTCTCATGGGATAAAAAGATGTTGAAGGGTATGTTCACCTTCCTCTTGTTGAATATGGAGTCCCATGTATGGCTATCGGGCTCTTCTATTTCTCCCCTTTCTATACCCGACTTAATCTTCTCTCTCCCCCTGAACCACCAATCGCCGTACATCACGAAATCGATGTCGGAATCATCATCCTCTAGCCCTATAAGTCGGGAACCGGTGACCCCCATCTTCTTTAAGGGGATACCGGAAAAGTAGTTCACCACTTCACCCACCTCTCCCTCCACTGTCAACCTCTCCTCGGGCTTGAAGATCTCGTCCACATCACTTGGGGGGACCATGAAGATCTTGCCATTAAAATAGTCTGTACCGGTTTCAATGGCGATATCGATTGCTTCTCTGTGCAGTAATTTCCTGAACTTCTTCCCCTCTTTCTTTCTGTTCCCCTCTGCATGGGGAATATAGCGGAGGAAACACTTGATGCCACTATCGTTACGGTATCCTATAACGGAGAAGTACCAGTCATCAGCCCGGATAAAATCCCTTAACCTCACCGGCTTGTCGGTTGGGGTTAGCGATGCCATCTCTTTCTTCTCTTCTTCACGGATTCGGCGTATATCCTCTTGATATCTCTTGTTCTTGCCTTTTGTTCAGCTCTATCCAGGAGTTTACCGCTCTCTAGCATTATCTTGGTGATAACACTTTTTTTGTTATCTATTTCCAGCTCTTCACCAACGTAGAATTCCGTATCTCCGGGAGTGTTGAATACTACGGGGATAGTTTTCCCCTTCCCGTGATGAAGACTGATGCGGAGAGGCATTTCCCCCACATCCCTGAGCCATAAAGTCTCCACATCCTTAACTTCGGTTTCTTCTACTCTCTTCCCGCTCTTGAGCTCTACAGAAGTGACCTCACCTATCTTGAAACCCTCTTCAAGCTCCACCACCAGCTCATCTTTTACTACTACCAGCTCGGATGGAGTGAGGGAAACACTGCCCACCTCTGACTCATCTCCCGAGCTTATCACTGCTCTCACCGGAACTTTCTTCTCCGGGATGTACTGCTCCACCTCTCCGCACTCTCTGCACTTGTAGAGGTGTTTATCTTCTCGTATGAGGTCATGTTGAGTATAATCTTTGCATGATTCACAGTAAATGTAGTTCATAATGGAACTTTAAATGAAGATAAATAGATTTAACGACCCATAGATTTAACGACCCAGCAACTCCAGTAAAGATTGGGCCACCTTGACGTTTACCATGTAATCGTCCAGAACACTCAATATGCTGCCCGTTCTTTCGGATTCAGCTTCAATGATCAACTTACCTTCTGTGGAATAACATTTTGCCCAATCCACGTCGTCTGGACCCAGAGCTTCGGCCACCACAGGGGCATCATCCAGTTCGATCTCCACTTTTGCACCGATCATTTCTCCATACCAGCTCACTGCTGAATGGACTGGCCGACGAGCCTGTCCACTTCTTTTATGAACTCGTCCAATTTTTCGGGTTCGATGTTGGCTCCTGCCGCTACTCTATGCCCACCTCCTCTTCCACCTACTTCCTCAGCGACTTTGTGCATGATATCGGCAAGGTCGACTCTCTCTGCAACCCTTGAATTCGATCTGGAAGAGATCTTGACAGTATTTTTCTTCAGGTTAGCTACCAGTAGAGGTTTATCGGAAAAGAGGTATCGAGAAAGCACGGTAGCTATGGCAGAGGTTGTGGGAGCGTCCTCCATTACAATGTATCGAATGGACTCTCCTTCTTTGATCTCATTCTTTCTCTTCTTTAACTCCTCAAGTAACTCGATCTTGAACTTTCTCCACAGCTTCATCCCCCTATCAACATAATTCTCATCCCTCAGGCATATAGAGAAGCCGGTACCGTATTCTGATGCTCTACCACATGAATCCACAACTTCGGAAAGCGTAACTGGGTTGCTTATAACTTCATTGTTCAGGACAAATTTTTTGCCCACAAAACCGTCTACAGAACCCTCAAATCCCCCTTTATCAAGAACTCTTAAAACAATGGCGTTGGACAGCTTTTGAACCTCCTCACCGT
The DNA here is from genome assembly GCA_046537735.1 of Archaeoglobaceae archaeon. GTDB lineage: Archaea > Halobacteriota > Archaeoglobi > Archaeoglobales > Archaeoglobaceae > JdFR-22. The sequence goes on along the minus strand of JBKHKH010000103.1, from coordinate 4,590 downwards.
TCAGCTGATCCAGCTCTGTGTCTTCATCGATGTTTAAACTCTCCAGGAACTCTTTCAACTCTTCTGTGTTCTCATAGAAATCCAGGTATGGCTCAGTGGAAAGGGGAAGTACATCACCTATTTTCCCAGAATGAAGATTTAAACCATTCTTTTCGGTAATATATCCATTCTGCACCCCCTCTTTCACTATTTCGGCATTACCCCCAGTTATCTTCTGTTTGTCCCCGTAGATCCCCACCAGTGCCAGACCGGACAGGTCGGCATTATCATCCAGCTGATTGGCGATAACATAAGCAACTCCACTTGCTGAGAGCTCGTAAGTTCCGTCTATACCTGCCAGGTGGGGGTTGACGTGAACAAACCCCTTTTCAGCATTGACCTTACCTGAAGGATAGTGGTGGTCAGCAATGACCACATCAGAGTCTACCTGCGAAATTATATCGGGTTGACCACTCCCCATATCCTGAAAAATAACCAGCTCATCGGGATCGCTATCAACGGGTTCTCTCAACCCGTTCAAAAAGGAGACCTGAAATTGAGTATCGTTACGGAATAGAGCAGCTCCCAGGATGGAAGCAGATGAAATGCCATCGGCATCGTAATGGGCGAAAATCCTTACGAATTGGTGTTTATTAATAAGCTCAGCAGCTTTCCCGGCTTCAACTTGCAGGACGTCAAGCATGTCCAAAGATTTCCGGGTCAATAAAAAAATTTATCCCTCGGTAATAAAAATTCAAAGCCACCAGATCCATATTCCATTAGCAGCCTCAATCCTTCTCCCCTTAACTTTTCCTTCTATAGCCAACCTTTGGAGTCTTCTGAGAACAATTCTGCGATCTACATCAAGCTTGTCTGCTATCTCTGAAGTGACAAGAGGAACATTATTGCTTTTGATTACTTTTAGAATTTTATCTTCAAGTTCTGGCATAATAATTAATGCAAGCAATTTTGATATAAGTTTTTCGATGTAGTTTTTGAAATATACACTTGAAACGATTTTAATGTTTACCAGCGATCCATACTTGATCCAACCTTTAAACAATGAGAGTTTTGGCATGATTAATTGTAATAAAAAAGGCTTATAAGGGATGAAAACAACTATTCGTCTAATACTCTTGTATTAAGGAGGTGGATATATTGTTTGATAAGGTTTTGTACCCAACCGATTTTTCCAAGGCATCCATAAAGGCTCTTAAGTATGTGAGGAGGATGAAGGACTGTGGAGTTAAAGAAGTTGTACTTTTACATGTCATAGATTTTGAGGATCTGTTGGGGGATGTTGAGGATATAGAATCCGGAAAGGTGGACATTGATATGCAAAAGCATTTTCAGGAAGCTGAAAGTAAGCTTGAGGATATGAAAAAAGAGATAGATGGGATAGAGATCAAGACTATGGTGAAGGTTGGAAAGCCTCATGTGAATATCGTTGAGACAGCGGAGGAGGAAAAAGCTTCTGTGATAGTGCTTGGTTCTCACGGGAGAAACCCGGCCAGAGTTATGTTGCTGGGTTCTTGCTCTGAAAACGTATTGAAACTCTCCAAAAAGCCTGTTCTTGTGGTAAAGTAGAATGAATAAATTCTTGACCTATCCAATCTTATACAATTTTTCTGTCCTGCGTCCTGCGGTATTCTAAATGTTTCAGAAGTTTTTAACAGAATTAACCGTTATCAAATATGCTTAAATACTTTGTTGTTAATACCGTAATCTGTATAGAAATTAATTCCGCAATCGTAACAGGAATTGATCACGGTGTTAATGGTGAATAATGATGAAATCTGAGTATGAATGGGGTGATTTTAAGGATAATATCTGTTTTGAGGATAAAAAAGGAAGATGTATCTTGATAAGGTCATATAATTCTCAGCAGGATAGGGATGAACTGGTGGATATGTACGGGAAATTCGACTCTGATGACAGATGTTTGGGTTTACCACCTGTAAGTGAGGGGGCTTTAAAGACCTGGCTGGATTATATCGGTACGAAGGGGGCCTCCATACTTGCGGAACATAATGGAGAGGTAGTCGGTCATTTATCTGTGGTCCCATGCGGAAATGAAGTTGCAGAAGTCACGATTTTTATTATAAAAAACTATCAAAATGCTGGTATAGGAAGGAAGATGGTGTCTACTATCCTTGACTACTGCAAGACGGTTAATTGTAAGAAAATTATTTTAACCACTGAGAAGTGTAATAATAGAGCCCTAAATCTTTTCAAGAAGATGGGATTTGCGATTACTGATGATAGATACCAGTATGACATGAACATGTGCTTGGGTGAATAGATTGAAGACCGGAAGGGATACCAGGTACGGGAATATAATGGAGGTGGCGACATCTGAAGTGGTAACTGTGCCTCCAACTTCCACCATTATGAGTGCTTTAAAGACTATGGTGGCCTACAGGTTCAGGAGAATACCTGTAGCTGATGCAGGTAGCAAAAGATTTCTGGGACTTTTAGTTGCCATGGACCTCATAGATTTCTTTGGAGGGGGCAGGAAGCACGGAATAGTTCTCAAACATAAAGGAAATCTTATTATTGCCGTAAATGAAGAAGTAGAAGAGATAATGGAAAAAGAAGTTGTGACTGTTGACATCTCCGAGTCGTGGATGGACGCCCTGGAAGTGATGTTGAGCAAAGACGTAAGTTACTGCCCCGTTCTAGACAAGGAAAGAGTAGCGGGCATAATAACGGAGAGAGATATGCTGGAATTGCTCACCGCTAAGAAACCTGTTCTGAAGAAACCCTATGTTTTTGATGGTATGACTACTGATGTGGCCTCTATAATGACCAAAAGTGTGATCACCATCGAGCCTGCAGCCACTATCGGGAACGCCATGAAGACCATGATAGACAAAAAAATAAGGAGATTGCCGGTCATAACTGATGGCGTATTCGTGGGGTTAATAACCGATAGGGATATCCTCCGTTATTTTGGTGGAGAGGCTTTCAAAATGATCCTTACCGGCAATGTCAACGAAATCCTGGAGAAGCCCATTTCGGTTATGCTATCCAAAGAGTTCCTGGTCCATAAAGAGCCCCTGATCATTTCACCTGCAGCCACAGCTTCTGAAGTGGCGGAGAAGATGGTTGCGCAGGGGCATGGAGCTGCTCTGATCTTGAGCGATGGCAGTCTGGAGGGGATCATAACCGAGAAGGATCTGATGCAGTTGGTGAGATTGTGAAATCCAGACTCAAACCTCCTAAGCTGTTTATGTAGATAGGGAAATCATCGAAGATGATAAGGGAAAATAAGGTTATGAGAGCAATCGGTTTATAAATCGGACCGACCAAACCTACCTTTGTGCCATTACCAGTGTTTTCCGGTCTGCGTCTTTCTATTCAGGGGACTCTATTCTTTGGATGAGAGATCTTCGTCCGGGTCTTCCTCTTCGCCGGGCAACCCTATTATTAAGGCTCCCTCCAGATCTTCGTCCTCCCAGCCGTCTTTGTGCATCATCACTCTTTCCGTTTCGCTTATAATATAAAAAAGATACGGTTTTATTTTGCAATCACAGCGGTTAAGCTTTTTATCTTTAGGAGGAACTGATGGCATGTACTCTGTAATATGTAAAAAATGTGGGGAAAAAGTAAGCGGATCCACAGAATCTCTATTGGTCAACCATATGGCAAAACATTTTGAACAAGAGCATAATATGGATATTCCCCCCGATATTTTAGATGATATCAAGAGGTCTGTCAGAAGAAGTATGGACAAGGGCCTGTATTGAGAATGCATAAAGATTCTATTTCTAGTGTGTCCATTCACTTTGTTCTTACTCGAAACAGGAAAATTGAGTCTATAGTTATACAAAAAGTTTTATAATAGTATTTTCTTTACAAATATGAACCCGGTGAATTAGTATGAAAGTAAGCGAAGTTATGAACAGGAAGGTTGAAATTATCGAGCCTGAAGAGACTGTTTTGGATGCGATTGAGAGATTGGTGGATAAAAGGATCAGGTCATTGATAGTTAAACCGGAAAGAGAAGGAGACACTTATGGAACAGTTACTATCAGAGATATAGTTTTCAAGTGCTTATCCGAAGATAGGGAACCCAGAAATGTTAAGGTCAAGGAAGTAACCTCTAAACCGTTGATCTACGTGGAGAGAGACATGTCTGTTGAACACGTTCTGGAATTAATGAAAAAATTTAATATCGCTAGAGTCTTTGTAAAAGAAGAGAACAAGGTAATTGGTGTGGTTGCCTTAATGGATATTGTGGCCATGTGCCTGGTAAAGAAGAAATTATGAAGTTCAAGATTTTTGGGGAAAAGCTTGAAAAAGAAGTAGTTGATGATATAGAAGCTTTTATCGAGTTTCTCTGCTCTTCATGTCAGCTCTTCAGGGATGGACTGGAAAATGAGGACAAACAGAAGATCTCAGAAGTGCAGGAAATGGAGAATGAAGGGGATATATTCAGGAGAGAGATAGCTTCCAAGATCTATGAGGGAGCTTTTTTGCCCTACTTAAGACCCAATATCTACAAGCTGATCGAATTGGTCGATGAGGTTCTGGATACCCTTGAGGACGCAGGAATTAATTATATCAAAATCGATATTAGAGACAACATTAAAGACGATGTTCTGGAGA
>JBKHKH010000102.1:0-7042 GCA_046537735.1 Archaeoglobaceae archaeon | reverse complement strand
GAACTCACCGAACAACTCTGTTATTGACTGGGTCTCTACACCCCCTCCTAAAAGCCGGTTAAGCTCAGTGCTTCCCGTATTTATTCTCTTAACTCTTTTCCTTCTCTCTAAAATAGCTTCGCCACTCTCAAATCCTCCTATTTGGGCCATAGAACGTGCTGCAGATATTATTTTGGCAGCATTGGACTCTCCTATTTCTGCTGCTGTAGCCAGCTCATTAGGCGAGGCAACTGCAATAGCGTCAACTGCAGTGAAACCAGCCTCCCTCAGTTTTTCGGCGATTGCGGGCCCCACACTGGGCAAATCCTCGAGCTCTACCTTATTATTCTCGTCATTTCCCTCTTCCATTTTATCATTTCTCCTATAATTGAATTTTGACCTTTTACTTCCAGCCTAACTCATTCAACCAATTTGAATAATTGTAATTGACATGGATGGATATGTAAAAATTACTTTTTGAGTGTTTTGAAAGTGAAACAATATAAGAATAAATCCTTAGACCACAGCAGGAGTTTCGATGATCCTGCCTCTCCATACTTTCGCCAGCTTGGAGAAGACCCACTCATCCGGACTCCATACTTCTACCCAATCATTTTCGTTTCTCACTCCTCTTCCTACCTGCTGGATCAAGTTTCTCTCTGCGATATCATTATAGTACTTCCAGAACGCTTTCTCACCCAGTTTATGCTTCATAGTTTGTAGTATAGGGTCTTTGGCATCGGGGAAAGGACACTTGAGCAAAATGATCGATCTGCATTTGTCGTCAGCAAGGTCCAGACCCCTGGAGGCCACAGTACTCCAGTCCTCTTCTCCATCCTCCAGAACATTTATACTCTTGAAGTCCTTCTCCACTCCTTTGGCGTATTTCTTACCCCATACCTGTACCAGCTTGGGTGGTCTTGCTTTTTCTACTATTGAATCCCTGAGCTGGAAGTACTGCTCTCTGAATTGGCCATTTTTCCACCTTTTAAAATTCACAGCTGCTTCACTACCAGTTCTCATGGCGTAAACAGTTCCTGGATGGCGCTCTTCTCCAAAACAAAATTTGTATTCTCCGGGCTCAAGACCGTAAACCTCCTCCAGGACAGAGAGGTCCTGAAAAGTAGCTGACATAAAGACCAGCTTTCCACTTCTTTTTCGAACCTCTTTAAGGACAAAAGACGGCTCTGCAAGATAGAACATCATGCGGTCTTTATTAACTACAACGTAAGCTTCATGAGCATACATACTTATTATCTTCAGTCTGTTCAGCTCACCAGCTCTGGTGATATCCTGTAGCTCAACCAGATTGTCAAGAAAATGTACTAGAGGACCCACTGACCCTATATAGCCCTGATAGTCTTCCAGAAGCCTGTTAAACTCTTTAACCAAGTCTTCTCTGAAATCGCCCTCTATCATATCCTGGTATCTCTTGAAGATCCCGTCCAGTTTCTCTTTTCCCACACTGATGCGGAAGCAGAGACCATCCAGGTAAGCGTCCCCTTCATCTATTATTTCTATAGGGACTGCAGCTTTCCTTCCCGAAAAAGTTTCTATATCCCACAGAGCGGAATTCATAATAACGGCAGCTCCACCCTTAACATAGCCCTGGTACTGATCATAATATGGGCAGTTCTCTTTGCGGTGAACAAAACCGTAGGTACCTCCCACAGCCTCGTATTCGCTCATCGCAGCGTTCAGCTGCTGTGCATAATTTTCGGCAATGGGCTTCCTGATAACTGGCGACCAGTAGGGGCATTCTCTGGCGACCTCTAACCTGCTCTCCTCTTTCCTGAGAGGTCTTGAACATGGCAAGCTTTTGTAATCGCATTTCACCCTGTTGTAGAAGTAGGGGCAAGAGAAGTTGTTCCTCCCTTTTATTTGCTCTACATTAAGGGGGGTGCCCTCATCCATCAGGATACACAAGTCACCTTCCTGATAATCCTTCTGATACTGGCTCTCCAGGGCTTTAGTGGGAGTTTGAATGATCCCTTTACCGAATTCGGCTATCAGATGGAGAGCAACCACGCTCTTTCCTGTACCCACTGCTCCCTGTAAAAAAACAGTATCCACTTCTTGAAGAGCATCAACTATCTCTTTTACCACATCATACTGGCTCTTAGACTGGTAATGGAGAGGATGTACAGCTTCATTTCTTTTATGATTATATAGCCTCCACATAGGAATTCAGCGTGATTTCATCTAAACTAAACTAAACTGAACAAAAGACGTAGAGGATGGTAATAAGAGTATTCATTAGGCCGTGTGAATGGTGGTAATCTAAAAAATGATGTTGCAGGTCTACACGTAATGCTAATGAATCGCAATGTGAAATATTTTAAAGAGGGTTAACATAACCCCTCAAAAATGGATGCATCATATCGTTGGGACATGGAAGCAGTGACGGATAGAATAAACAGCGAGTTCGTCATTAAAGAAGGGATTTTTAGAGGAAACCATATTTTCTTTCGGTGTCAGAAACCCACCGATCCCGGAGAAGGAGCCAAGAGGCTTGTAAATAGGTTAAAAGAGATAGGTTATATTCCTTTCATATCTCAGAAAGGAGAGGACATCCTGATAACAATTAGACCCCAGATAAAGACCGAAGAATCTAGTTCAGGTACCAAACATCTAATCCTTTTTATTCTCACCATTTTGACTACGCTGGTAGCAGGAGCCCTCCTTTTGGGTGTCAATTTAGTGGAAAACCCTCTGTTGATATGGAAGGGTTGGCCCTTTACGCTGGCCATTATGACCGTACTCGGTATGCATGAGTTCGGCCATTATATCATATCCAAAAAGAGAAACGTTGTGGCTACTCTTCCGTTCTTCATCCCTGCGCCAACCTTACTGGGAACCTTCGGTGCAGTTATAAGCATGAAAAGCCCCATGCCAGATAGAAAGTCCATGTTCGATATAGGTATAGCTGGACCGGTGCTGGGTCTGGTGTTCGCTATTCCTGTAACAATTATAGGCCTTATGATCTCTCCTATAGATATCCAGCTTCCTTTAGATGGAGAACAAGGGATCGGCATTGCGTTGGGAACACCTCTAATCTACCAGGCTCTGATAGAGCTCGTTCCGGTCAACTTGAATGAAGGGATTCTTCATCCTGTGGCCTTTGCGGGCTGGGTGGGTTTCTTCGTCACCTTTTTGAACCTGCTCCCTGTAGGTCAGCTTGATGGAGGGCATATAGCCAGAGCCCTTTTTGGACAATGGTACAAGTACATTTCTGGTATAGTTCCTCTGATACTGTTCGGGTTGGGCTTCATATTGTCAATGATGGGCTCTAACGGAAGTGTATGGATTATATGGGGACTTATTGGGTCTTTCTTCCACAGTGCGGGACACCCCCCACCTCTCAATGATATCGAAGATCTGGATTTTAAACGAAAAGTAGCAGGAGTCCTTATATTTGGAGTGATGTTAGCCTGCTTTACTCCCGTGCCTTTCTACACAATCTGAGGATGCAATTACTGTCCCATATCTCAAGACTTGAGGTGCTCTGGTTCTGGCGCATCCTTATATATGACTTCCAGTATTTCTGAGAACCTGTTCTTCACCTGGGAGAAGACATCCTTCATAAAACTCTCTGTTCTCTCATTGAACCTGTATTTGACATTTAACTCCTCAAAACTACCACTTATATCAAAAAGTCCTTTATCGAGAAGATGGTAGCAAACAAGATTTATATCACTGCTCACAGGGCGAAGAGAGAACTCTTGATATTTGAATAGCTTCTGTTTAATGTAGCTCAGAAGTTTTCTCTCTTCTTTTCTGGTCATCTCCGGCTGCTTCCTCACCTTTAGAAGGAGATAGGGTTCTGGTGGATTCTGCCACCAATCTGCATATTCTATGGTGTGATAAAGAAAGTAAGCCCTTAACCCGTCCACCCCAAAGTTATCATATGCGGTTTGAGCTTTAAAGAAGAAACAAGGTATATCCTTCTGGCATTTAGCAGACCACCAGTTGTTCTTGATCAATTCCTTGACCTTCTGTTTATCAGTTGAGCTTGAGGTATTTTTTACCTTGATTAACTCTAATGTCCTCTTCCATTGCTCCTTATCACTTTTATCGGAGACGACTATCTCATTTACTCCCTTGAAGATAGTACTGTCCACTCCCAATAGCTCAGCAATCCTACTATGAGTCTCCAATGATGGCATTGCATTCCCTCCACATGGGACGATCTCGATTTATACCATTTAAATAATTAAGCAAGACTCAATCCCCATTCTTTATTCTCAGTGAAATCTTCTTTCCCAGGCAATCGGTATTCTTGCATGTAGCACAAATAATAAACGGTTTAACCACAGCTATTGAGATTATTATCCCCAGAAAGGACAGCAAGTATGCCGGTCTATCGAGTGCAAACAATAGGGGGAATACAAGCAAGACAATGAAAGCAGCAACAGGAAAAGCTTTTTCAAGGAATTTAAACTCTCCTTCCTTTCTTGAGAACAGTTTCTGGGCCAAAAGGCCGGCAAATATGTATGAACAGCACTGCCCGTAATGAGGGCATTTGGTGCAAAAGATCCACATTGTCGCTCCTGTGTAGATGAAAATAAAATATGCCAGGTAAATATAACCTGACAAAGAGTTGAAAATAAAAAGAAAATACGATCCCAATATAACATAGGCAGAGAACAGTGGAAGAAATGACAACCACTCTCTGCAGCCAAACTCACCCATTATTCTCCCGCAAATCTAGTTGTCTTTAAAAACCTTTGTATCCATATCTCCGTCAGTAACAAGAAATTTAAACTTTCGGACTCTTAGAGAAATAGTGAGATAGTGAACCTTCAGAAAATCGATTTCGATCCTCAGATCCAGGGAATATTTAACAGCAAGTTCAAGGACCTCAAAAAAGTTGATTGGAAGAAATGGGTGGATATCTCCTCTAAAGAGGAATACGAAGATGCTGTTCTGAAGAATTTGGGATTGGAAGTAGATGCATTCGACAATATTCTCACCAAAAAGACGGACTCTCATGAGATGGCGGTGCCCCCCTTCGAAGACCTGGGTTTTGAACAACCAATTCTATGTCACACTTCTGGGACTTCTGGATCTGAGCCCAAATATTTCCACATAACCAACGAATTAGTGGAAAAGATATGGGCTCCTGGGATGCAGGCCATATTCGACTCTGCAGGCTTAAAGAAGAACTCGTCGGCCATAATATTCGTTCCCACCAGATTGACTACCGACGGTTTTGACGGTAAGAGTGTCAGACTTTACTCCTCAGAGTTCTCTCAGAGGCTGGTATTGTCCATGTTCAGCCCCAGATCGTATCTTATTGATTTTTATAAGAACTCCAGAGATGTGGAAGTTCTCTCCCGTTTATTAGAGATGGAGGATGTCTCAGTGGTCTCCGCTCCAGCATCAACCATACTCAAATGGGCTGATATCAACAGCCTCCGGAGTTATATGGAGAAAAGTTACCAGAAAAACAAACAATGTGAAGTCTCTAAATTGATCGATAGATTGGGAGTGGAGAGGGCTGCTAAAGAGGTTCAGAAGAGACTCTCTGAGAAATTTACGGATTGCACCTTTATCTTCAGCTTTACTTCTCTCAATTCAGAGCAATGGAGAAAGATCGAAGGATTTGCGGATGCCAATGCCAGGTTCAACAATCTGTATGTGGGTAGTGAAATAGGTCCTTTCGCTTCCAGTTTGCTCACAGGCAAAAATATGTATGTTTTCCCTTTAACTCTTCCTGTTATAGAGAACAACACTCTTGAACCATTGTCAAGGACTGAACATCGCTATGGTAACCTGCTGGTATCCTTATCCAGGGACTGGGTCAACATTGATACAGGAGATCTCCTGGTAATCGAAAATACGTGTTCTTTACCGGTAATAAACGGAGAGATCTTAAGAGGCTCATTTAAACTTAAGACCAGAGAAGAAGTGAAGGGTTTCCCCGATTATAAGCTGTTCGCGGGAGGGTATTTTAAAAAAGGAGATGTGGAGATACTCAATACTCATAAGATAATCCAGTTTGTGGAGAAAATGCTCCAGGTCAAGCTGTCCGGGCCCTTATTTTTCGTTTATGAATCCAAAAAACTCTATATTCCTGCAGAAGCTTCTGAAGAAGAATGCAAGGTAGTAAGTTCTGAACTGACCAGAGAAGATAATTTTGAGAGATACGGGTTCGTTTTCAGGTGTGAAGGCTTGATAATTGAAAGCAGACCCCTAGAAATTATTCTGGAAAGAAATAAACTTTTTGAGAGCGTGAGAGAGGGGAAAATGCCCAAGGGAGCAATAAAAAAATGGAAGTTTTACTTCCTGATCTTAGAACAGTGATCTGATTCTGTTGGTCGTCGCTAACTTATAGATTTATAGATGAATTTCGAATTAATAATATGAATTCTGATAGTAATCCATGTGATTAATTTTATATTATGCCAGTGAACAGTTTGAAATAAAATTTTTCAAGAGGTGGTTATAGTGGAAGAAAAAGAATTGGGAAATATAATGATAGGGTCTAAGTTCCCCCGATTGGAGGTAGTTACGACCCATGGTAAGAAAGTTCTGCCAGATGATTACAAGGGAATGTGGTTCTTGCTTTTCTCCCATCCGGCTGATTTTACGCCTGTATGCACCACAGAGTTCTATGCATTCCAGAAAAGGTTCGATAAGTTCAAAGAGCTGAATACTGAGCTTATTGGATTGAGTATAGATCAGGTATTCAGTCATATAAAATGGGAAGAGTGGATAAAAGATAATCTGGGTGAACAGATAGAGTTCCCCATAATTGCTGATGATAGAGGTAAGGTAGCAGAAACCCTGGGAATGCTCCCTCAACAGGGAAGCAGTACTGTCAGGGCAGTGTTCATAGTAGATCCCAGCTCAGTCATAAGGGCAATGCTGTTCTACCCGCAGGAGCTGGGCAGGAATATGGACGAATTCCTCCGAATGATGAAGGCGTTTCAGGTAGCTGATGAGCAAAAAGTGGCTATACCAGCCAACTGGCCTGAGAACGAGCTTGTAGGCGATCACGTGATAATACCTCCTCCGAGGGATGTTACAAAAGCGGCAGAACGCCTCAAAAAAGCAAAAG
>JBKHKH010000101.1:0-7070 GCA_046537735.1 Archaeoglobaceae archaeon | reverse complement strand
AGAGAGGACTGACTAGTAAAGGGTGAGAAGTTGAAGCTGGGTATTCAGCCGGACGTGGAGCACAGAGTAAGGGGGGCTTTTGAGTTCGCCTCCCAGAACGGTTTTTCTCACGTGGAGATCTTAATGGATCACCCCCTCTTCTGTAGAGAGCATCTGGATTACTCCGAAATACTTGAATTGAAAGGCTGCTATGACCTGGATGTACTGATCCACGCTCCTTGCGCCAGCACCAACTTCCTGTCCACCAGCAGTGCCATGAGGAGGATGAGCTACGAGGAGATGGAGAAGACCGTTTATTTTGGGGAAAGGTGTGAAGCAGAAGTGGTGACGTTCCATTTGGGCTGGAACCCCGGCTTTATAACCGCCAGAGGATTTGTGTACAAACCCGAATTGTTTCAGGAGCACAATGTGAAAGTGATAGAAAATGAGATGTATCCTTTCTTAAAGACCTATGGATCTCTCCTCAGCCTGGAGAACACCATAGGGATGGATGACGCCCTGATCAGAGTGATTGAATTTCTGATCCAGAACACTGAATTGAACTTGACCTTTGACATCGGGCACTACAATATCAAGGAAGGCCAGCAGATCTTCCTGGATAATTTTGATAGGGTGGTGAACGTCCACCTCCACGATAATGATGGTAAAACCGATACCCACTCTTCCCTTGGTGAAGGTTGTGTGGACCTGGACCTCATACCAAAATCTTACCATGGGTTTTTCACTCTTGAGGTGAGGGACGAGAAAGCGATACTGGAATCCAAAAAATATCTAAATAGCAGAGGATTATGAAGGAGAAGGTGGTGGAAAAATAATGACCGTTACCAAGGAACTGGAATTTGAAGGACACCTCATCGACTCCATGATATTTCCCAAGGTACTGGACGCCATACTGGATATGGATGGGGAGTTCGATATTCAGGAGTTTACAGTAGGTAAGAGGAAGAAGGATTACAGCTACGCCCGTCTGCTGATATTCGGGCAGGATGACCAGCAGCTCAACAAGATTCTGGGCGAGCTTCACAAATACGGAGCCAGAATTCCGGAGCCGGAAGAAGTGGAGGTTGGAGAAGCTCCTGCAGATAAGGTGCTGCCTGAAGGGTTCTATGTCACTACCAATCATCCCACCCTGGTGAATTACGGTGGAGAATGGCTTCCCGTCCAGTACATCAGCATGGACCGGACCATAGCCATAAGGAATGGAGAAGCGTTCTGCGTCTCCGTGGACGAGGTCCAGAAAGGTGACCTGATCGTTCTGGGAGAGAAAGGAGTGAGAGTCTCTCCTCCCGAAAGACCGAGAGAGTCCTCCCGCTTCCAGTTCATGACGGGAAGTGTCTCCTCCGAGAGACCCACAGACGAAATGGTGGGGATAATCGCAGAAGAGATGATCTCCCTAAAGAAACAGGGAGGGAAGATCGCTGTTGTCGCCGGTCCTGCCATAGACCACTCCGGAGCCCGGAATGCTCTGGCGGGAATGATAAGGGATGGCTACGTTGACCTGCTCCTTGCGGGTAATGCCCTGGCAGTCCACGATATCGAGCTCTCTATTTTCGGGACGTCGCTGGGAATGGACATCAAGACCGGAAGACCCGTCCCCAGAGGGAACAGACATCACATATATACGGTGAGCAAGATCATCGGTATAGGCAGCATAAAGAAAGCCATCGATGATGGAGTTATCACTGACGGCATAATGTATGAGTGCTATAAGACCGGGACTCCCTTCATTCTCGCCGGGTCCATCAGAGATGATGGTCCGCTTCCAGAAGTGATCACTGATGTCATGGAAGCCAAGAGAGAGATGAAAAAGTCCCTGAGAGATGTGGACATGGTAATAATGTGCGCCACCATGCTGCACAGCATAGCCGTAGGGAACTTACTGCCCTCCACGGTAAAGACCATCTGCGTGGACATGAACCCCGCAACCGTCACCAAGCTGATGGATAGGGGCAGCGCCCAGGCCATTGGTGTGGTCTCCGACGTGGGATTATTCACTCCCCAGCTCTACCAGAAATTGAAGGAGAAAGAGTGACCAATTAATAGGGGTTAGGATGCCTGAAGAAGATAGAAAGCCTGAGAAAGAGAAGTATAGCTACAGCAGATCAGGGGTGGATATCAAGCAGGAAGAGAGGGCTGTTGCGGCTCTGGGCAAGAAGATAAGTTATATGCGCCAGGGCTTCGGTAAAGCTGTTCTCACCAAGCACTATGCCAGCATACTGGATTTTGGCGATTATGGAGTGGCCATCACCACCGATGGGGTAGGCTCCAAGATAATGATTTGCAAGGCCATCAACAAGTTCGATACCATAGGTATTGACTGCGTGGCCATGAACGCCAATGACCTCATCGCGGTTGGTGCGGAGCCGGTTGCTATGGTGGATTATATTGCTGCCGAGAGACCGGATGAGGTGACTATGGCGGAGATCGCTACCGGGCTGGAGAAGGGCTGCGAGATGGCGAATATGACCCTAGCCGGTGGGGAGACCGCCTCACTACCCGACATGATCAAGGGATATGATCTGGCCGGTACTGCAATCGGTTATGTGAAGAAGGACCGGATAATCACCGGAGAGAGGATACAGCCCGGTGATGTAATATTTGGCATTCCCAGTAATGGAGTACACAGCAACGGGCTTACCCTGGCCAGAAGGCTGGTGGAGAGACTTGATAAAGGGTACTACGAGGCTTTTGGTGATGGGACTGTGGGGGAAGAGTTACTGGTCCCTACCCGGATATACATTGAAGTGGTGGATATGCTCTCAGAGGTTGACGTCCACGGTATTGTGCACGTCACCGGCGGCGGTCTGTTGAACCTGAACAGGCTCAAGAAGGCTAAATACGTGATTAACGACCCTCTTCCACCCCAGAGGATATTCGGCTACATCCAGGAGCTGGGAGATGTTGATGTGGACGAGATGTACCGGACATTCAATATGGGTATGGGCATGGCCCTGATATTGCCTGAGGACGATGCTAGGGCTCTGGAGAGGAAGTTTGAAGGAAAGATAGTGGGTCATGTGGAAGAAGGAGATGGGGTTTATCTGAAGGACTTGAAGATAGAGTGATAGGTAGAGAGAAGAAGGAATCGGTTTAAAGTATGAGCTGGTTCTTATGGTATTAGCTTAGCTGGTCTGGTCAATCCAGTCTTATGAAGTTGAGTGAGCTATTTCCATTATCGTAGAACAGTTTCAGGTGGTCTGGTGTGACTTCATAGGATGAGACTTCTTGCATTGCACTCAAAAACCTTGATTCCTGGTCCATTATGCCCTCGTTTAAACACCATTTCTCTGTAGAGACAATGGAGCCCATAGAGATCGAGTTGGAGTTCTCCTTCCCCACCTCGTAGGAGCCGCCATAGCTGTTGCAACCGGCGGAACCACCAAATTTATTCTCTTCCTCGAATTTCAATGTGATATTCGTTCCCGGGAGCACCTTAATTTCCTCACCACCAGAGTCAAAACTTTCAAGCTCCCACATTGAATCTTCAGGTATGGTGTTTAGACCATCTTGACAACCCGCCAGAGATACTCCCACAAACAATGAAATCAGCAATACACCCACCAAATACTTCACAATAACCCCCTCTAATGATTTCGTATCTAAGCCTATTAGAATTTTTCTCTGTCTTGCCGAATTCTCCTGCTGAAATTTTGTAGAGTAATTTCATTTAGTCAGCTTTGGTGTCATGGCATGGGCAAATCCTGAGATAAAGCTGAGGTTCTGGCTAAATGCTTTCTCACTTCTGGATCAAACTTTTCCACCAGCTTAAAGGTTTATTGATCTGGTGGCGTAGGCCCATGTAACAATGAAGAACGGAATGAAACCTATCCCTCATCCCACCAACGTGAGCAGAATGAATGAGATCAAGAAGATAATTGTTCCATGCTTTTTGTCCACAAAGAACAGTGATCAGGGGATGATAAAGACGGCTACGCTCATAGCCAAAATGCTGGTTATAGGGTAACTGGGAGCTAGGGAAAAAGCACCTTCTGTACCGTATTCCTACCACTTCATGGACTCGCCAATGGCTTGAATAAAAAAACCATCTACAGGCTCATTACCCTGAAGCGCTGCAAACAAGCCATGCTCAAAACCCGCGAACGCGAGCAGCACACCGATTACCGCTGTAATTTTTCTAGTTGTTTTATTCTTGGGTGGGGCTGGTTGAGAGTTATTTTTCATCGTATCAATCATATCACGCATCTCATTAATAACATTGACTAATAACTACTTCTCCAATATACATAGAACTTCATGTATCAATTGTTGGAGCTAATGAGTATTTGTTGGGATTGGGTGTCATTCTTCGCTGGAGAAGATATCTTCTATTCTGCAGTTAAAGTATTTGGCCAGCCTGAAAGCCAGCTCCAGACTGGGATCATATCTTCCCTTCTCTATAGCGTTAATGGTCTGCCTGGTCACCCCCACCTCCCTTGCCAGGTCTTCTTGAGTGATATCCTTTGTGGCCCTCCACACCTTCAAATTGTTCTTCATGCTCTTCTCATCGTTACTCACATTTCCCTTCTGTAGTAGTAGGCGTAAACCAGATAAGTCAAAGCGGTTACGGCGAAAAGAGGGCCTATCACTGACTCAACTGGAGCGGAGAGCTCAGTTATGCCAAATATTGCCATTAGCAGTCCCATCAGGATGAATGATACCTGGAATGCCCTGTAAGCAGCTTTTAAGCCAATGCTCACCTCCCGTTCATCCTCGATTATTTCTCCCCTTTTCTTCCTTTTGACCCTTACAGTGGTTATCAATAACAGCGTAACTCCAGCAGCTATGAGCGCAGAACCAGCCCCTGCGCTTTCGACCCATGTTGGCTCGTAAACTAAAACCCAGATTCCTGTTATGAACAGGATGAGTCCTACTATTGCCATACCATATTCACTCTTTTCCATGACATCACCTTTTGTAAAGTAAACTTGACATAAAGTATTTAAGACTTTCCATTATGGATAAATTACTTTACTATGATGTAGCTAATTGAGGAAAATAGGTACTGGGCGTTACCCCACCCCCTAGAACTTTAGAAACCTAAAGAATCTATTGTTTTCGTTCTTTTACAATCTTTATGAACTCATATGGTTCTTCAGGTGTTACGACGTAATGATTTCCTTTTCTAGTGCTTATGAGCACCCCATCCCGAAAATTGCTCATGGTGACCCACGCCTTCCAACCCGGGCAGGTAATACCAACCGCCAAGAAAGCTCGCTCCAAAAAGCCTGAACCCAAATGGTATGGCCGTCTTGTAGATCGCCTCTATCTCCGCAATATTTATTCTGTTCTGCTTAAGTATCCCACTGACGATTATCTGGCTGGGGGTTACAGTAAAGTTCATCTTGTAGGCTCTGTACACGGTGAAGACGATCATCAACAGCACTACCGTGAACAGGACAACAAAGATTATTCTTTCGAACGGCTCCATCTCCACATTCAACGGCATATAAACCAGCATGAACACCAGAAAAACAATTATGGCAAGATACATGCCCGCTATCCATTTGGAAACTCGGATCAAGGAATTCGGGGCCAGATACGATATGACCCAAGAAGATCTCGCAAAAAAGGTGGGTGTGAGGAGGGAGACCATCGTCTTCCTGGAGAAGGGGAAATACAACCCCTCTCTAAAACTGGCACACGACATAGCCAAAGCCCTGAACACAAGCATCGAAGAACTCTTCATATTCGAGGACTGAGGTGCGAAACCCATAAATGACGGGATTTTAGTTCCCGTATTAATTTTAATTTTAAGTCATTAACCCTCTTTGAGATCACTAAAATAGGGACTAAAAGGGATTATGTTGCAGAATCAAAGAATGACAGTTTTCTCAGCAACAGATAAAGGAGAGCCAACACCATTCCATAGCTAACCATTAGACCGGCAGGAAATGAGAGCAGGAACACCGGAGCTCCTATAACCCCCAGGAAAGCACCATTGATAATAAAGAGGATGATGGTCTTACCAATAGTTATTTCCGGCACTCCTAGCTCTTCAATACCGCGGAAAGAGACCAGCATGGTTATCATGAAGACCGTAAAAGGCAAGAGGAAAGCGATAGGGACTAAATACAGGGCTACTACATCAAAATAGATGCCCAGGCAAGCGATGGCAACGCTTATGACTATGGGGAGGGGAGATGCGGAGATGGCTTTGCTCAAAACGAACTGATTTCTGTGTATGGGCAGGGCCCTCAAAAAATCTACCTCCTTTCCCTCAATCCTGAGGACGACAGTCGCTCCAATAATGGATATAAGCGCAATGAACAGTATCAGGTTGAATACATTCTCAACCGGCAAGTTACCTGACCTTAAAGCTACAGCGATCTGGGGGAGAATGAAGTATAATGGGATCAGAAATCCCACCACCAGAGAACCTTTCCTGAAAACTATTCTTAAATCCTTCATAGCTAAGTTATAGAGCTGTCCTCCAAAACCGGCTCTGAAACTCCTGATTTCCCTTTTAACAGCTGCCTTCGGCTCCAGCAAGTTGTTCCATACCCTTCCTAAAGAGTAATAGTAGACGGGTATGAGGACGATTACATAAACTGAGACCAGCATCAAGCTCTTATAGGGCTCGAATATGGAGGTTACAGTGAACGGGTAGATGTATTCGTATCTGGCAAAGATGGCTGTGAATCTGCTGTAATCTACATCCCTCTGAAATGAGGTTATCCCGTAGAAGAACCCGAATAACGCCAGCATACCCACAATTTTCAGGAGGTTCTTCACTGGCTGCATTCTGGTCTTAGTGTTGGACAATGATAACCTCCACCCCAAGAGAGAGTAGGCCAGCAGGCCGATTGTGTGGCCGGCCAGCAAACCCACCAACAGCCAGAGAAAGAAGAGGGCACCTGCAAACCCGAAACTTAGTGATATAACTATAACACTTGGAATTACCAGGGCTAACCAGGGCAGAATATCGATGAGGAGAAGCTCGCTGAGGTAGACAGTACCAATTCTTACGGGCAGAGTTTTCAGGTACTCAAATAATCCCAGGGAGACAGCATAAGAAGACTGCACAGCCGTAACATAGAGAGCGAAAATGAACGGCACCGCAGAAATGGATA
>JBKHKH010000100.1:0-7269 GCA_046537735.1 Archaeoglobaceae archaeon | reverse complement strand
TCCCGGCGTAATTGTTTTTAACTTTTTATACTAGTAGGTACGTTAGAGAGGTGTTGAGCGGAGCGAGACACCTCAGTTTGTTGTTCGACCTGACTGCAGGTCGGGGTTCAAATCCCTCTCCCGGCGTAATTTTTGGGCTTTACAGTTTTAGAAAAAAAGGGGTGAACTGGGTTGATTGGGACGGATAGGTGACAAAATGGGTGGAAATTTTTTATCCTAAAGCCTCAACCCCATACTTTGATCTCAACCAACCCAGTAATATTAAATTATTTTTCATGTTATTTTAAATTTTTTGATGTTAACTCTCAAGCTATAAGTACTGCTAAATTCCTGTCTTTTCTGATTAATACTTATAGATTCTTATTGGCAATCTATCTCTGTTCTTTAGGTTCCAGGATTTTTGCCAGATTCTCTAGAGTTCTCATTAAAATATAGATATTGGCAAAGATATGCAAAATAAGAATATTATTCTTTCACTCAAATATTTAGGCAAACCGAAAAATTTAAAGAGAGTTGTTTGAAAATGTGT
The DNA here is from genome assembly GCA_046537735.1 of Archaeoglobaceae archaeon. Lineage (GTDB taxonomy): Archaea > Halobacteriota > Archaeoglobi > Archaeoglobales > Archaeoglobaceae > JdFR-22. Next base: position 6,740 of record JBKHKH010000100.1, on the reverse strand, counting down.
TTAAGGTGAATATGTTGAGCAGATACGGGATGTCTACAGGCAACAGCTCAGCAAGGAGCAAGAACGTCTGGGGGGTTGACTCAATCCCTAAAATGCCAGAATTAAATCCTGAGAGAAGGATAATATGTACCGGAGGTGATTGTTATTAAGACGGAGTTCAGGCTCGATGAGAAAGACAGAATCATATTTGAGGCGCTGCAAGAAAATCCTGAAGCTACCCAGCAAGGGATCTCCAGCATCACAGGACTGTCACAGCCTTCTATTGGCTCAAGGGTTAAAAAGATGAGGGAGATGAAGATAATAGATCACATCTACGGCATAAATCTAAAAAATACTGGTCCTTACGTTCTCAAAGTGGAGGTCAGGTCAAGCAATCCCAAAGATTTGATCAAGACATTCGAAGATTGTCCCTTTTTCCTTAATGGATTTGTTCTCACCAGTGAAATGAATGTCACCCTGATGTTTATTTGCGAGCAGATCAATTCATTGGACGCTATCGTAGATAACCACATCAGGCCCCGTTCAGATGTCCATGAAATAGATGTGGGGGTCATAGTCACTACTGAAAGGGATGCTTTCGTTCCGGTTAAAGTCAATATAACCCCTAACGGGACCCCATCATGTGGCTCTCCATGCCAGAGATGCGACTACTGGTTCAATGGGGTTTGCCCTGGTTGTCCTGTGACCGGATATTACAGAGGAGAGATCTTCAACAGGAAAATGGTAAGACCAGTAGAGACCTATAACGTTTCACCATGAGTTATGGGTTGGCGATGTTAGCAATGCTGCGCAATGTAGTACAGTGAACGTTAAAACTCTCCTAAATTTATTATAAGTGCACGAATTGAGAGGCTTCAGAAAGCATTCTGGTTTTTATGGTTGTGAGATATCTTCAATCAGCTTTTTGACTTTATCGTTATGGATTCTGTAGTAAACAGACTTGCCTTCTCTCCTTGACTCCAGGATTCCCAGATCCTCAAGTTTATTGAGCTGGATGGATACTGTGGACTGCGTTCTGCCCGTCTCGGGAACTATCTCGCAAACGCATTTCTCTCCATCCATAAGTAATTCTAAGATCCTGAATCTGGTCCTATCACCCAGGGCCTTGAAGATATCTACAGGGTCATTCATTGCCATCTACCAATTTCTTCTCTGTTTTAATTTAATTTTTGTTACTAAGGAACAGAATTATAGAGGAGCTTCACAACGTCCATTTCCGTGATTATCCCTTCTAACTTTCCTTTATTTAATATCAAAGCTGAACCATAGTTTTTCTCCAGCATACTACTGGTAATTTTTGATATTGGAGTATAAGAGGAGAAGATCAGTGGTTGTTCGTAAATCAAGAGATCAGAGTTCTTTAAAATGGTGGAAACTGGCTCATCCAGTGCCTCTTTTATGTTACCTGTGAGTAAAGCTTTTAGAGCCTCTCCAGTTCCAAAATATCTCAGTATTTCCCTTACAGTGATCAAACCCGCAAGAGTTTCCCCCTTTATTATGGGCAGTCTTCTGAATCTTTTGAAGATTATGAGCTTTATTACTCCCCCAATCGTTTCGTTGAATCTGGCGGTCAATACATCCCTGCTCATACAATCCATGGCACATCCTTCCAATTCTACATGGTTCCCCAAAAATCTCAGGCCCACTACAGACTAAAGCTCTGATATAACGATCTCCAGTTTTCCTTTCATGCTACCGAAGTGGCCCTCAGTTACCATTTCTATGGTTCTAATAAGGTGTTCAGCGCATACATCCATTTCCAGGTTACCAATTTTTACTGAATATTGAGAGCTGTTCTCACAACCTTCTATTGAGCACATATTCATGTTTATGTACACACATTGAATAATGTTTTTGCTTTGGACTAAAATTAATTTATCTGATGTCCTTATTTCAAATTTTAAAGACCTAAAACCCTTGCAAGGATGTGCTTTGTCTCTGATAGGGTATCAAATTTTTCAATGTCATGGGGCTTGATCCACCGATAATCCGTATGCTCCCAGTCCAGGTTAACCTCTGGCTTGTTTCTCAACTCGGCCAAAAGAGGGTAGATAAAGAATAGCTTATTTGGCTTCTGTAACCTGTAAATTTTCCCCAATTTTACTTCTTCGATCTGATCTTCTTTAATGCCGGTTTCTTCTTCAATCTCTTCGATCGCCTTCTCGGAAGGTGGTTTATACTCATCAAAGAATCCGGTGACAGTAAACCATTTCCCCTGACCACCCTTAACCTTCTCGCTTCTCTTCAATAAGAGGATCTCACTATCATACTTGATAAATATAGTAACCGTAACAGCCAGATCGGAATTAGAGTAGTCAATTCTACCATCTTCAAACCTGGGAAGGTCTTTTGCGACCTCCTTCAGGATCTTCAATTCTTCCACATAAAATAATAGACTATTTTAGTATTTAAATTTTTAAAAAGGGTCCATTTTCTACTTTTCACTTATCGAAAACCTTTATTAGTTTGAAGTTGAACATGATACCGCCGGGGTCGGGAAATATGTGATATTGTGATATTTAAGATAATACCACCACTCCTGTATCACCACTCCTAGATTTATTTCCTGCCCCGGTGCACTATTTGTTAAGAAGTAATCCACTTTCAATAAATATCAACTATTTGTATTCATTATCATAATCTATAACCGAGAAACAGCAATGTTTTTAAGGTTACAATATTTGATTTAATAGATTGTTTGGAGTGGTGGTAATGCTAAAAAAATTCTTGTTTGGAATAGCTTTTTTGCTGTGCTTGATCGCTATAACAGCGGGTGTACATGCTTCCGAAATAACTTGCAGTTCCTGTCAGGACTGCACGAATAAATTGAACGGGACTTATGATAAAGTCGTGCTCGATCAGGACATAGTCAATCACGTGGGTAACTGCATAGATTTCAGCAGTAATAATACAGTTTTCGACTGTAACGGGCACATTATTGGCGGTGACTGGCCCGTCTTTGATTACGGTATCAAGCTCGCCGGAAATAACAACACCATAATGAACTGCTCCGTCGGTTTCTTCTACTACGGCATATGGCTGTCTAATGCTGACAACAACACCATATACAAGAACAACCTCTACCTCAACGGCTACAGCGGCTTAACCCTCACCAATTCCGATCACAATAAACTGCAGTTCAATACCATAGGGTTTAACAGTTATGGATTGAGCATGTTGAGCTCAAATTACACTAAAGTTAACAACAATAACGTCTGCGGTAATCTTGTTTCGGATATATGGCAGGAAGCATCTACAGGGAACACTGGAGTTAATAATACCTGTTATAACACCCATAACTGGAATGATAACGGGACGGTAGACTGCACTTATTCGTGCTGTCTCGCCCCTCACGATGGCATGCGGATAGAGAAGGACACCAAATTCTGTCCGGGCGAATACAGGATCAACGATACGGGTGAGAAAGGTGTTATCTTCATAAACAGCTCGAATATAACCCTCGACTGTCAGGGCTCTGCCATCATTGGGAACAACTCGGGTTTCGGTATCATACTCGACGGCTACGATAACGTGACCGTGAAGAACTGCAACGTGAGCTTCTACGATATAGGCATCAACTGGAAGAACAGTAAGAACAGCTCTCTAACCAACAATTACCTCCTTGGCAACCACAATGGTATGGGTATGTTAAACGTTAATGACAGCTATCTGGGGTATAACAAAGTCCTCTACAGTGGTGACGGTATAATAATCGCCCATTCATATAATAATGAATTCGTATCCAACGAAATCTGTGGTTCCATCGAATTTGATATCGAAATACTGAGCGGTGAGGGTAATTACGGCTCAGAGAACACCTGTAATGTTACTGATGAATGGAATGACGATGGAACTACCGGATGCACTTATACTTGCCAGAAGTGCGGTGACTATGATGCTGATGGGGTGTGCGATAATGTGGATAACTGCATCTACGTTCCCAACCCCGATCAAGCAGACAATGATAGTGACGGAGTAGGAGATGTCTGCGACAACTGTCCCAATGCCTATAACCCGGGGCAGGAGAATGCAGACCTCTTTGATGAGGGTGACGCTTGCGATAATTGCTGGTACAAGAACAATCCCAGCCAATCGGACTACGACGGGGATTGCGAAGACCTGAAGTCCGACCCTGAGTACTGGGATGGGGAGAAGTGGCTGCAGGACCCCCACTGCGGCGATTCCTGCGATAACTGCTGGCATTTGTCCAATGCGGATCAGAATGACAGCGACTACATTGGTTTGGGGAACCTTACCAGTTACTGGACTTTCGATGACTGCTCGGGTAACGATTCCGTGGGGAACAACGACGGAACACTGTATGGTACTGAGTGCGTGAACGGCAGAATTAGGTCTGCCCTCAGTTTTAATGGGTCCAGTGATTATGTTGACATTCCCCTTAACATAGATCAGTCCGGGTCAACCGCTTATACCATGCAGGCTTGGGTTTATCCCACCAGCATCTCAGGTGGCAAGCACCAAGCGATAAGCTCTGATGACGGCGGCCATGACTGGTCAATTCTGCGTGAAGGCGATAAATGGAAGGTCTTCACTGGAAACGGAGTTTGGGATACTGGTTTTAAAGTAGATGCTAACATATGGCAGCATATTGTTGCTGTCTTCATTCCGGATGAAGGAATCAAGTTCTACAAGAACGGGAAAGAGAGCAATATTTCCCAGATAGGCTACGACACTTCAGATTCCAGCATCTCCATCGGCAGAAACCCTGCTGGCGGTGAATACTTTGAAGGCGTGATCGATGAGGTGGCCATCTATGATAGAGAGTTGACCCGCTTTGAGGTGTATGAGCTTTATATTGAGAGCCTGTTGGGCCATGACTACCTTATCGGTGATGGTGTGGGTGATGCCTGCGATAACTGCAGGAACATGAGGAACTCCAACCAGAACGACTATGATGGAGACTGTAAGATACTGAAGAACGATTCGAGTTACTGGGACGAGAACGATGGATGGCTGAAGGACCCTCACTGCGGTGATACCTGCGACAATTGCTGGATGACATCGAACCCATATCAGGAAGATGACGATAGCGATGGTGTAGGAGAAGCCTGCGATAACTGTCCTGGAGTGTATAACCCCACTCAAAAGAACTCGGACCCCAATGACGGAGTAGGAGATGCGTGCGATAACTGCTGGTGGGTGGCAAACCCCGATCAAAGTGATAAAGACGGAGATTGCAAAAAACTGAAATCAAATTCTACCTATTGGGACGGCGAGAAATGGTTGCAGGACCCACACTGTGGTGACTCATGTGATAACTGCCCTGATTACAGCAACCCATATCAAGAGGATTTCGACAACGATAGAGTAGGGGATGCCTGTGACTGTGACGACGTATTCCAGGGTGATTATGAAGCAGGAATAGATTGCAGCAACGCCAGTGGTCCCTGTCCTGCCTGTATGGACCCTCCATCCACCTGGAACAATGTTTCAGAATTCAGGTTAAGGGGTGCTCCCAACTCGGGCTTTATAGATGTGGTATTCGTTCCCGCTGATACCTATGAGGGAGAGATGGATCAGTTTGAAACAGATATCACCGACTTCATCAGAACGGGTTACTTCACGCTCCACCTGAATACCACTCCCCAATACCAGCTCCCCTTCGACTATAAGGATAAGTTCAACTTCTATATCTATACAGGAGGATTCGCTACATATACCGGATGCTCCGGAGACATCCCCGCATGGACGTTGAGCGATATCCCTGGTTATGATGCCATAGGGGTTCTGAATAACTCTGCAACTGGCGGAGGAGGGTGTGCAGATAAACTCGGTCCCCCCTGTAAATTCAAGGCTCAGGCAAGGGCGCCCAAGCTGGTACTGCATGAGAGCGGTCACGCCATCTTCGGATTGGTAGATGAGTACTGCGGGAAGACGTGGTACCCGGCAAGTGAGAGCGACCTCCCACCAGAGAGCAACGTGTGGTTATCCAACGCCACCTGTAAGGCCAACGCAACCAAGGAAGGATGGCTGAACGGCACCTGCAGGCAGATCATGTGGGATAACGCATCAACTCCGGGTATAGATTGCATTAAAAATGTGTGGAGATACGACCCCGATACCCCCAATTTGGACTGGATGATCGCCTGCGGAGGTAGCGGGCCATTCTGTGACGCCGACTACAGGTTCTGGGAAGCTGATACCAGACGTATCGATTACGTGCTTAGCAACTGGGGAAGCTCCACTGCCACCAGCGGTATCTTCCTCAGTCTCCATATAGATGAGAGCGGCAACATAACCTACCAGGAATCCGAAGTGGTAGGAGGACATCCGGACTGGGGAATGCAATCTGGTGTGTTCAGAGGAGAGATCTTCTCATCCAGCGGCGAAATGCTTAACCAGTTCGGCATATTCGATCCCAGAATAGGCTTCGGAGCCAAAGCGGACATGGACATAACCTACAACAACGATACCGATTTCCAGTTGATCATTCCGTTCGAGAGGAACATCAAGATGTTCAGGATAGTCGATGCACAAACAGGAGAAGAGAATGTCTCTGTTGACCTGACAGATACCCTGCACGAATACTGCAACGAATCGGGGTATCAGGGTGAAGATTGTCAGTCACTGGATCTTGACAATGATGGCATATTTGGCAGCAACGACTCATGTCCCTTAAGGCCTGAGGACTACAACGGATTCTACGATGAAGATGGATGTCCTGACAAGATATTCGTGGATATTAAGCCCGGCTCCTGCCCCAATCCACTTAACTTGAA